>JADFIR010000033.1 GCA_022566535.1 Planctomycetota bacterium
CGCGGCTTAATGCACGTGCGCCATTTGCCCGAGTTCACCGGCATGCTCTTCGCTTACTCGTCGCCCGACATGCGCTCGATGTGGATGAAGAACACTTATCTATCATTGGACATTCTGTTCGTTCGTGAAGACGGCTCGCCTGGGCGCGTGGACCGCCGTGCGGACGTGCTTCGCCTCGGCCGGCCGCCCAAATGGGAGACGCCGCTGGTGGTGCAGGTCTCGCGCTGGGATCCGCTGAAGGACCCGGTGGGGGTGATGCAGGGCTTCGCCGCCACCGTCGAGTGGTACCGCGCCGAGGGAGGGCATTAGCGGGCGTGCGATCTCGGGTATGATTCGCAGATGATTTGCGAGTTGGCGTCGGCGGGGTGAACTTGCTACAACCTCGGCGGGCGGAGGATGGCGGTAACGGGTCGGGGTGATGACGCAAGCACGGACTAACGGCGCGCCAAGCGGTTCGGGAACGGTGATCGCGGAAATCTACAGTCTCCTCGAGCCGCTCAACCAGAACCACATCGATCTGACCGAGGCGACCGATATCAACGCCGATCTCAACATCGATTCGGTGGCGATCCTCGATCTGCTCATGACCATCGAGGACGCCTATGATATTTCCATCCCGATCAACCTGCTGGCCGATGTGCGCACGGTGGGCGACCTCGCCGACACCGTCCGCAAGATGATCGGGGCGCGGGCGGAAAGCGGCTCCTGTTGAATACCGAGAATAACGCCGGCGACCTGTTCGATAAATTCGCCGCCCTCATCGAGACCCGCGATCGCCTGCTCGGCGGCGGCCTGAATCCCTTCCATATCCGCATGGATAGCGTCAAATCGGCCACCCAGGCGGTCATCGACGGGCGCGATGTGATCCTCTTCGGCACCAACAACTACTTAGGTCTGACCTTCGACGCCGGCTGCATCGAGGCGGCGCCCCAGCCGCACCACGGCGAGCCAGCACAGGCACAGGGCGATGACGCTCGGGAACTTGTGGGCTAGGTCACTGGAGAAACCAAGCACCTTTACCATGGGCACCGCGAGCCAGTTGTACAGCGGCGGCTTGGTGGCCGGGTACTCGGCGCACTCCATAGGAAGGATCCAGTGGTGGCCGCCATTTACAATGATGTCGGTGGTGTAGCTGACGGTTTTGGGCTGGGTCTGATCCCACACGTCGCTGGGGCCGAGCACTCGCGCCGCGATCGACCACAGCAGTGCCGCCATCGAGCAGACAACCAGCGCTCGCCTCCACGAGGGCGAAGTCGCCGATGATCCCGATACCATCGGGACACCGGCCTGGGTTTGCGCGGTCAGCTGATTCATGGAATCGCTCTGGGTAGGTCGCTCATCGGCTGCCAACAACCGCCGCGCCGACGTGGGCCCAGGCGGACTGCACCACATCCGCGGCAACGTTGTCGGTGATCTCGACGGCGCCCAGCCCAACAGGCAGGACCAGGCGCATTCGGCCGCGCAGGGCCTTCTTGTCGTACCGCATCGCGCGCATCAGTTGGTCGGCGTCCACCGGCCTCGGCAAACGCAAGGGCAGGCCGAACCGCTGGAGCGCCTTCGCGATGCGTTGCTGCTGCGGTGCGTCGATCCGGCCGGTGCTCAGAGCGCAATCAGCGGCCGCGACCAACCCGATGGAGACCGCCTCGCCATGGTGCACGTCCAGATCCTGCTGTGCCTCAATCGCGTGGGCGAAGGTGTGCCCGAGATTGAGCACCGCCCGGGGTCCGGCCTCCCGCTCGTCTTGCTCGACGATCGCCGCCTTGATCCGCACACAGCGCTCGATTAGCACCAGCAGTGCGTCCATCTCGAGCCGTTGGATCGCCTCGGCATGACCCGCGAGGAAGTCCAGCAGCGAGGCGTCGGCAATGAGTGCATACTTCACGCATTCCGCGAGGCCGCATCGGAAGTCCCTCGGATCGAGCGTGCCCAGCAACTTTGGATCGATGACGACGGCCTTGGGTTGCCAGTATGAGCCGACGATGTTCTTGCCGAGTCCGCCATCGGGGAGGGTGAAGTTGACCGCGGTCTTGCCGCCGATCGCCGCATCGACCATCGCTAACAAGGTGGTGGGGACCTGGATCAACGGCACGCCTCGCAGGTAGGTCGCGGCCGCGAACCCGACGATGTCACCGATGATCCCTCCGCCGAGCGCCACAACCGGGCTTGAGCGATCCAAACCACCCCCCAGCATGGCTTCGTAGAGGCGCTGAGCGGTTGGCAGCGTCTTGTGCGACTCGCGAGCCGTCAGTTGTATGGTCGTCGTCGTAAAGCCGGCCTCATGCAGCGACCGTTGCGCGACAAGGCCATGGCCCGACGCGATACGCTCATCCACCCCAACCAAGGCCTTGGTCGGCCCAGTGATCTGGGCGACGATGGATCCCAGCCGCCGAAGCAGCCCGGGCTCGATCATCACGTCGTAGGCGGCATCGGCGAGGCTGACATGAATAGTTGTACCGGTCATCGCTCAGTCGCCTCGGCTCGACGTCGCAGTTCCGCCAGGGCCTGGGCAGGATCATCGGGCAACGGCGCTGGGTCGTCCACCTCCGCCAATGCCTCGACAACCGGCCGAACGATGCTCCGTCTCGCGCCCATAGCGGGCCGACCTCGCCGCACGTAAACCAGCAGCAGCAGAAACAGCACAAACATCACCACCACCGGGACCGCCACCGCCCATAGCCCTAGCCAAAGCTTGTCGCCGGCGATGACGCGCGTCGAAAACACACCGACGAAGGCGGGATACTGATGGACCTTTCCGTCGCGGGCTACCGCATCGACCCGTTTGTAAAACCGAGCCACGATCTGGACCTGGTCACCGTCACGAAAGGCGTGATCGGGTTGGACCCCAGCTACATAGGTGAGGATCGGCCGGCCTTGCTCGTCTCGGATGAACCATTCAACCACGCCCTCGTTCACTTGGTCGATCCGAGTCTGCTGCTGAAGCCTTCCGACGATTTCGTAGAGCTGGCCGCGATAGGCTTCAGGCTCAGCCACCATCGCGTCGAGGTCGGGATGCAATCGAATCGGCGCATCACCAACGCCCGGCGTCCATTGTCGAACATTGTCCAGCAGCGCCTCGAACGCGGGTTCGCGGTGATCGCCCCCATCGTGCGCCGTGGCCAGCCGAGCGCGCTGAACATCAGTCAACGGCGCCACGGCCGTCAGCATCATGCACGCGATCAGATTCGTCAAGAACATGGTGCAGCAACAGTCAAACCGTGGCAGTGTAGCCGCGCCCCGCCGGCGACCGAAGACGCACCGCGTGAACCGATTGATGTCTGGCGGGGGCCAACTTGCCCGGCAGGGTGGCTGTGGCTAAGTCTTCGTTGCCACAGCGTCGGAGGACTGGGGCACGCTTTGCTTAGCCCCAGCCACCCGCCGCTGGGGCCAACCCGCCCGGCAGGGTGGCTGTGGCTAAGTCTTCGTTGCCACAGCGTTGGAGGACTGGGGCACGCTTTGCTTAGCCCCAGCCACCCGCCACCCGCCGCACGGTCGCGGCCACAACCGTCCGCATAACGCGCGGCCGGCGGGGAACTTTCGGCCTGTGCCGTCGGCATTGGAGGGGCGCGGCGCGATTTGAGAAAGGTTCGTTGACCGAGTTGCACCGACTTCGTACGGTCAAAGGAGCATCCGTTGCTCATCCGCCGACTGCGCCGAAGCCCCAAGGGGAATGAAATGAGAGATTCTCGGGTCCACCTGCGTCTTCGAACCGCCCGGATTGCCGCTCTGGTTGCCGCGATACTCGTGATGGCCGGGTGCCACGATCTCGCGTCAGGTGCTCTTTGGGGCGCTGGAATCGGGGCTGTGGCCGGGCTGGCCCTCGGCGGCACGGCCGAGTCCACTGCGGTTGGGGCGGGCATCGGCGCCTTGATCGGGGCCGAGACCGTGGCCGGCCACGTCGAGTACCGTCCGTACGCCTATTCGTATCATCACCACCCCCATCGCCGCCACGCCTATCACCGAGGTGCGCCGGACCGCCTCCACTCCTACGGCCGATCCGGATGCCACTACACCTACTGATTCGGCTTAGGACTCATTCGCGAGCACTGTTCGATTCGTAGCCGCGGCTGAATATCCGCGGGAACCCCGCTCCGCCGGGCGGGGGCGCTTGAGCCCATGCGCGATGGTCCTGCCCACCATAGCCTGATGCGGGGTCTGTGAAAGTCCCGATGATCACAGGACACCGCATGAGTCGTCCATTGCGACGCCGCCCCTACCCTAGAGGCACCGAACCTCCTTGCCATCAATCGCTTCGACGTCAGCTTGCCTGCGGCTCACAAATCGGCTACCCTTGCCCGTTGAATTCTCCGCCGCCGGGACCTGGCCATTTGGGTGATGGATCGGCGGCCGCCCGACGCAGATTCCACCCGAGGATCCCGTTAGGCATTGGACACTCGGGACACAGGAAACAGGCAAGTGAAGATTTACGTTGGTAACCTCTCGTTCGACACGACGGAGACCCAGCTCAACGAGCTTTTCAGCGAGTTCGGCGAGGTTCACGACGCGACCCTCATCACCGATCGGGAGACCGGTCGCCCACGCGGCTTCGGCTTCGTCGAGATGCGAAACGACCAGGCGGCGCGCGAGGCGATCGGGGCCCTCGATGGGAAGGAGGTGGGCGGACGCTCCATCAAGGTCAACGAGGCAAGAGCGCGGACGGAGCGCCCCGCCCGAGGTGGCGGCCGGAATCGCTGGTAGACTTGGGCTTCGAGCCCGCCTCCCGCTGCGGAAACGAATCACACACCATACCGCCTAGCGCGATCCAGAAGGAGCTGTGCGCGTCGGTACGCGGTGTGGGTGCGCGCGCTCTCCTTACAGCCACGGCTCGTCACGGACGCTTCAGCTGCTCAGCCACCGCTCCTGCTGTTGGGCCAAGGTATGCGTGCAGCATATGAGCAGCCATTCATCGAATCAGCCTGCCGGAGATTCCGCCGCCGCTACAGCCGACCCTCCGGCTGTCTTCGAGGCGCGCGGCCTCACCAAGATCTATCACGTGGGTGACGTGGACGTGCATGCGCTGCGCGGTGTCGATGTCAATCTCTATGAAGGCGAGTTCGTCGTTCTTCTCGGTCCGTCGGGCAGCGGAAAGTCAACGCTGCTTAACATCCTCGGCGGCTTGGATGTGCCGACCGCAGGTCAGGTGCGTTACTTCGGCCATGATCTTACCAAGGACGACGACAGCGCATTGACTCAATTCCGTCGCGAGCACGTCGGGTTCGTGTTTCAGTTCTACAACCTGATTCCGAGCCTGACGGCGATGGAGAACATCGCGCTGGTGACCGAGATATCGACCGACCCGATGCGACCCGCTGAAGCGCTTGAGATGGTCGATCTCTCTGATCGCAAGGACCACTTCCCATCTCAGCTCTCGGGAGGCGAACAGCAACGGGTCGCGATCGCGCGGGCGATTGCGAAGCGACCGAAGGTGCTGCTGTGTGATGAGCCGACGGGCGCGCTCGATGTGAAGACCGGAATCGTCGTCCTCGAAGCGATCGAGCGGGCGAATCGGGAGCTTGGCACAACGACCGCCGTCATCACCCACAACGCGATCATCGCCGAGATGGCCGACCGGGTCCTGATGCTGTCCGGCGGATTGATCTCCGATGTACGCCACAATACCCGCAGGATTCCGGCTTGCGACCTGGTGTGGTGAGCATCAATGAGCGCACTGAATCGCAAGATGCTGCGAGATCTCCTGCACATGAAAGGGCAGGCGCTCGCCATCTGTCTGGTCATGGCGTGCGGCATCGCCATCTTCGTAATGGCGCTGAGCATGGTCGATTCGCTTCAGCGGACGCTGGATACCTATTACGACCACCATCGATTCGCGGAGGTCTTTGCGCACCTCAAGCGCGCGCCCAACTCGCTGGCACGGCGCATCGCCGAGATCCCCGGCGTATCGCAGATGCAGACCCGCATCGTCCAGCAGGTGACCCTGGACGTGCAGGGCATGGCTGAACCGGCCGAGGGACGATTGATCTCACTGCCCGATCAACACGTCGGGGGATTGAACGCACTGTATCTTCGGCGCGGCCGGTTCATTGAGCCGGGCTCAGGGCGCGAGGTGGTAGTCAGTGAATCATTTGCCGATGCGCACCGGCTTGGACCCGGCGACTCGGTAACCGCAGTCCTCAACGGCCGGCGCCAAGAGCTGAGGATCGTCGGCGTCGTGCTGTCGCCGGAATACATCTATCAGATCCGCCCCGGCGATCTTCTGCCGGATAATCGCCGATTCGGCGTGTTTTGGATTGCCTACGACGAGCTGGCCGCTGCGTTCGACATGCAAGGCGCGTTCAACGATGTGTCGCTGTCGCTCATGTCCGACGCTTCAGAGCCACAGGTCCTGCGCCGCCTCGATGAGCTGACGGAAGCATACGGCGGGCTGGGGAGCTACCTTCGTGATGATCAACTCTCTCACAAGTTCGTCACGAACGAGATCAAGGAGATGCGCGCCACGGCGGTGATGGTGCCGACGATATTCCTCGCCGTCGCCGCTTTTCTTCTGAATGTTGTGATTTCTCGGCTGATCAACATGCAGCGCGAGCAGATCGCAGCGCTCAAGGGGATTGGATATTCGTCTCGCGAGATTGGTTGGCACTATATGAAGCTCATCCTCGCGATCACGTTGATTGCGGTGGCGCTCGGCACGACGGTGGGAGCATGGATGGGATCGATGTTGACCGAGCTCTATACGCAGTTCTTTCAGTTTCCAGTCTTTGAATACGGTCTCGACATGTGGATCGTGGTCATGGCGCTGGTTGTCAGCACCGCCTCGGCCGTGGTTGGCACGCTGGGCGCGGTGTGGCGAGCGATGCGGCTCCCGCCCGCACAGGCCATGCGCCCGGAAGCACCCGAGGTGTATCGGGCGACGATCCTCGAGCGCGGCGGGTTGCAGCGGTTCCTTTCGCCCGCGATGCGCATGATCGTGCGCTACCTGGAACGGCGACCCGTCAAATCACTGCTCACCTGCGCGGGAATCGCGCTGGCAACATCCATTCTCGTGCTTGGCAACTATATGGAGGATGCAATTGACTACGCGATGGATTTCGAGTTCCAGCGCGTCCAACGTTATGACCTGAGTGTCTCGCTTGTCGAGTCGGCTTCCTCCGCGGCGATGTCGCAGATCCGGCATCTTCCGGGCGTCACGCATTGCGAGCCGTTTCGCGCGCTATCCGTCCGAGTGCGTTCGGCCCATCGCGCGCGCCGCGTCGGTATCATGGGGTTGGATTCACAAGGCGAGTTGTATCGCGTGATTGATATGAACGGGGATGTCATCCCCCTACCCCGCCGGGGACTTGTGCTCTCTAGGAAGCTGGGGGAGCTGCTCGCCGTCGGCCCCGGCGACACGGTCACGGTGGAGGTGCTCCAGGAGACGCGCCCGGTCCGGGAGGTGCCGGTCAGCGGCCTGGTTGAAGACTTCTCAGGCATGTCTGCGTATATGGATATACGAGCTGTGAATCGGCTGATGCGCGAGGGCAACCGTGTGACCGGCGCCTTCATTTCCGCGGATCCGGACCGGATGGATTCGCTGTACCGGGAATTGAAGGACCTGCCTCTGGTCGCCGGCGTGACCGCCAAGGCCGCGGCGCTGGAAAGTTTTCGCAACACGATCGCCCAGAGCATGTTGGTGATGAAGACCATCAACGTCATCTTCGCGGTCATCATTGCCTTCGGCGTGGTGTACAACAGCGCCCGCATATCGCTTTCGGAGCGCAGCCGTGAGCTGGCGACGCTGCGCGTGATCGGCTTCACGCGCGTGGAGATTTCGCTGATCCAGCTGGGAGAGCTGGCGGTGCTGACGCTCATCTCCATTCCGGCAGGGCTGCTGCTGGGCTACGGCTGGGCGGCCCTGACCACATCAGCCTATGACACGGAATTGTTTCGCATTCCGCTCGTGGTCGATCGCTCAACATACGCCTTTGCGGCCACGGTCGTTATGATCGCGGCTCTCTTTTCAGGCCTGGTCGTGAGACGAATGCTTGATCGCCTCGACCTCGTTGCGGTGCTAAAGACCAATGAGTAGTTGACTTCCCGGCCATGCGCGTTGCCCTTCGGAGAATCATCCTTGCTGCGTTCGCACTCGCCGTGATAGCGGTGCTGGTCTATGCGTTTCTGCCCGAGCCGGTGCCTGTTGATCTGGCCCAGGTCACGCGAGGCCCGATGCGCGTGAGTGTCGATGAAGATGGCAAGACGCGAATCAAGGAGCGGTATGTGGTGTCAGCGCCGCTGGTCGGACGGTTGCAGCGGATCGAGTTGGATCCAGGCGATGTCGTGGAAGCCAATCTGACGATCGTAGCGATCATCGAGCCGACCGCTCCGCACTTGCTCGACGCACGTGCTCGGGCCGAGGCCCAGGCGAGGGTGCGGGCGGCCGAAGCTGCGATTAGCCGGGCGAACGCGAAGCTTCAGCAGGCGAAGGCCGCTTACGATTTCGCCGAGGCCGAGCACGCGCGGGCGCAGGCTGCGTTCGATCGCGGCGGCGCATCGCCCCACGAGATTGATGAGAAGGCGATGCTCAAGAAGACCGCTGGCGAAGAACGCCGAGCTGCGGCGTTTGCTGAGGAGATCGCCGAGTTCGAGCTTGAGTTATCGCGAAGCGCTCTGCTACACACGATGCCCCAGGTCAAGGGCGACGAGCTGAGCGAACATTTCGAGATCAGATCGCCAATCTCAGGATGCGTTCTTCGAGTGCTCCGACAAAGCATGACGGTGGTCGAGCCCGGCGCGCCGCTGATGGAGCTGGGCGATCCTACCGATCTGGAAGTCGTCATTGACGTGCTGTCAACTGACGCAGTGAAGATTTCACCCGGCGCCAAGGTGATTATCGACCGGTGGGGCGGCGATGATCCGCTGCTGGCGACCGTGCGTCTCGTCGAGCCGTCCGCGTTCACCAAGGTCTCTGCGCTGGGCGTCGAAGAGCAGCGCGTCAACGTCATCGCCGATTTCATCACTCCGCTGAGCGACCGCGAATTTCTTGGTGACGGCTACCGAGTCGAGGCCAAGTTGGTGATCTGGGAGGCGGACGACATCGTGCAGGCGCCGGCGAGCGCATTGTTTCGCAAGGAGGGAGGCTGGGCGCTCTTCGTTGCGGACGACGATCAGGCCGTGTTGCGGCCCGTCGAGATCGGCTGGCAGAATGGCCTGATGGCGCAGGTGCTGGGGGGCGTCGAACCAGGACAGCTCGTCATCGTGTATCCCAGCGATGAGATCGAGCACGGCATATCGATCACGCCTCGTGACGAATCCTGACGGGCCGGCATCTGATACCGATGCTCCTGCCGACACCGGCGATCCGGACCTTCCTCGTCCCGACATGCAGGGACTCGTCAGGTCCGGCTTGGCGATTCCCCCGGCGCGATTCCCGCGTCAAGCCGAACGAATTCGGGTGATATCGCTGGCGGCCTCTGGGAGCTCGCGCTGCGTATTGACGGCCACGCGGCGGGCGAACGCGTCGAGGAGCGCGTGTTCATAGCGGGTTCCGGCGTCTTTCTGCAAGATTTCAAGCGCCTTTTGGAGTGACATCCCCTTGCGATAAGGGCGGTCGGTGCGCAGGGCGTCGAAAACGTCGGCAACCTGAACAATCCGGCTGGCCAGGTGCATCTTCCAGCCGGCCGCGACCCGGGGATACCCGCCGTCTGGATACATGTGATGCTCGAACGCGACGATTAGCGCAACGGCCGGAATATCCGGGGCACCGAAGAGCAGACGGGCGCCGTCTTCCGGATGGCGGCGAACCAACTTCCATTCATCGTCCGTTAGCTTGCCGTCCTTATTGAGCACGCTCTTGGGGATCATGCGCTTTCCGATGTCGTGGAGGACGGCCGCCACCGTCAGATCAAGCAGGGCATCGCCGCGCATCCCGACCTCCTCGGCCAAGGAAGTGCTCAGCAGCGCCACGTTGATTGTGTGGACGAAGGTGTACTCGTCGTGCGTCTTCAACGAGGCCAGCGGAAGCGTGATCCCTCGTGAAATTGACACGGAGGTGCAGATGTCGGCCACCAGGGTCATCAGCTCGCCCTGCCCGGGCTTCCCCGTTCGGATGTCGCGCCAGACGTGCTGCAACACACCTGCCTGACGCCTCGGATTCCCCGCCAACTTGAAGGGCTGGGCTTCGCCGCGTGGTTCGGTGCTGCCAATCCACCCGAATCGAATGTGGGCGCTCCCCTTGATCTTCTCGGGCTCCTTGGTTGCATCCTCTAACTGGTCGAGCATCGCTCGAATCTCGTCGCAGGTGAGGCCGCGACGGAAGGACACGGCCTCGACCCCACGCTGGTGCAGTCGCCGAAACAGTCCTTCCGCCAGCGTCGAACTGGAGGGAAGCTTGTCATTATGAAATACGACACGATCCTCGAAGGCGAGAATCGTCACCTGCTCCATTTGATGGAACGCCTTGGTGAGAAGATCGTGGGCACCCTTCATGTTCCCACCGACGGCCGGATGCTCGCGGGAATACACTTCCCGCCCAAAGAGCGCCGCTTGCAATGAACACATTGCCCGATCGATGAGGTCAAGCATCCGAAGGCCCCCGATGTTTCGCGGATCGGTCGGCCAGGACGCCAAGCAGCCGAGTCAACGAAAAGCGCCAGCGTCTCAACGCTCGTCGGACATCCGGCCCGCCACCCATCTTGGAGAGGATGCCGGCCAGCCATCTCGCACGAGCGGCGTGTTTGACACGAGGATGATCAAGCAGCAAATGCATCATGCCGCACAGCACGGGAGCACTCAGATCCTCGGGAAGCGACTGCACCATCGGCACCAAGCGCTGCAGCGACTCGAAGTCCGCATTGGCGAGATTGCGGGCGACCTCGAAGCACTGTTGGCGGTCTGCCGGGTCGACGAGTTCTTTGAGCAGTACCATTGCACAATCAGGCGCCGCCGAGGTCAACGCTGCGATCATCCGGCACGTCGCCGGTGCTTCTCCAAGGTGCAAGAGCGCCAGGGCGTCACGGTTGACGCGGTCACCGCCGACGGCGCATCGGAGAATGGAATCGATTCGTTCCGATCCTTGGAATCCTTCGAGGTACACCTTCGCCGCCTTTCGACTCTCACAAGCCTCCAGAGAAGTCACCAGATGCTGTGCCACGCGTACGGACTCCAGGACGAGGTCCGCCCGCCCGCGCTGGAGAAGATCTGGCGTCATGTCAGAGAGGTATCCCAGGACCCCGACGCAATCAGTTCGGCCGCCGGTGAATCCCCGAGCGAGTTGCAGCGCGACCAGGACGGCGTGGGGCTGCACGTGATTGGGATGAAAGGATGCGAGGTCTTGCGTCGCAGAGGCCGTTGATCCACTGTCTGTTGTGAGCTTGGCGAGTTGCGCCTGGTATGCTTCGGGACTGAAGTCCTTCTGAGCTTTCGTATGAAGGACCTCGTTGAGCGCGGCCTGCAGCGACTCGCTGACATCTTCGCTCACCGTCCCGGCATCTTGCCAGTGCTGCAAGGTCTGCGTGATCCGAGCGTTCTCGTCACCACCCGGCACCGCAAGGCGCGCCAGCTTCGTGTAGAGCATCAGGATTTCCCGGCTCGGTTTGGATTCGGATCGATCCGCCGTCTCCAGCGCGCCGAGCACCTCCGCGACGGGAAGGACCTCCGAGAGTTGACCAAACAGGTCGAGCGATGCCTTGGGATTCGCGGGACTGATCGTCAGCAATGCGGTTCGCAGATTCGGACTGAGCCCGGAGAGGAACGTGCCGAGGCGCCCGACGGACTCGGCCCGGGTCCCCTCGCTCATTGTGCCCAACGTTTGAGTCAATTCCTCGAAGTGAACCCGCCCGCTGGCGATGACGTCGTCCGGCGCTTGTTCAAACTGAGCATTGAGTTGGGCAGCCAAGCGACTCGGCTCCCATCCCGCCTGTTGAGTTGGTCCGCAAAGCAGCGACTGGACCAGGTCGGACCACAATCCGGCTTCGCCGGCATCTTGATCCTTCGACGCCCGCTCGCCCTCGACGATTCGCAGTCCGTCGTAGCGGAGCAGAATGATCCGAATGCATTTCCGAGTTGCGTGCTCGATTGTGCCGACGAGATCATCACCGCGGATATGCTCCCGTTGCGCACGAAACAGCGTCTCGAGGAAGGCCGCCATGGTCGCGCTGTTGGCGCTTCGTTGAAATTCGACCGCTGCGATGTCGAGCTCGTGCAACACTTCAGCCAGGGGCGCCAGCGATTCAGAATCGTCCGCGTCGTCATCGACCAGGAAGCGGCCATGTCCGATCCCGATGGTGATTGAATCGGACTGGACGAATGCAGAGGCCAGTCGGGTCGCCGCGGCGTCGATCGCGTCACGAGTTGCCGGGTGATCCGGCGAGTAGAGCTTGGACGCTTGCCAGGCGCGGCTCAAGGCCTTGAGGGAGTCGACCACGCCTCTTTGTGAGGCATCCCCGCGGGTTGTTGCTTGCGAAGTGGTGTTCATCCGTAGGCCTGCGTGACTGCTGCGGAATCGGAGCAGCATCGGATGTCGGAATCTGTCATTACGCGGCGCTCATCCATCGCTTGTTGTCTAGCAGTAGCTGCCCGGCCTGTTGCTCGCTGACGGCCCTGCTGAACAACCACCCCTGGCCGAAGTCACAGGCCACCTTCTGGAGCATGTTGACCTGATCTTGGGTTTCGATGCCTTCAGCCACGACTGGCATGTCCAGCGTGTGGACCAGCCCCACCATCGCCTTGGTGATCGCCACAAACTGCCGCCACTGCCGATCCCGGCTGCCGATGCATTGATCGATCTTGACGATGTCAAACGGGAACTTGTCAAGAGAGCCGAACGAGGAATGCCCGGTTCCAAAATCATCCATGACGAGTACAAAGCCGAGGTCCTTGAGGCTGCGAAGCACGGGATCAGCCTCGTTTGGACAATTCATGCAGATGCTCTCGGAGATTTCCAGATGAAGGGAACCCGGTTTCACGCCGGTCTCACTGACGATGCGCTCCAGACGCGACGTGAGGTGGGGATCCATCAGCTCTCGTCTTGAGAGATTCACGCTCACGAAAAGGTCCGAGTTTCCAGTTTGATCCATCCAATTCTGAAGCGCGCCGCACGCAGTGCGCAACACCGATTCGCCCATTTCCACAATCAGACCAAGCTCTTCGGCAAAGGGGAGGAAGTTGATCGGCAGCAGGATGCCGCGCTGTCCGTGAGGCCAGCGTATGAGTGCTTCAAATCCAGCGATCCGGCCGGACTTGAGTGAAACGATCGGCTGGTATTCGACGATAAAGACTTTTCGTTCAACGGCGTCGCGCAGCTCCTGCTCCAGCGTCGCCTGCTCCATAACCGCTGCATGCATGTCGGCGTCAAACACCACCTGACGCGCCTTGCCCGCGCCCTTTGCATGGTACATGGCGATATCGGCGTCACGAACGACGTCCTCGGCCCGGGTATATTCTCCTTCGCTGGTCACAATGCCGATGCTCGCGGTGGACGTGATCTGATGACCCGCGATGTGATGCGGAGGCGCGAGCGCTTCTTGCAGCCGCTCTCCGACGATCACCACATTGTTCGGCTCGCAGATACCATCCAGAAGAATGACAAACTCGTCGCCGCCGAGCCGTGCGGGCAAATGACTCGCCGATTGTCGAGTTTGCAAGTCAACAGCCCGAATGTTCGCGCTGAGGCGATCGGCGATGCTGATCAGCAGTTGATCGCCAATATCATGTCCAAGGCTGTCGTTGACGAGCTTGAACCGATCAAAGTCGAGGAACAGCACCGCGAAGTGGTATTCGGGAATGTGCTGGGAGCGGTGGATCGCCTGGCCGAGCCGCTCCAGAAACATGGCCCGATTCGGGAGTCCCGTGAGCGCATCGTGGCGCGCGGCAAGCCGGAGCTTCTCCTCCGCCTGCTTTCGATCGGTGATATCGGCAAACGTCGCCACGAGCCCGTCAAGGTGTCTCACGACGACGAACTGATACCAACGTTCCTGATTGGCGCTCGTCAGCAGAAGTTCCTTGCGAAATGGGAGCTTGGTCTCCACGACAGTGATCCCGTGGCCGAGAAGTCCGCTCTCGGCCAGACAGGGCAACTTCTCCAGTGCACGAGCGCCGGACATGATGGAGGCCGGCTGTCCGATGATCTCCTGGGCGGCGGGATTCACCAGATCGATCTCGAAATCCACGATGTTCATGGCGGCGTCACGGATGGACCGGAACGTCATCATGCCGTGCAGCGAACTGTTCATGATGCTTCGCACGAGCTCCATGTTGGATTCCGGGTCCGAAGGCGGTCGCTCGCGCGGCAGTTGCTCGCGCGGCGGTCGCTTGCGCTGTGATCCGCCCCGGCCCGCAGACAGGATGCCCGCCATGACAAGCAGCAGTCCCAGCGCCCCAATAGCAACAGGGATCAGGGCCATGATCACCCCGGCCTCGTGCAACCGGACTCGCAACCCGTGCTCCGAAGGAACGATGAGTTCGACGGCGGTCAAAAGCGCTGCAAGCAGCAGGAGCTGAACGCCCGTCAGGAGAACCCACTTGAGCTGGCTCGACCGGATGTGACGAATTTGACGGGCGGCCAATATGATTGCGGCAAGCTGGACAGCAAGGAACCCTACCGCCAGCGCGATCCCTAGATAATTCGGGATACCGATCTCCGGACTCGACATTGAGCTGTAGTCCGTTGTAAAGAGGGCACCAGCACCATCGCCCCGCGCTATAGCGTATTATCGGGCAGGCGAGCGATTAGGAGACTGATTCAATATCGGCCCAGCGTCCCCGGCACTCAAGCTACTGTCGCGGTTCAGCTCCCGGACCGAGGCCACACCGTTGACCAATGAATGCGGCCGCGAGAAAGCTCGTCGCTCTCAATGCTGATCCGAATCTGTAGGGTGTGATGGAGCGGGCCGATCAACATCTGATGCGGCGCGGAATGCCCAGTAACTCACGGCGTAATGCGCTGAGTGAGCAGGTGCCGCGGTGGCAGGGGCGTCGGTCCCGTGCGATCTGGACGGCCGAGATCCGCCGAGGCGGCTCCCACCATTCTGTTAGGCGCTCTAGGTGCCCCTCGTGGGTCGTGGGAATCACGCTCGCGGGAAGCGTCCCTCCCCCCAGCCTCATCCCGGGCGAGCGGGGTGAGTGATTGCTGCGTCCGCTTCTACTTCTTGATACGAAGTCCCAGAAGGATGAACGGCCGCAGCATATGCCACCAACCCGTGATCGGTTTGATCTTGGAGTACTTGACTCCCTTTTGAATCGGATAAGTCTTGGAGACGGGGACTTCCGTCACCTTATATCCGAGTGTGTGTACCTTGAAATGCAGGTAATACTCGCACTCGTAGTTGTCCAGCCAATCCTGCCAAATGTTGATTCTCGGATCATCGAACAGGCTCAGGCGGTACGCCCGAAACCCGTTGGTCAGATCGGTGCACCGCTTGCGGCAGTACAATGAGAAGAGCAGGCTCAGGAACTTGATAGCGATGAGCCGAAACACGGGCGTGTTGGGAGCCGATCCTCCGGGAAGAAACCGGCTGCCCTGCACGTAGTCGGCGCCGTCTTTCAGGATCGGCGCCAGCAGCTTCGGGATCTCCCGCGGATCGTCCTTGCCGTTGCCAGCCAGCAGGACGACGATGGTGAAGCCATGATCCCGGGCATACTTGATGCCGCGTTTGATCGCGGCCCCCAGCCCCAAGTGCGGCTGGTCGATGACCGTGATGCCGTGCTCACGGAGGATGTCGGCGCTTCGATCCGTGGACCCGTCGTTGACAATGACGATCTCATCGACGAGTCCATCAACGAACTTCTCGGCCAGTGCGGCGACTTTGGATTCCTCGTTGTAGACGGCGCTCAGCGCCATCACCGATTGACCGGGATAAAGAGGTTTCCGCCGCGGAAGTGAGCCGGGGTCGTCTCGGCAACGCTCACCGCGATCCGGCTGGTGGTGGTCGGCCCTGGCCATCGGTTCGAGCATGTCGATTCGTTCTCCTGAAGCTACCAAAGCGCCGATGAGGGATCCGTGACACAGCGGGCAGCCGGATGCAGGGCCGGGCCGGGGGGTCGCCTCAACGTCCCAGGATCGCTCTGATTCGCTTCACGTCTTCCACGGTGATCTCGGGCGGGGCCGTTTCCAGGTAGAGCTTCGCTTCAACGTTTTTGCGCTGCGCTTCGAATTCTTCTGGAAAGATCCCGATCTGGATGACGTCATAGTAGCCGCCGGGATGCGCCCAGTGCTTGCGGCGCAGGCCCTCTTTGACATAGCCAAAGAACTCACAGAGCCGGTCGGACCGCTGGTTCTCACTGACTAGCTCGCCGTGCAGGCGGACCATGCCGAGTGCCTCGAAGCAGAGCCGCTGGACGAGGTAGAAGGCCTCGAGAATGCTGTGGGGATGCCGTCCCACCTGAGCCCCACACAGCCTGCCCCATTGGCCGGATGTCTTCGGCCGGTCGAAATCGTAGACCGAGCCGGTTGCCACCGGCTCACCGTCAAGAGCATCGAACATGATCAACAGCTCACCGCGCTGCTTGGCTACCCGAAACCACTCCAGGTGGACATCCACCGTAAGCGGCTCCCACTGGATGAGCCACTTTCTGGACTCCGGACTGTTCCGCCAGGCGACGACGAGCTGGGCATCGTCTTCGTCCATTTCGCGAAGCGACACGTGGGCCCCGCGAAGAAGCTCGACCCTGCCTTCTTTGGCCATGAAATCCTCCTCTGCCCACAGGCCTAAGGCCAGTAGGATAGGACGCCGTCGGTGGGAGGGGTCGTCCGTCCTGCCCGGGGACCGGCACATTTTCCCGCGAACACCGGGCGTCTCGGTTCGTGCCCTTGCCAGCGGCACGCGCTTCTTCAACCGCAACGGCACCAATGGAAAGAATGTCCGCAACCGGGCTGTCGAGACGGCCCTTCAATGTCGACGGGGATAGAGTACGCTCCTAACTATCATTTCGCGGCCGGGAGAGACCTGGAGGATGGTTACACCGCGACGCATAAGCCACCGGGATGAGGCACAGAATCGCGCAGATCTCGCACCGAACTACCCTCGACCACCCGCAGGATACGAGACGATGATCCCACTTGTTGATTTGCGGGCTCAGTACCAGGAGATCAAGCACGAAGTAGAGGCGGCGATCCACCGCGTGCTAGAAAGCAGCCGCTACGTGCTCGGGCCCGAAGTCGAGGCGTTCGAGCAAGGATTTGCCACCTTCTGCCGAACCCGCCACGCAGTCGCCGTCAACTCGGGGACCAGTGCCCTGCACCTGGCGCTGCTGGCGGCGGGCGTAGGCCCCAGCAGCGAGGTCATCACCGTCCCGTTCACTTTTGTGGCCACGGTGGCCGCGATCCTCTACACCGGGGCAAAGCCGGTGCTGGTGGATATCGACCCGCAGACGCTGACCATCGATACCGGCAAGATTGAGGCCGCTGTGACCTCGCGAACCGTCGCTATTCTTCCCGTCCACCTCTACGGCCACCCGGCCGACATGGATCCGATTCTTCAGATCGCGAAGAAGCATGGTCTGGTGGTCATCGAAGACTGCGCCCAGGCCCACGGCGCGCAATACAGAGGCCGGACAGTCGGGAGCATCGGGGCCATCGGCTGCTTCAGCTTCTATCCCTCGAAAAATCTCGGGGCTTATGGAGAGGGCGGGGCGGTGACCACCGATGATGACGACCTTGCCCACAAGGTTCGCCTGCTTCGGGATTGGGGGGCGGCGCAGAGATACACCCATCTGCTCAAAGGCTACAACTACCGCATGGACGCCATCCAAGGAGCCATCCTGCGAGTGAAGCTGGCGCATCTTGAGAAGTGGACCGAAGCGCGTCGCCACCATGCCCGCTCCTACGACCGATTGCTGGCGCACAGCGGAGTCGAAACGCCCATCGCCCAAGGCTGGGCCCGACACGTCTACCACGTCTATTGCATCCGAAGCGAGAACCGCGATGCGATCCGCAAGAGTCTGCTGGCCCGGGACATTCATTGCGAGGTCCACTATCCGGTCCCGGTTCACCTCCAGCCGGCGTTCGCCGACCTCGGCTACCAAAATGGGGACTTCCCCACGGCGGAATCCGTCGCCGAAACCCAGCTTTCCCTTCCGATGTACCCGGAGCTAACCGAGAGCCAGATTGAGGCCGTTGCCGCGGTCATCGGGGAGGCTGCAGCCGAAGAATCTTGCCGCCATGAGCAGTAGGGACGAATACGACGCCATCATTGTCGGCGGTGGATTCTACGGATGCCTGTTGGCGATTCATCTCCGAAAGAGCGGCGCGGAGCGTGTTCTGCTCATGGAGCGGGAATCATCCATCCTTCAGCGCGCCTCCTATGCCAACCAGGCCAGAGTCCACAATGGCTACCACTACCCGCGCAGTTTCCTGACGGCTCTGCGCTCGCGTGTCAACTTTCCGCGTTTCGTCGCGGACTATAAGGAATGTATCGACGATACTTTTGATCAGTACTACGCGATCAGCAAGGTGTTCAGCAACATTACCGCCGGACAGTTCCACACCTTTTGTACTCGGATCGGTGCTCCGGTCGAGCCGGCCCTGCCTGAAATACGCGACCTATTCAATCAGGAGTTGATCGAGCAGGTGTTTCGGGTTAGGGAGGCGGCGTTCGATGCAGATAAGCTGCGGCAGCGAGTCATCCGTGACCTCGAGGAATACGACGTCGCTGTCAACTTCGAGTCGGAGGTCCTGCGAGTGGTTCCGGCAACCGAGTCGCGGATCGAGGTTATCTCCCTGCGCGGCGGGTCCGAAGCGCGGACAATCGCCGGCCAAGTCTTCAACTGCACCTACTCGCGGCTCAACAAGCTCCTGGTGGACTCGGGACTGGCGGCCATTCCCCTCAAGCACGAGCTCACGGAAATGGCGTTGGTGGAAGTGCCGCCGGCGCTGAGAAAGACCGGCATTACGGTCATGTGCGGCCCCTTCTTCTCGCTCATGCCGTTTCCTGCCCAGGGCTTGCATTGCCTTAGTCATGTGCGGTATACACCCCACCATGAATGGTTCGACACGGTGGGCGAAACCTATCGCGATCCCTATGCGTATTGCAGCCGTGTCCTCAAGGTCTCCAGCTTTCCCCAAATGATTCAAGACGCCCAGCGGTACCTGCCCCTCATCAAGCAGTGCCGCTACCGGGGGTCCCTGTGGGAGGTCAAGACGGTGCTGCCCAAGAGCGAAGTGGACGACAGCCGTCCCATCCTGTTGCGACCGGTGCATGGCTTGGCGAACCTCACCTCGATCATGGGCTCCAAGATCGATAACGTTTATGACATGATGGATATGATTTCCACCAACCCGCGTTCCATCACCAACGCCTAGCGCCGGACACTCACCATGGCGTTATCTGATTGCTTTGTTTCAGTCGTCGCGCCGTTGCACAATGACTGCGACATCATCGCCGCGTTCATCGAGGAGATCTCCGGAGTCGTCAAGCGAAACTACGCCCACTATGAGATTGTCCTCGTGGACGACGGATCGACCGATGACACCGCAGCCAAGGTGGGCGAGTTGCTTCGACAGTATGAATGCATCCGATTGATACGACTGTCGAGGCGCTTCGGATATGAAACGGCAATCCTTGCCGGGTTGGAGTCGGTCATCGGCGATTTTGTCGCGGTGATGATGCCCGATTCCGATCCGCCGGAATTGGTTCCCTCCATCATTGAGGTGGCCCGGCGAGGAGCGGGAATGGTCACCGGAGTGCGAAGCTCACGGAAGGGTGAATCGCTTCTCATGCGGATGGGCGCAGCCTTGTTCTATTGGTACTGCAATCGGATCCTCAAAATGTCGATCCCCCGAAATTCAACATATTATCGAGTCCTCACCCGCCAGGTGGTCAACGCCATCATCCGCATAAAGGATCGGATGCGGTCCCTGCGGATCTACGCCGCCTATGTCGGATTCCCAAACGCAACCTTCGACTACGAGCCGATGAGCCGGCGGGGAGCCTCGCGCAATCGAACGTTTCTGGAATCCGTCCGACTTGCCGTCGGCACTGTTGTCGCCAACAGCACCCATCCCCTGCGGGTGGTCAGCGTTATGGGAATTGTCATCAGCGGTCTCAACGGCCTGTATGCCGGCTACGTGTTGCTGGCTAAATTCTTCGCCGATGAGATCGCCGCTGGATGGGCGGGCCTTTCCCTCCAGTCGGCCGCGATGTTCTTCTTCCTGTTCCTCGCTCTGGCGGTCCTTTGTGAGTACGTGGGGCGAATCCTCGGAGAGAGCGGGGATCGGCCACTTTACTATGTGTTGGAGGAGAAGAAGAGCTCGGTCCTGCTGGATGAGGACGCCCGGAAGAACGTCGTCACCGAGTCCGTGTAGAAAGGGATCGGCTACGTTCCTTCTGACGGATCAGATGGTCGCCGCATGTACAGTTGGGGGAACGCGACGGTTTCGGGCTGGGGACTGGTTCTCTGCGAAGAAGGGAACGACGCCGTGTTCCATTACTCGATCGAGCGATCATGCCGCTTCTTGATAGTAATGATGCAGGAGTCCGCCGAGCGGTTCGCGTTGCGCGACCGTGCCTGATCCGGGTTCTGGAACCCCGTATGGGCCCAAGAATCAGCCCAAGCGGAAGTCATAATGCGTCAAGAGCTTGAAGATGGTGTGAACTTCATCTCCGCAGGCCATCGCATGCGTGCCAGATTCGGGCCACAAACCACCCATCGCCAGCAAATCCAAGCTCCTGACACCGTGCGATTGGCAGTTGGGCTGAATATTGGACCCATACGGGGGCGACTTGTCCGAAGCTGCGCCGGCGAACCACTAGATAGAGTGCCCAGCCGGACGAGGGCCGGTCAGACTCGGCGTCCGTCAGGGGTGTGCGGCGGCCGTGATTCGGGGGTTTCCCGGGTCCTGAGCCCGAAACTCGGCCCCCGCTGCGGCCCCGGGGACACCACAGCAGGCCACAAACCCGCGGTCAGGCTGGTCCGGCGAGCTGACTTCGCACCCCGCACAGGCGGTCCTGAAATCGGAATCGTGTCGGCGGTTCCCTTGACGCCCGACGATGAACCGTCGATTTCCCCATTGATGTCGAGCAGTTCGCAGCGGCACATGTCGCCGGGTGGTCGGTGCCTCGCAGTCGGCCACCGTAGACGTGTGACGGCTTGCCGGGCGGGCCGCTCATTGGGATTGAGCAGGATCCTCGCGTCACCCTGTGGAGGTAATGACGCTCACACGGCAGGGTCAAGTCGCGATCAACGGTACGGACACTCGGTGCGGCGTGTGCGGCGGGCGGTCCGGAGAGCCTCGGCCGCATCGGTCATCCTGAATGGTCGCGAGGTTCCTGGTGGGTTGATCGAACCACCGCCTCCGCGGTAGGGAACACGGATCGCGGGGCCTGCGCGGTTGCGATGATCCGGGGCGGAGAGAGACAGCCGTGACGACAGACCTACCTCGCGTCGATCTGAGCTACCGTCCAGCGCGAGTGATCGCGTTGCTGGGGCTCGCGGCCACGGCCCTGCTGTCGATCACCGAGGCGCAGTTGCTCTGGGACGGCCCAGCGCCTGTGCTGTTGACTGGCGTCGCCGCCAGCGCCGTTCTGTGGCTGCTGATGAGCGCCAACGTCGTTCACCGGATGCGGGCCCGAAGGTTGGCCCTTGAGCTGAAGTCGCCGGGGAACGGCGGCGAGGCAGTGTCACCAAGTTCAGCGGCCGAGATGCCGCACGTCGCGTCAAGTGCCGGCCACAAGCACGTCACGACTTGGGTCACCCTGCCGCTAGGAATTGTGACGACGGCGATGATCTGGGAGCCCGCCACGTCTCCCTGGCCCAGCCACACTGAGCTGTTGTGGATCGGCGCGGCCGTCACCATCGTCACCTGGTTGCTGGTCGTCGCAAACGCCGTGAACCGTACCGAGGCAACAGGACTCGCTGTGAGTTGCAAGTCGATGCGCAAGCTCGACGAACTGAAGCTCGCGGTGCTGGAGCCCAGCGAACCCAAGGATCCCTCAACACTCGATCTGGCTTACGTCCCGGCGTGGCTCATCCTCCTGCTGGGATTGGTTGCCACCGCGATGCTCTGGCACGCCGAGACGCATCTTTGGAACACCAGGACCCCGTTGCTGTTGGTCGGCGCCGCCGTCAGCGCCGTTCTGTGGTTGATGGTCGTCGCCAACGCGCTGAACCGGGCTAGGGCCCGCAAGCTCGACGAGGAGCTCGGTTCTTTGCGCCAAAGCGAGGCCCTTGCCCTGGGAACGCTGGAGTCGCTGGAGGTGTTGATCTCGGCGTGCCTTCCCGACGGAAGCCGGACGCGGTTCAATTCGCGGTACCTGGACTTTACGGGCAAGACGAAGCAGGAGTTGGCGGAACGCGGCTGGCTGGAATGCGTGCATCCGGATGACCGCCAGCAGTGTCTCGACACGATCGTGACCCAAGCCGGGCGCGCCGGCGAGGAACGCCAGATCGAGTACTGCATGCTGGGGGGCGATGGCGAGCACCGCTGGGTCCGTGAGTTCCTCGTGCCGCGCTACGACGTCGACGGGATGCTCCTGGAATACATTGCCACCGCAGTTGACATCACGGCCCAGGTCCAAAACGACACCAAGCAAGATGAGGCCATGGGCAGGTTGCGGGAGGACGCCAGACGGATGAAGTCCGAAGTCTCCAAACTGACGCGCTCCGGCGACCGGCTCCAGAGCAAGGCCGAGGAGGCCCAGGCCGCCGCCCGCCAGGCCGGCCAACGGCTCGCCACCGCCCGCAGCCATCTCACCGAGGCCAAGGCTGATCTCAAGACGGCGCAGGCCGAACTGCAACGCACCAAGGCTGAGATCAACCGCCTCGCCAAGTCATGCCAGAAGCTCCAGGACCTAGCCAGCTCACTGGAAGCAAATGAGCAGGATCTTCACGATCAGATCGCACAGGACGCGAAGCAGCACGAAAAAGCCGAAGCTGACCTGAAAGCCGCGCTGGTGGAGCAACAGCGCACCAAGGCAGAGCACACCCGCCTCAGCAAGTCATTCGACAAACTTCAGGACGTGATCAGCTCGTTGGAATCCAACGAGCAGGAGCTTCGCAACCAGATCGCCCGCAACCTCAAGCAACACGAGAAGGCGAAGGAAGCCGGGGACGAGGCCCGCCAGAAGGCCTCACAGCACCGAGCCAAGAGCAATCGACTGACGACTCGCTGTAAAGAGCTCGAAGACGAGCTCGCCGATGTTCAAGCCAAGCACGCCGAGGCGCTCACCGCCGCCGACGACCTCACGGCGCAGGCGCGCCAGGCGAAGGAAGCGGCGGGACGCGCCGAGTCGTCGGCCAAGTCTGCAGCCGGAAAGGTCGAGGCCGGATTGGCCAAGGAAATCCGCACCCAGCTGAATGGGGTCATGAATATGACGGAGCTGCTAGCCAACAGCGCTCTGGACGAGACGCAGCGCAACCAACTGGAAAACGCACAAGCGTCCGCAGAAGCGATGGCCACACTCATCGACCAGGCGCTTGGCCGCAGCAGTCACTCGCAGGCAAACAAACCCAAGATCCGGTCATTCGACCTCGGCGCGGCGGCCAACGGCGTTCGAGACCTGTTGCTGGACTCCGCCCGTCAGCGCGGGGTCACCATCTCCTGTACCGTTGACGACGATGTCCCATCTCCGGTCAGCGGCGATCCCGTGCAGCTCCGTGAGGTCCTGATGTACCTGGTGAACTCGGCGACCCGGCTCGTCGATGACGGCGAGGTCCGGCTGCGGATATCCCAAGAGGGCTCCACCGTCACACACGTCACGACCCAATTTGAAATCAGCCACGGCAGCGCCCGGGTGGCGGCCGACGAAATGGAAGCAATGTTCTCGATGAAGACGCTTCCGTCGGACATCAAACCCGGCGAGGCGGTCCCCAGCCAATACCAGGCCGCCGTCGCCTGGAAGCTCATCTCACAAATGCAGGGGGAGTTCGCGTTCGAACTTCCGGATCAGGGCGGGTTCAGGATCTGGTTCACGATCGTGCTGGCCAAGCAAGTCGTTCGCCAGGATTCCCCGCAACCCGCACGGACCGGGCGGCCCGGGAAACCTCGACTGCCGCAGGAGATGCTGAAGTGCAATTTCGGCGAGGTGGTCGAACTTGGAGCCGAGGAAATGCGCGTCAACTGTACCAAGGATCTCAAAGGCACCGTCAAGGTCGAACTACTCGAACTCGACCAGCCGCTGAAGTTGCAGGCGGAGGTGGCCTGGTCGAAGCGCCTGGGGCCGCGCAGGTTCGACGTCGGCTTGCGATTCATCAACGTCACGCCGCAGCAGAGCCGCCAGATCATGGAGGTCGCAATGGAGCATCGCCGACGCATGGTCCTGCCCATGGAATAATGTCAGGCCCAGGTGAGCATCACAGCGACCACGCCGTCGATGCGGCCGATGTGACGCTGCGGTCGGGGGCGTGGCCGGTGGGTGAATGCGTCAAACCGCGCTGCCTTTATCCGGCTGAGACCGGTGCCCCGGCCGATCCCGGCCGGGGGTCTTCTTTCGGCCGCGCCTGAACCGTCGGCATCCTCGATCTGCTGAACCTGCTGGCCAACCGGGGACCGTGTCCATAAAAGAGAGATAGCTGATAGCCGAGGGCGGGATTGTGGCATGTCGCGCAACTGATGGTGGCGTCCCCGCTGAGGCGCGGATCGAAGTAGAGTAGCTTGCCGAGCTCGACCTTCTCGGCGGTCTGAGGATTACTCGCCGGGATCGGCAGCGGCGAAAGACCCAGCGGGACCGCGGCCCGGTCTACCGGATTGCCGTTGGGCTCGCCTGATTTCCCCGTTCCTTCCGCGACGAGCAGCGTTGCTCCGAGCACGCCGAGCGTTGCGATCGAAACGGCGGCCACGAAACGCTGGTTTGGATGAATACGCATGGGAGTTTCGTCCTTGTCCGTGTAACAGCAGTAGATCGACCTCTACGAGACCACCCCTACACGCGGGTTGGTCCGCGAGTGTGGACCACGTCTTTTGAGCATTGTTGGATTTCGTCGCGGGGTACCTAGGCTCGCACCAACGACCTAGGCTCCCTCATGCAGCCGCTCGCCCCGGTGGAGGCGCTGCGCGATGAGATAGGTTTGCCCCTGAGCCCGGACGGTCGGCGCATGCGCGGCCATATACCGTGCCGCAGCCACCAGAACGTTGTTCCCAGCGGTCGTATCTTGCAGCAATTCGTATTGGGCAAAGGCCGCCTCGACCGTTTGGATGGTGTGAAAATCGCGATCTTCGCGCAGCAGCAGCCCTCCCAACAACGCCAGAAGTCGCGCTGAGGTGGCCCCATCGCGCAGGTACTCGGCCACCATCGCGCCTGACTCGTTCACCTGCTGTTGTCGGTCGAGCAGACCGGGTAGCCGTGCCAGGATTGTTTGAGGATCACGGTCGGTGGATGCCGCGCTCGGTTCGGGTAGGCGCACCGCCGGGACGTTCAGGAAGCGATCGAGGTATACGCTCATGGCGGCATCGAAGACGCCACGCAGAAGTTCCGGGGACGTCGATCGGCGCAAACCCTGATGCACGGCGTTGGCGAACGAGAACGTGTGAAGCGCCGTGTCCCAATCTCCAAACTCATTGCTGGTGTGGAACTGCGCGATCCGAAGAGCCGCAGCATACGCGACGACACCGGCCAGTTCGTCTTCGGCGCAACCTTCCTCCAGCGCTCTCAACAAGGCATCGGCAATTGCCTGCGGATCATCGCCCAAGAGCACCTCCAGTAGTGCATCTGATCCGGTGTATGTTCCACGCCGGGGCCGGCCGCTTTGCAGAGCGGTTGACACCTCGCCAACGGCACGGTCCACGATCGGGATCAGGTCCACCGGATGACGCCAGGCGCTGGACTCCTCCATCCGGTCGGCCGTGGCATAACCGCGGGCCAGACTCGCCAGAACCGGCTCCGCGAGTTCCCATCCCGCGACATCGAGTGCTTCCAACGCCTTGTTGGTGAAGTCCAAGACATGTCCGATCTGGATGTAGCGGTGATCGGTGCCGGCGGCGAAGAGCATGTCCGCCATCTGCCGATGATCGGCGCCGGCCCGCACGGCCGAAACGATGCAACGCTCAGCGCCATCGGCGTCGCGAACCTCGATGAACTTGCGAAACCAGCGCTTCAGCGTTGGGAGGTCTGTGCTTGAATCCGGCAGGGGGCGGAGATCAAACCGTGGCGGCTCGCCCTCGCACTCCGAAGCGACCGCACACAAACCTTGATACAGCGCTCGTGGTCGGTCCTTGGCTTCCAGGCGAGGAAGCAGATTCATCATGCACGTGAGGATCGTCAGCCCTTGACCCCAACCCGCCTCGCGCTGCCGTGCGCCGAACTCCAGCCCGATGCGGAACGGTTCAACCGCATCTTCGCCTCGATCAAGGAGCCCAATGACCGCCTTGGCGATCACGAGCGGAATGTTGCGGTCCAATCCCTCCCGCACGCGCTGCCGGTAATGCCCGCTCGGATCGCTGGGTGGTGAGACATCCACCCAAACTTCGCCATCACGGATCTGAATGGGGAAGACGCGCACATCATCTGCCCAGGGATCGAACGTCCCCCCACTGGCGAGGTCAAACCGCGCGTGGTGCCAATGGCACGTCAGGATGCAATCCCTCACACTGCCTCTGTCCAACGGGAAGCCCATGTGCGGACAGCGGTTGTCCACGGCATAGATGCTGTCTTCGTGCCAAAACAGCACGATCGTGTTCCCGTCGACATGCACGACCTTGCTGCCGGTGCTCCGCACCTCATTAACGGTCGCCGCGCGGGCATATCGCGCTTCTGTCGATGGCTCTCGGAGTGCTCTGGTCATCTCAGCTGTCTCCTGTGCAAGTCGTTGCGCCCCTCAATTCCACGGCAATCTTCCAACCCACTCTTGAGTTGCGCGTAAATTCCCTGGTCAGCAAGCTATCCCAGCATCTGAGCGATTTCCTGCATCGTGATATCGCGATCATGCGCGTCGCAAACGAGTGCCCTGCTCACCACGGTGGCGAAGGGCTCCGGCACGGCCGCAGCGAGCGTGTTGGGATCAACAGCCTGTATTTGACTGAGAATCTGGGGAATCGTCTCCCCCAGGAACGCGCCTTTGCCGGTCACCAACTCGTAGAGCATGACGCCGAGCGCGAACACGTCGCTCTTTCGCGTGGCCCGGCCGCCCGCTGCCTGCTCCGGTGACATGTAAGCCGGCGTCCCTCGCAGCCGACCTGTCTTGCCCACCTTGATGGTGGTAGAGGCCCGGGTGTCCAGTGAACCCTCCCCCAGGCGGGCAAGACCGAAGTCGAGGATCTTCACCACACCGTCGTCGCGCACGATCACGTTCGCCGGCTTGAGATCGCCGTGGGAGATTTCCATGGCATGGGCCGCGGCCATTCCCATCGCCACCTGGCGCCCGATGTTCGCGGTCTTCTGAACCGGCACGGGTCCCGCATCGATCATTTCGCTCAGCAATTGACCGCGCACATACTCCATCGCGATGAACGGAACTCCCTCGCTGTCGTCAACGGCAAAGATCGTGCAGATGTTCGTGTGGTTCAAGGCCGCCGCCGCACGAGCCTCGGCCAGCACGGCGCTGATTGACGAGGGAGTATCCGGATTGAGTACCTTCAGCGCTACCGTTCGCTTGAGTGTCGTGTCTTGTGCTCGAAAGACGGACCCAAACGCGCCCGTTCCCACACATTCTTCGATTCGATAGTGTGAAACCATGTTACCCGGGCACAGTTCGCACGTCGGATCGACCGTCGCCATTCCCGGTCTCCAATCCTCGGCGCACATACCCCCAGTCTGCAGCGCTGACAGAACGCGCAGGATTTCATCCGATCGCCGGCCGACGCTCAGATTGTGCACAGCCTGATACTGCAACACGCCGTTGGGGTCGATGAGAAACAACCCGCGCAGAGAAACGTGCTGCTGCTCGAGGTATACGCCGTACGCCCTGGACACCGCTCCATCCTCGTCGCTAGCCAGCGGGAAACGCAGTCCTCCGAGCCCTCGGTGAGCGGTGGGCGTTGTCAGCCACCGTTCATGCGATTCGATGGCGTCGACACTGACCCCGAGGATGTCCGCCCCGCATCGTCCAAACTCCTCCATCCGATTGCTCAGGGCCGTCAGCTCCGTCGGACACACCAACGAGAAATCGCGCGGATAGAAGACGAGCACCAGCCACCGTCCGCGAGAGCTGGACAGGGACACTCGACGTGGCACCGACGAATCCACTGACGCGCATGGAAGATCAAAGGCCGGAGCGAGCATGCCGACGGAAACTCCAGGAGACGTCGTCGGTGCAGGCTCACGATCGAGACTTGCGCCAGTCAACGGCGCCGGCGCCTTTTCGCCCGCGCGGACCTCATCGTCCTCTCGCTCAGCGAAACGAAGCAACCGTTCCACTTGTTCGAGAAGACGCTGGTCCGACCCGCAGGCATCCTTCAGAAACGCGTGACGCTCATCACCTGAACGTTCCAATGCCCCGTCGAATAACGCACGTGCACGCTTGAATCCCTCGGGGTCCATGCCCAACCTCCTACAGAAGCGACCGACCCAGGAGTTGACCTCCACTATACAGGCCGCGTTCGTCGTGACCGATCAACACGCGGCATCCCGCGGTCCGAAGGGTCACGCCGAAACCCTGCCCAAGCGGCCTGACCGGGTTTCCAGGCCGCCGTCTTGGGGCAGGATTCGGCCTGTCGCCGTCGAGTCCGGTCAGAAGCAAGCAACTGGAACTTGGGTTTTCGGGGGGGCGCGTTACACTCGTGCTCGGAAAGCTCGGCGGTGGAGCCGGGCGGAGGTCAAACGGGAAATGTCAGCTGAACATGGAGCCTGATGAATCGCGGACATTACCGTTGTAGAAACGCCCCCGTGGCGATTTACAGAGCAAATGTTGCTTGCCCGCCGCTGAGCGACAACACCGTTAGGCGAGACTGAAAGGAAGGTCAGACCATGAAGCATCAACTCCACTTATGGCCAGTTTTGCTCCTCGGAACGGCCATCATGGCCACCGTGCCGCTTCTCCCGATGGCTGCCGGACAGGATCCCGCATCGAGAGGCAAGACCAGCTACGCACCCGTGGTGGTCGAGGAAGACTTCGAATCCGTGGTCTCACGCATGACCAAGGCGAAGCCCGCAATTGTGAAGAGGCACCGGGCGCTATTGGAGGAACGTTACGACCTCTCAGACCGGCCCGTTCCCGGGGTCGAGATGTCTCGCGGTAAGCCGGTCCAGGGCGGGGTCCGCGTACGACTGCCCGCCGGGGTGACCTGGGACGGCCTTGCGGCCATGTCTGCGGAAGAGATCCGAGCGAAGGGTCTCTGGCCTGGGGGGTTCTACCCTCTGCCACATCCCAACCATGCCGAAGGCGGCATGCTCTTCCCGAAGTTCCACATTGACGAGATCAAGAAGCAGACGGGTCGGGATCTCACGCGCTTCGACCTCGACTTCGTGATGCCCGATCACTTCCTCCCTGAGTTTCCCCCGCCGATGTTCCTCACCACCCGCCTCGATCTCGGCGACGTCTCCCAGGGGCAGCTGGTGACCACAGAGAACTACTATGAACTCTTCAACGGCATCCTCAACCCCAAGCAGCTCGAGGGACTGCGTCTGCTGGTGACCCCTTTCCCCCAGCAGCAGTTCAACGCGACCAAGGACCGGCGCAGTCTTAAGCCCAGCCTCGGCGTGTCCTGCTTGGAGTGTCACGTCAATGGCCACACGAACGCGGCCACGCACTTGGTGGGCGACATTCGCCCCCAGGAGTTCCGTCACCGCATCGACACCCCGAGCCTGCGGGGTGTGAACATCCAGCGACTGTTCGGTTCACAACGGGCGCTTCGGAGCGTTGAGGACTTCACCGAGTTCGAGCAGCGGGCAGCCTACTTCGATGGAGATCCGGTCATCGCGACCAAGAAGGGGGTGAATATCCTCGACCGTGGGAGCCAGGTCCATTTCATGGCGGAGGTCCAGGAGCTGTTCGACTTCCCTCCGGCCCCCAAACTGGACCTGCTCGGCAAGCTCGATCCCGCCAAGGCTAGCGCGCGCGAGCTTCGGGGCCAGGATCTGTTCTTCGGCAAGGCGCTTTGCTCGGCCTGCCATGCGGCTCCGTACTACACGGACAACTTCATGCACAACCTCCGGACGGAGCGTTTTCATGAGCCGCGGATGATCAATGGCCGGATGGCCGTCGGCGATGGCCCCATCAAGACCTTCCCGCTGCGTGGAATCAAGGAGTCGCCGCCATACCTGCACGACGGACGTCTGCTCACCCTCGAGGACACAGTCGAGTTCTTCAACATCGTTCTGGGCACAAAGCTGACTGCGCAGGAGAAGCAGGATCTAGTGGCCTTCTTGAGATGTCTCTGATCGTGTGGCCAGACTACGCAACCGAGCTCGTCTAACAACGGAACGGGTTAACGGGTTGGAGCGGACGGCGCTATCGCGCCACCGCTCAACCCAGGCCGTTAGGCAGCACGTGCACGCTTGAATCCCTCGGGGTCCATGCCCGACCTCCTACAGAAGCGACCGATCGCGGAGTTGACCTGCACTATACAGGCCGCGTTCGTCGTGTCCGATCAACACGCAGCATGCCGCGGTCCGAAGGGTCACGCCGAACCCAATTTCTCTATGACGAGCTTGTCACGCCGAACCCCGTTTTCCCCTGCTCCATCCGCGACGTCTCGTCCATGAGCCAGGCCTTGGCGAAGCGCCAATCCCGCTTCACGGTCGAGTGCGACAGGCCGAGCGCTTCTGCAATCTCTTGAATATCCAGTCCCCACACGACGCGCAACTTCACCACCTCCGCCTGCCGGGGATCCAAAGCCTCCAACCGCTCCAGGGCCTTGACGAGACACTCGATCTGGATTTGTGTCGCCTTGCCGGGTCCGCGCGTGGGGCTCGGCCGACCGTCCAAAAACAGCGTGATTCGCTTCCGCCCCCCGCCTCGCCTTGCCGCCAGCCGCTGACGTTGGTAATCCACCAGCACCCGCAGCATCACCTTCGTCGCTACCGCGAAAAACTGCCCGCGGTTGTCGTACGTCTTGCGCTGTTTGATCAACCGCAGAAACGTCTCATTGACCAACGCGGCCGGCTCCATCGTCACCACGTTCGCTCGTTGCCCGAACCGCCGACTCAGGTGCGAAAGAGCAATGCCCTCCAGGTCTCGGTACACCAGCTCCATCAGCTCGTCGAGCGCGCCCGCTCGGCCGCCCTCCATTTGCCGCAGCAGAATCGTGATGTCGCCCGGCCTCACCATGACGGTATCTCCGTGGCGGGGGCGAATGGATCTCGACCATCCGGGTCTTCGTGGACCGGAGAGGACCTCTGTAGATCACGGAGCACAGCGTCTATCGCCTGCCCGATGCTGACTGATTCGATCGTACGCGTCGCTCACCTCCCATGCAACGCTAGGGCACCTTCGGCACGGTGGATATTGTCTTGCCCCTCGCCACGTGGGGGACCGTCCCCGGTGGCCCGCCGGACTTCGATGGCGACGGTCCCGGCGCGCCGGGATCGGCATCCTCGACCTGCTGGCTCTGCTGGCGAACTGGGGTCCGTGCGCGTAAACGGCGACGTTGAGGGCGACACCGACTCGGCGAACCTCAGGCTGCCGCTCGGCGCGTGGGCTGGGGGCGGGTGCTCCTCGCCGCAGCGGCTCCGTCCCGGCGCTACCCGAACATCGGCCTTTACCCTGGATTTTTGGCGCAGACCGGGTATGTTTGAAGCGCAGGGCCAAGCCCGGCCTCGCTTTTGTCCGACCGGACAGGAGACCCCGCATGCAGCTTACGCCAGGGACGCTTGCTGTTTTCGCGGGGGCCGCAACACTCGCGATGGGGGCATTGGCGCGGCTCGGACAACCTTCCTTCCCAGGGGACAATTGCGGCAAGGCGTTGCCGATCGGCGAAGGCACATATTTTGGCGACACGACGACGGCCACGAACGATGGCGCGGCCAGCTGCGGGGACTCTGCCAGCAGCGCGGATGTATGGTTCGTGTTTACCGCGGCGCGAGACTGCCTGCTCCACGTGAACACCTGCGGAAGCGCGTACGACACCGTCCTGTCGATTCACACGCTGTGTCCGAGCACCGCCAGCACTGAACTCGCCTGTAATGATGACTTCGATTGCGACGGCGACGGAGATGTTGGCGACGACGGCTATGTCTCCGGCGTTACGGTTCAGGCTGTTCAAGGCCAGTCGTATGTGATACGTGTGGCTGGCTGGCAGGGCGCAACCGGACCGTTCACGCTCAACGTCTCGTGCCAGCAATCATCACAGGCGGATGATTGTTCCGATGCCCAGGTGATCGGTGAAGGGATGTATTTCGGGGACACGACCAGCGCGACGAACGATGGCTCCGCCAGTTGCGGAGACTCCGCCGACAGCCCGGACGTCTGGTTCCGCTACATGCCGACTGAGGACTGTCTGCTTCGTGTAAACACCTGTGGAAGCCAGTATGATACGGTGCTGTCAATTCACGACGGGTGTCCCGGCACTGCCCAGAACGAAATCGCCTGCAACGATGACGCGTGCAATCTGCAGTCATCGGTGATCGCGGCCGTGCAGACGGGCAACGTGTACTCCATCCGAGTCGCTGGCTGGCAGGGCGCAACCGGCGCCTTCACGCTCGATCTCTCATGCACCCCCCCCAGCGGCGGCCCGGGCGCGGATGTGCTCATTGGCGAGCTGACCTCGCTGCAGCAGTTCGGCCGGCTGGGAGATATTGTCGGCTGTGCCCTCGACTCGCCGGTCTGCAACGCCGGAACGGAACCGCTGGACTGGTTCGGGAATCCCGACCCCCGACACCCCTTCATGGTGTTCAACATGTACCGCCTGATGGACGATCGGCTCCAGCAGATCGGCCAATCGTGGGTGAAACACGGATTTGCATCGGCACAATCCGACGCCTGTGGTCTGGGCTGCATCCCTTGGCCCGACTCGACTCGTACCGGCATCGGGTGCTCAGACACGTATAGCGCAAGCCTGAACGCGGTGCAGACGGGGCTGGGACCCCGCCACGAGATCGACCCGTGGACCGGGGCCTTTACCTACTCGGGATCGCACATGGACGTGCACACCGGCGGGCATGATCCCATCGAGCATCGCCTTCAGCTTCACGACGCCGACCTCGACCCGGCTGTCAATCTGGGAGCTCAATACTTCTGCGAGCTCTACGTCCTCGCCCACGATGACGTCGATCACATGAACAGCATCGCCTGGGAGTCGGTCGCTGTTTCGGGTACGCCTGGCGCAACGTGGTCCTTCGACATCGGCGCTGCAGGCACGCAGATCGGCCCCGCTCTTGAGGCCTGGCCTGGCGCAACGCGCACCGTGATTCCCGAAGACCCTGTCGATGACGGCCGCGCGATCCTGGCGGTGAAGGTAGCGGACAACGGCGACGGCACATGGCATTACGAGTACGCCCTGTACAACCACGACCTGGACCGTGCAATCGGCTCGTTGAGCATCCCCGTCGGGCGGAGAACCACCGTGAGGAACGTCGGCTTCAGCGCCGTGCGCTCACACGATGAGCTATTCTCCAACGAGCCGTGGCAGCAGACGATGTCCGGCGGCCGCTTGACCTGGGCCACGGAGCCGTTCAAGGTGAACCCGAACGCCAACCCGATCAGGTGGGGAACCTTGTACAACTTCTGGTTCGACGCTGACGCTGAGCCAGTCCAGACCTTGGCCACGCTGGGTCTGTACGCACCCGGTGAGTCCGTCGAACTGACGGGGGCGACTCAGGGGCCGGCTGCATCATTCCCGGCCGACATCACCGGGCCACTCGGCGTACCCGATGGTTGCGTTGATGCCTTTGACCTCGGGGCCGTGCTCGGGGCGTGGTGTTCCTCTGCGAGCGACCCAGACCCGCCCGGCGACGTAGACCCGCCCTGCGAGGGCTGCACCTCCCCGAACTTCGCCCTGGCGGACATCTCAGGACCGGAAGGCGCGCCTGATGGGTGCGTTGACGCGTTCGACCTCGGCGCGGTGTTGGCCGCGTGGTGCTCCGTCGCCGGCGGCAACCCATGCGGAACTTGCGGCCCGTAGGTGCGCGGCGCCTTGCCCGCGTGACTTCAACGGCGACGGTCCCGGCGCGCCGGGATCGGCATCCTCGACCTGCTTGCGCTGCTGGCCAACTGGGGCATTAACCCCGGCGGACCACCCGACTTCGACGGCGACGGTCCCGGCGCGCCGGGATCGGCATCCTCGACCCGCTTGCGCTGCTGGCGAACTGGGGGCCGTGCGCGTGAGCGTTGCCAGCGAAACTGTCGGAGCTGCGGCAACCGCCCGAGATAAACCTTGCAACTAGACGGGTCAGCAGTCGTACACTGTTGCTGGAGTTCGGATGTCTGGTCGCATGGTGGAAACTTCTGGCGGCCACGGATTCGGCCAACAGGCAACTCAGCACCGCCGTGCGGGCTCTTCGGTGGGGCGGAGGATCGATGATGCGTGGTGACAACAGACGCGCTCACGGTGTTTACATCCTTTTCGGGGTCGGTGTTGCTGTTCTCGGCGAGGCGATGACCAGCCCTTGGGGCCAGTT
>JADFIR010000034.1 GCA_022566535.1 Planctomycetota bacterium
GGCCCTGATCACTGTGACCCCGGGCCGCCACCGAGCGGCGCTACCACCGCCCCATCGCTTGCCGGCGCCACCACGCAACCATCCACTATCCAGAATCCGCAGCCTTGGCAATATGACCCGGTGACCGACCGACACTGGCATGCCGGCCCTGATCACTGGGACCCCGGCCCACCACCGAGCGACCCTGGCAGCTCGACTTCCGGCAGCGAGGTGCCCGCGCCGCCCAACATTGCCAATCCGCAACCGTGGCAGTACGACGCCGCGACGGATCGACATTATGACCCGAACCACACCCACTGGCATTCCGGTCCCCCGCCCGCCGACAAACCCTCCCCGGACGGGTAGGGAAACCACGGTGTCGCTCGCTTGATGCGCGCGCCGAGCACCCGATCAACAACGTCGAGGCTCTAGCCCCGCACGGGTGTGCGGGGTTCCCGCAGGTTACCACCCGCGGCTGTGCATCAGATAATGCGCGCGAGTAATTCCTAGTGCGATTACTCAGCAGCTAACAAGCGAGAGCAATGGAGGTGGAGCTATGAAGCGATCTTCGGGCCGGTGTCGTTGGGCCTGTGCAATCTCTTGGACCATGTCAGATCAACTGCTCGCACGGCCTTGAAAAGAGCCTTTTGGTATTCAGCGAGCGTCAGCGGCTCGTGGCGGCGAACGCTGACCACGAGATCATAGCCGCTGGATAAGTCATGTTGCATTGACCGAAAGGCCTCGCGCAGACGGCGCTTGATTCGGTTGCGAGCGACGGCCGTGCCCACCCGGCGTGAAATCGCAAAGCCAAGGCGGGGATGGCCAAGCCCATTGGGCAGGGCCCAGACGAGCAGTGGGCCGACGGCCGTGCGCACGTTCGCCCCAAAAACCAACTGGAATTGCCCCGCACGGGTCAGCCGCATCTTGCCCCCAAAGCGCCGGCCGGTCCCGGGCTGTCGCTCGGATTCAGCAGCCACGGCCTTTGCCCACGGAGCTCACGCAATAGCAAGACGTCTTTGAACACCTCATGAGTCCTACCTGATCCCTCATGCCTAGTGCCTCATGCCTCTCTTCTCAATCCCTATTCAGCTCGTCTTGGTACTTTCGCATCAGATGCGATCGCGTAATCAGCCCCAGCACCCGGCCGCGGCCGGATTCCTCAAGCACCGCCAGACTTTGCACGTCGTGCCTGCTGAACTTGTCCAGGACAACATCAAGCGTATCATCCGGCATGACGACCGGCAGATCGCCGCGTTGTAACTCGTTCACCTGCAACAAAGGGATCGCTTCACGGTATACCAATGCCGCCCGCAGATCATCCCCCGTCACCATGCCCACGTAATGGTCCTGTTCATCAACGACGACGAAGTCGCCGGCGGAGAACTCCTCACTGAGCTCCAACAGCCGCTGGGCCGAGTCGTCCGGATGCACCATGACTGGCCGATCGAGCGGCACGTCGCTAACCGACAGCCGCCGCAGGATGGTCAGGTCGCTCATAGCCCCGATACGGACTCCCCGGCGAGCGAGCTTCAAGGTGTAGATGCTTTGCCGCGATATGAGTTGGGAGACGACGGTGCTGATAACTGCGGCCAACATCAACGGCAGGATGATCTGATAGCTACGCGTGATCTCGTAAACGATGAGGATGGCCGTAAGCGGGGCGTGCGTCGTGGCCGCCACCACTGCCGCCATGCCCACCAGCGCATAGTGCTCGGGACTGGCGGGGTGGCCCCATCCCAGCGCGCCAACCGCGATGCCGAACGCACCCCCGACGCAAGCCCCCAGCATCAGCGAAGGTGCAAACACTCCGCCGGAGCCTCCGGAGCCGATCGTCAAGCACGTTGCCACCACCTTCAGTCCGCACAACACGATCAGCGCCAGCAACAGACGTCCGTCCGAACCGTGGCCGTAGTACTCCGGGCTCAACAGGCTCTTGATGACCGGGTATCCGTTGCTGAAGAACGGCGGCATGTTCTGCTGGGGCTTCATGAGCAGGACGTAGCCGATACCGATCGCCCCAAGCAGCGCCGCCCCGGTGACGGGCTTGAGGATCGGATGCAGATTGATCCGGGCGTATCGATCCTCGGTCCAATACAGCGCCTTGATGAACACCATCGCCGCAAGTCCACACACCACGCCGAGCACGAGATAGTTGGGGATCTCCAGCGCGGTGAACGCACCGATGTTGAAGTCTTCGACCACGGCGAAAATTGCTTCGTTTTCGCCGAGATACGCCTGCGTGCACACGGCCGAGAACACCGAGGCGATGACAATTGGCGTAAACGTCCGCAGCGAGAAGTCGCGCAGCAGGATCTCCAGCACGAAGAAGATGCCCGCAATGGGCGCATTGAACACCGAGGCGATTCCCGCCGCGGCCCCGCAGCCCAGCAGGGTGCCGGTGTTTTGGGGGTTGGCGCGCAGAATCTGGCCGATCTTTGATCCCATGGCCGAGCCGATCTGGACGATCGGCCCCTCCGCCCCGGCTGATCCGCCCGACCCGATGGTGCAGATCGCCGACATCCACTTGGCGATCGCCACCCTCAGCTTGATTCGAGATTTCTTGCGGTGAATGGAGTACAGCACTTCGGGCACACCGTGCCCTCTCGCTTCGCCGGCTAGAAAATACACGATGATCCCGGCTAGGAGTCCACCTGCCATCGGGACCAGCGGGATCATCCACAGCAGTGCGTTGGCCGGAAGTCTCTCCGCCGCCTCTTCCGTGAGGTGGATTGTCTTCATGAAGGCCAGGGCGACGCCGGCGGTGATGATCCCGATCGCCGCCGCGATCAAGACGAGATACCAGTCGCGCTCGAACCCGAGCTTCGCGCTAAGCCGCCGCAGCCGCCTCGCTACAGGGGTGCGCATCAACCGATATCGCCGGGGCCGGGGCATGGGAAGGGATCAGTCTATCCCCAGCCGCCCCAGGCTCAAGGATCGCGCGGCGGCTCCTGGTCGCCGCCCAGGTGCGCCGCGAAGAAATCGATCGTCAACTGATCGATCTCGGGGTGCGTCGCGCGAAGGCTGTTGTGGTCGCCGCCGGCAAGCTCGACCAGCTCGGCGGCCACGGCCGCCTCGGCCAGGCGCCGGCTGTTGCTGATGGGGATCGTCCGGTCGGCGGTGCCATGGACGAGCAGGATCGGCCGATCGATCCGCCCGATCGCATCAACCGGGCGGTAATTATCTTTGATCAGCAGCGTCGCCAGCCCCCGACTCACGAACCCCGGCGAGTCGCCGCCCAGCGCGCTCGCCGCAATGTCGCGCCAGCTTGCAAACGCCGACTCGATGACTGCGGCGCGAATCTCCGGCCGATCGGCCATCATGTTCAGCGCGATCGACCCACCCAGCGACTGCCCATACAGGCCGATGCGCTGCCGGTCGATATCTTCGCGAGCCAACAGGGCATCAAGGGCGGCGTGACTATCGGCGATCAGCGGGCCGCGCCTTCGAGCCGAGCCCTCGCTTCGCCCGTATCCGCGATAATCGAAGATGAACAGGTTGAACCCCCCCAACGGCAGGTGCTCCGTGAACCCGATGTGTGACTCAATGTTCCCCGCGTTCCCGTGAACCTGCAGAATCGTCGCAGCCTGCTTCGGCAGCGAGTGCGCGCCTTGAGCGGGGATAAACCACCCGTGCAAGCGTGTTCCATCACTTGACGTAAACCATACCGACTGCGCCGCGGCCAGGTGCGGCGGAGGCTGCGTCGGACCACAGGTTGGAGAGTAGAAGAGCCGTTCCATGCAGCCAGTTGCCGGCATGTAGAGAAAAACAGCCACGACGGCGATGCGGAGGCTCCAGCGGACGACCCGGCGGGTCACTGAACGCTGGGGAGCGATCGATTCGCGGCTGCTCATCGCCCGGGCCTCGGCCAAGTGTACTGCGATCGGCTCACCACCGTGCGGTCGAGCCGCCGAGGATGGACCGTCTGGAGTCTCGCCTCTTGACGCATCACGCCGCCCGCTCGCCTGTCCGCCGGATGTGGCCTATACTCGCTGTTTGGCGTATTCCATAGCCACTTGACGGCCCTCACCCCAGACACCCGGGATCATCACCACCCATGATTGAAGCGCTCAGGAGCGATGAGATCGTAAGGAAGCTCGGCGGCCGGTTCAAGCTGACCGCCCTGATCCAGCGACGGCTGCGAGAGCTGATCGTCGACGGCGCCCGCCCGTTGGTGGAGCGCCACGGCCGAACAGATCTGGAGGTCATCATCGAAGAGATCCTCCAGGACAAGATCACCGCGGACTACTCCGAAAGCGGCTACGACCCGACACCCAGTAAAAAGAAGCGTTAGGGCTGACGGCGCGCTGCCCGCCGTGGATTGAGCGCAGAGCTTGTGGGCAACCCAGACACCACCGCTTCCAATGCCGCCGCCGAACGACGCGTGATTGTCGGCCTCAGCGGCGGGATCGCCTGCTACAAGGTCGCCCACGTCGTCAGCCGACTGGCCCAGGCCGGCGCCCAAGTGACCGTGGCCATGACCGAAGCGGCGACACGATTCGTCACCCCGCTGACGTTTCAGGCGCTCTCCGGCCGAGCGGTCTACTGCAGCCCGTGGGAACACATCGAGTCACACGACCCGCAACACATCAGCCTGGCCCGGGCCGCCGATCTCATGTTGATCGCCCCGTGCACGATGGACATGCTCGCCAGGCTCGTCCACGGCCGGACTGATGATGTCGTCAGCCTGATCGCGTCCGCAGTAGATTGGGCGCGGCAGCCCATGCTGGTGGCGCCGTCGATGAACGAGGTGATGTGGAATCAGCCGGCCACCCAGCGCAACGTGGCCCAGCTTCGAGCCGACGGCTGCAAGATCATCGAGCCGACGGAAGGTTGGCAGGCCTGCCGCACCGAAGGCATCGGCCGACTCGCCGAGCCGGACACCATCCTCGACGCGGTGATGTCTGAACTGACCGCTCGTGCGCGCCCCCGCGCACAGTGAGTAAAAGGGGACATTCTGCTCTGCTGAAAACCTTTCCCAGACGGCCTGTGCAAATCGGTTCGCTGGTGGTGCGGTCTTGAAATCCGCAGGGTTTTCACCGGCAACCTCTGAAGATTCTGCCTGCCCATCGCAGGCTCGGAGAGGTCTTCAACAGAGCAGGGACATTCTACTTTTCTCAGAAGACCAGAATGTCCCCTTTTCTCCGCCCGATCACGGCGGTGAGGTGGAAGACTGAATCTGTAGGCCCGTTGATATACTGGTATGAGGATAAAGGTGGCATCGCATGTGTGACGAGCAGCCCACCGTCAGCCGTGATATTGAGGTCTCTGATTCGCTGCCGGAGCATTTGGTTGAAACGATCGCCGCGCCCGCGATCCCCCCGTCTCTTCCGCAACGGATCGGCCGGTACCGGCTCATCGGCGTGATTGGATACGGGGGTATGGGAGCCGTGTACAAAGCGGTCCAGGATAGTCCTCGCCGAATCGTCGCCGTGAAGGTGATGAAACAAGGGATCTCGTCGCGCTCGGCGCTGCGCCGCTTTGAATACGAGTCACAACTCCTCGGGCGGTTGCGCCACCCCGGTATCGCGCAGGTGTATGAAGCCGGCATGCACGATGACGGCACCGGCGGCGTGCCGTACTTCGCCATGGAGTACATCGCCGACGCGACGACCTTCACTCAGTATGCGAATGCAAAGAAGCTCGGAACCCGCGAGCGCTTGGAGCTCTTTACCAAGGTTTGTGACGCTGTCCATCACGGCCATCAAAAGGGAATCATCCATCGCGATCTGAAACCAGAGAACATCCTGGTCGATTCGTCCGGCGAGCCAAAGATCATTGATTTCGGCGTGGCTCGTGCGACGGATTCGGACCTTGCGGTGACCACGATGCGGACCGAGGTGGGTGAGCTCGTGGGCACTGTGCCGTACATGAGCCCCGAACAGATCGAAGCCGATCCGCATGACATCGATACGCGATCAGATGTCTATGGGCTAGGGGTGGTGCTCCATCAACTGCTCACCGGCGAGCTGCCCTACGACCTATCCGGCATGCCGGTGTATGAGGCGACGCGCATCATCCGAGAGCAGCCGCCCATACGAATCAGCATGTTCGATCGCAGCCTGCGCGGCGATATCGAGACCATCGTTCTTCATGCCCTGGAGAAGCAGCGTGATCGGCGGTATCAGTCTGCGGCGGAATTGGCCCAAGACATTCGTAGATATTTGCACCATCAGCCGATCTCGGCGCGGCCGCCGAGCCTGGTCTACCTCGTGACAACCTTTACGAAACGGAACAAGGTGCTCGTTACGGGTATCGCGGCGGTGTTTGTCGCGCTGGTTTTGGGAATCATCGGCACAAGTGTCGGGCTGGTTCAGGCTCGCATGGAAGCGAACACCTACACCGCGGTAAGCGGTTTCTTTGAGCAGGCGTTCGGGTCACTTGAGGCCAGAGACGGCGCCGGACCGCAGGCACTGGTCGCTGATCTGTTGGATGACGCCGCGGAGAAGATCGATTCGGAACTGGGCGATCAGCCAAAGGTTCAGGCCAGGCTCCGCTGGTCGATCGGCAACGGATACCGAGCGTTGACGCTGTATGACAAGGCAGAAGAGCAGCTGCGCGCTGCGCTGACTACCCAGCGGCGAGTGCTCGGTGAGCCTCACCAGGACATTGCGCAGGCTCTAGAGGACCTAGCCGCGGTGCTCTGGTTCAGGGGACGCTTTGATGAAGCCGAGCTGATGTCCCGTGAATCCCTCCACATGCGCCGCAGACTGTTTGGCGATGAGCACGAGGAGGTAGCGAGCAGCCTGAACTATCTCGCCGCATGTCTGAATTCGCAGGGACGGCACAGCGAGGCGGAGGAACTCTACCGCCAGTCACTGGGCATGCGGCGGCGAATATGGGGTGAGCGACACGAGATGGTCGCCAGAACCAAGAACAACTTGGCAACGTGTCTCATGTACCAACGGAGCTATGACGAAGCTGAGCAGCTATTGCGTGATGCGGTTGATATCGTGCGAACCGCTCGCGGCCTCGAACACATCGATGTCGCAGCCGGCTTGAGTAACCTCGCACGCTGTCTGGTGTCGATGGAGAGGCTCGAGGAGGCAGAAAGGCTCTTTCGCGAGGCATTGGACATCAAACGGAAGCGGCTGCGAGAAGGTCACGCTTCGGTCGCGATTACGCGGCGCCATCTTGCCGGTCTGCTCAACAACATGGGACAGTACGACGAGGCGGAACAGTTGTGCCGAGCAGCGCTGAAGGTGCAGCGACAAAGGTTTGAGCCGCCGCATCCCAGAATCATCAGCTCCACGTCGCTGTTGGCGAACATCTTGCGCAACCAGGGCGACCTGGCGGGTGCCGATCAGGTTCTGCGCGATCTGATCGAACTCCGCCAGCTTGAGCATCCGGCGGGTCATTGGCAGGTGGCGGTGGCTGAGAGCAGACTCGGAGCCTGTATCGCCCGACAGGGTCGCTACCGGGAGGCTGAGCCGCTGCTGGTGGAAAGCTATAGTCACATCAACACTGAGCTCGGTGCGGATCACCAGGAGACGCTGGTGGCTCTCGATCGAATTGTTGTGTTGTACGAGGCGTGGGATAAGCTTGACCAGGCTCAGCAGTATCGCGAACTGCTAGTGCCCATGAAGAACAATTGAGCACACAGCACGCCTCGACGCATGCCGTGGACCATGCAACCACAGCGGGACCTACCGGCGGGGATCGGCGGTGTGGTGGTCGTGCTCACGGCCAAATGGCCAGGAGCATCAGCAGGTCACTGATGCCCCGGCGGCCATCGCCGTCGAAGTCAGTACCTCCAAGAAAGCGGAAGCCAGGACTTCGTGCGTCCTGGCTTCCGCAACGCTTCAGAAGGGCAGAGCGGGGTGGCACCGATCCCGCCGCCACCCTATGTCTCAGGAGTCAGTGCTCGTGCAGAGCGTCCAGACCGGCTGGCCGATAGATCGCCTCTATTTGGTACAGGTCCTCTCGGATGGTCAGGTGGATGGACTGACCTGGGCGTAGACCACCATCTGTCAACCAGCCGGAGAACACCCAGCCGTGAAACGCCGCCGGTGCGGTGAGGGTCACGACCGTGGTCAGCGGGAACGTCCGCTGGAAGTTCGCGAACCCACCGCCATCAAGCTGGAGATCCAGCGGGCTTACGTCGAGCCAGGCGCCCGGCAGGTTCGATCCAACGGCCAGCATTCCCGGCGGCGTGCCTGGCGGGACGAGGCGGACGCAGTCCAGGCCACTAAATGGTGTGCCGTCCAGGAGATTGCCGGTTACGACCAGCTCGACCAAGTCGCCGGCAAGCAGAGCGTTCAGTTGAAGTGCCGCTACGACGTCGTCCGTCTTGAACTTGATGTTCAGGTCCGTGATGTCGTCTCCCTCAAGCTCGTGGCAGTCGCACCGCTCGTTGCCGGCAAACGGCGTGGCCGAATCCCCGAGCGTCGTGTGCGGTCCGGGCGGGCCTTCGTTGGGCGATACATTCCCGCCGACACCATCCGCACGGGTCAACACAACGGTGGACAGATCAACGTCCATCGGATCGAAGCTGTCCGTGCCGACCACTGCCACGGGCAAGACGCCATGGCTGCCGCGGTTGAACAAGTTCGGGCACGAACCCGGCTTGATGTCGAGCGGTACTCCGGGATAGCTCACACCGCTCAAGAAGATGATGTACTGTCCAGGCACCGGCGGTAATTGGTCTTCGACCTCCCAACCGATGATTGGTTCTCCTCCGCCTGGGCCGTCCGGACCTGAGACTTCAGTAGAGACAACCCCAATCGTGAGACTGATCATGGTGATGCCTGGCGGGTCGAAGTCGTCCGTGGCCGTGAATTGAAGCACGTATGTGCCGTGGTCAGCGATATCGGGAACCCAGTCCAGCGCGACGGTCGCGACGTTGCCGGGGGTGTTGACGATCGTCAGGCCGGCGGCTTGGGCACCATCCACATCATTGATGGTTACGGTAGTGGTCTGGCCCTCTTCGGGGCTGAGGAACTGCAGATCGAGATCAAGCACCTCGCCGAATCCCGCGTCAATCGTGATCAGATTTCCTGGCGGGAAATTCGTGGGGATCGGAGGAATGTTCGAGGTCGTGGTGGACGTGTTGAAACACGTCACCTGACCATCGAGGAAACTCACGCCGTCGTTGTTTCCGAACGGACCGTCGTAGTCGGTGCCCTCATGGTCAAACCGTCCGATTTGGAAGAAGTCAACGCCGTCGCCTCTGTTGGCGCCGACGGTGGCGGGAACTCCCCCGAATCCCCCAACGCCGCCTGACGCGTCGCCCGTCGTCCAGCACATGTTGTCGTAGCTGAAGCACACATTGTTGCCGAGGCCGATGAGGGGATTGGTGCCATCGGATATCGCCACCTGGAACGTGTTGCGGAGATCTCCGTGCTCGTTGAAGTACCCCACGTTGTCCCAAGTTACGACCAGCGTATCGTCGGCTTCATCCCCGTTGCTGTCCACGAACTTCATCCACACGTCGCCGACGAAATTGCTCGGGTTCCCCGTGTCCACATCACCCCAGAATGGCGCGATCATTGGGAAGCCGCTCACTGGGAACCCCTCAGCGGTGAAGGTGGAAAAGGGCAGGCCGAACGACAGGTTGCCGTTGTTGTTGACAAAACACTGCGTGTGGAGATCGCCATAGAGGTCGAACGAGAACGGCAGCGGCACCGTCGCCGAATCGTCGTCGTTGTGTTGATCCGGGCCTTGTGCCGGTCCGGAGCCGGTCGGCCCGTCACCAAAGAAATCAACGAGTACGAACGAACCGTCCAAGGGATAAAGCAGGTTTGTCGCATCTCCGTCACAGGTCGGCGGGTCGCCGGCTGGCCCGCCTGGAGGTCCCTCGGGGCCTGACGACTCGAACGAGAAAATGGGCCCGCCGCTACTGACCGGATCCCTCGGGGAGACCGTGATGGCCAGGAAGTACAGGCCGGGCTCGGTGATCACCACGCCGGTGCCGTCGGTCGCCGCATTCTCCAGGGTGGATCCGGTCGAGACTTCGCCTTCGCCCAAGCCGGGAATGAAGGTGTCATCGTTTCCGAGCAGGCCGAAACCATCGACCGCGAACAAATAGAGCCGCGTGTCGAACTCGGCAGAGCCGCCAAAGACCTCAACGGTCGTCGCGCTGAACGCGACAGGACCGTCGATGCGGATGAGGTACATGTCTTCATAATCTTGTACGCCGGGGTTGGCGTGGAGGGGCTCCAAGCCGTCGAGCTTACCTTGAATCGTCATCAACGTTCCCGTACCGGTGGGTCTTTGTGCGCTGTCGGGGTCCGACCCGGCGTCCCCCGGCTCGACCCATTCCGGACCTGCCCTGGCCGTCGCCACGCATCCGAACAACACCACCAGGGCCATTGGCAGAATGGCTTTCATAACCTTTCCTCCTTCCGTAGACTCAACGTCCATAAAGCGACGCTGCCGGGCGTATACTCGAGCCGGCCCGGCGGGTACGCAACAAACCATCATACTGTTTTTCCGGCCGAATACCACCCGTCATGTTCGGTTCTTGATCCACCGAAGCGGCAGAACAGCCATCCATGAGCCGTCGGTCGTGCGAGGCATGGGGCTGCCGAGTTAGGCCTGAGACGGCTTCTACGGTGTAATGCCGCAAAGACCCTTATGGGGACCGGCGTTTGCGACAATACGACGTGGCGCTCATCGGCGGAGGGCAGTTGCGGGCCGAAGTCGCGCGTGTCATCGAGGCCATTGCTGATTTGTCGCCGCACGGCGTGTGGTATACTGGTTGGAGACCTGCTGCGGGCGATGTGCGGGCAGGACTTGTGACGCCCGGGGCCCCGGCCAGTACGCCTGCGCAGCAGCGTCGTCGCGCGGCCCGGTCACCCATCGGAGGTCCAATCTTGTTTCTCAGACGCCATCTTCGAGCTTGCGCGGCCACAGCAATCGCAACACTGATTGCACTGACTCTGATCGGGTCCGCGGCGCAGCCGGGCTCGGGCGGTCCCTCCCGCGCCGCATTGAACGGTGCGTCGGTCGCCCGGTCGGTGGTCCCTTCTCCGCTGCGCCTGGTAGGCCCTGGGCAGCCGGGCGGTGTCACGCAGCTCGCACTGGATCTAGGCTCGTACGCCGCGCTGAAGCAGATCGATGAGACCGTCTTGACCGGTTTCCACCTTGAAGCCGCGACGCAGGTCGATCTCGTCGTCGAGCGGTTTGACGTTTTCGCCAGCGACGCGCAGATTCTGGCCAGTTCGGTCGACGGCGATCTTCCGCTACCCAAGCCGGAGGTCGTGTTGTTGCGCGGCGCGATCGTCGGCCAGCCTGAGTCAACGGTTTTTCTCGCCCTGTCACCGCACGGCAGCAACGGGGTGATCCGGGCCGCCGGCGCAACCTACATCATCTCGAGCGGCCCTGCGGGTCGGCGCTTCCCCACGGTGGTGTACAACCTTGACGCGCTGCCGGCCGGGGCCATCATCTGGCAGCCGTTTGAATGCGGGACCGATCTGCTGGGTCGGGCCGTGGTGCCGCCCGAGGGCGGCGTGGGGGGGATTCCCACCATTCCCTGCCGAAACGCCTTGGTCGCCGTAGAGACCGACTGGGAGTTCACCGGCGATCTTTTCGGCGGCGACACCGGCGCCTCCAGCGCCTATGCCACAACCCTGATGGGCGCCATTTCTGAGATTCTGCACCGCGATGTGAACGCGACGCTCCAGGTGGGGTTCTTGCGCGTTTGGTCCGATTCCGACGACCCCTGGACGGAGGACAACACACTCGATCAGCTCTACCAGTTCCGCGACACATGGGAAGCGAAGATGTCGGATGTACCGCGCAACGTTGCACATTTTCTTTCCGGCCGAGCAATCGGCGGGGGCGTGGCGTGGCTGCCGGGATTGTGCCAGGGCGAGTTTGCCTACGGCCTCTCGGCCAGCCTCAACGGCTTCTTCCCGTACCCGCTGGAGCACAACCATCCCCAGAACTGGGACCCGATGGTCGTCGCCCATGAGACCGGCCACAACTTCGGCGCCCCGCATACCCACGACATGAACCCGCCCATCGACGGGTGTGGCTTCGGCGACTGCAGCGACGCAGCGAATGGCACGATCATGAGTTACTGCCATACCTGCGACGGCGGCATCGCCAACATCAGGCTCGAGTTCCATCAACGCAGCATCGACGAAGCGATCCTGCCGTATCTCGCCGACCAAGCGCCGTGCGACCTGAGCGTTCCCAGGCCGCAGATCGTGCAGAATCCCGCTGGCCAAACCGTCTGCCTGGGACAGGAGGTCACGTTCACCGTACAGGCCACCGGCCAAGAGCCGCTGAGCTATCAATGGCGGCACGATGGCGGGGTCATCCCCGGCGCGAACCAAGCGAGATACTTCATTGCTTCGGTGAGCGGGTCCGACGCCGGCCAGTACGACGTGATCGTGTCCAACGGCTGTGGGAGCGTGACCAGCGCAGCGGCGACGCTGGTCGTCGTCTCCCCCGGCGCGGGGGACCTGAATTGCGATGGCGTGGTTGGCATCATGGACCTGCTGGCTCTGCTGAAGGCGTGGGGGCCCTGTGAGGGGTGTGCGGCCGACCTCGACGGCGACGGGACCGTCGGCATTCTGGACCTGCTCACCCTGCTGGCCAACTGGGGCTGAGCGACCGGCTATGCTGGCTCCGGCCGGGGAACCACTGGGAGCCGGCGTTGCAGCGGTTTGACGTGGCCGTCATCGGCGCAGGGATCATCGGCCTGGCGACGGCCATGGCCTTGCTGCGCCCCAAGCGCCTCGGCGTCGTGGTGCTGGAAGCGGAGGATCGCCTCGCCGCTCACCAGAGCGGTCACAACAGCGGCGTGATACACGCCGGGCTGTACTATCGGCCCGGCTCGCTCAAAGCCCGCCTGTGCATTGAAGGGCGCGACGCGCTGTACCGGTTCTGCGCCGAGCGTGGCGTGCCACACGATCGCTGCGGCAAGGTGATCGTGGCTGCCGATGAGCACGATCTGCCCGGGCTCGCAAGACTTATCGAGCGCGGCCGGGCGAACGGGCTGGGCGGGCTTCGCAGCCTTTCGGCAGACGAACTTCGACAGTATGAGCCGCACGCGGCGGGCGTTGCGGGTCTCTTTGTGCCCGACACCGGCATCGTGGATTTCATCGCGGTGACTGCGGCCATCGCCGATGTGGTGCGCGAACGGGGTGGAGACATTCTTACCAGCACACGCGTTGAGCGAGTGCACCCACAGGCGAATGAGTTTCTACTCGAAACATCGCAGGGCGAGATCAGCTGCCGATCGCTCATCAACTGTGCCGGACTTCAGGCCGATCGCGTGGCCCGCATGTGCGGGCTGGAGCCGAACTGTCGCATCATTCCGTTTCGCGGAGAGTATTGTGAGCTCGCCCCCGAGCGAGCCGCCCTGGTGCGAAACCTTCTCTACCCGGTGCCCGACCCGCGGCTGCCGTTTGTCGGGGTTCATTTCACCCGGCGGATCACCGGCGGCGTTGAGGCCGGACCGACCGCCGTGCTGACGTTCAACCGCCACGGCTATCGGCGATGGAACCTCAGCAGTGCCGATGCGATCGAGATGCTTTGTTATCCAGGCTTGTGGCGGATGGCGGGGCGGTATTGGCGGACGGGTCTCAGCGAGCTTTGGCGGTCGATGAGCCGACAAGCGTTCACCCGCGCCTTGCAACGGCTGGTTCCCGAGCTGACCACAGCCGACCTTCGACCGGCGAGGTCCGGCGTTCGAGCCCAGGCGGTCGATCCCAACGGCCGTCTCGTCGATGACTTTCGAATCATGCAGGCCGAGCGCATGATTCACGTGCTCAACGCGCCGTCACCCGCCGCCACGTCGGCAATCGCGATCGGCCGATTCATCGCCGAGATGGCCCTGTCCGAATAGAGATTGCTTCAGAACCCTCTCCCCTTGAGGGGAGAGGGCAGGGTGAGGGGATGATTCGCCCTCAGAATTAGTGCTTTCGACCCTCCCCCGCGCCCCCTCCCTGAGAGGGAGGGGGAATGGCTGGAGCATCGCGCGATCGGGCGCATCACGCAATTCGGGCAAGGCCGCGGGCGGGGACGCCGCGGCTCGCTGGTTCATATGATTGAAACGTGAAACGCCGCCTGACCACGCTTGGGTTGTTCCTTCTCCTCGGCGCGGTGCTAAACGTCGCCGTGGCGTGGGGCGTTGCGCTTTGGGCACCACCACTGCTTCCTTCTACGACCACCGCAGCACTCTCACAGCAGGAGGCGACCGCATTGTTGCTCAGGCTGAGTCCGAGTGAATGGCCGGAAGTCCCAGAGGTCGTCGGTCGCCAGCGTCGGGCGGTCGGACAATCCAGTCACGATGCTTTCAAACCATACGAGAAAGATACGCCCTGGTTCGACGTTGCCCTCGTGGGCGAACACCGTTTCGGCCTCCCCGCTGCTGCGGTTTGCCACGTCTACATCGGCGGTGACGACGGTCACTTTCCAGGAGATCGCCTCATCGGTGGATGGAGGATTCGTAGGCAAGACGTACTTCGTGACACGTTGCCCCTTCGCCCCATCTGGCCCGGCTTCGCCATCAACACGCTGTTCTACGCCGCGATTCTCTGGCCGCTCATCTCCGGCCCCTTCGCCCTGCGCCACCACATCCGACGAAAGCGCGGGCTGTGTGTGTCCTGCGGCTACGATCTCCGCCACGCCAACCACGACGTCTGCCCCGAATGCGGCTGGCGGCGAGAGACTGACGCGTCACGTGCTCTACGTTGACTGGCTCACGAGTCGGGTACGATAGCCACGTGCAGACACTCCATGTTGAGTTCAAGAACGCTCAGGGGAGGGCGCTGTCCGGCCTCCTCGATATTCCCAACGACAACCCCAAGGCCTACGCGCTCTTCGCCCACTGCTTCACCTGCGGCAAATCGCTGGGGGTGATCCGCAACATCGCCCAACAGCTCACCGCCGAAGGGATCGCCTTGCTGCGATTTGATTTCACCGGTTTGGGACAGAGCGAAGGCGGGTTCGCAACAACCACGTTCACCACCAATACCGCCGATCTCGTCGCGGCAGCTCAGTTTCTCGAGCGCGAGTACGCGGCTCCCGCTGTCTTGATCGGTCATAGCCTCGGCGGGGCGGCGGTGCTGGCGGCGGCGGCTTTGATTCGAAGCGCGACGTGCATCGCCACCATCGGGGCTCCCGCTGACCCGGCCCATATCAAGCATCTGCTGACCGGCGTCGGGTTTGATGAAGGCGATGTCGCTGAGGTCTCCATCGGCGGTCGGCCGTTTAGAATCGGCCGGCAGTTCATCAAGGATCTCGAAGAACACGACCTGGCTGATCGGATCGGCAAGCTCAAGCGGCCGCTGTTGGTCTTTCACTCTCCCAGCGACACCATCGTGGGCATCGGGCACGCAGAGAGAATCTTCAAGGCCGCGAAGCACCCCAAGAGTTTCGTGTCATTGGGCAAGGCAGATCACCTCGTATCCAGGCCGCAGGACGCCCAATTCCTCGGCCACGTCCTCTCCGCCTGGGCGGAGTATTACGTGGGCTCCCCCGAGTAGGCCACGGTGAACAGACCCACGGCCGGATCGGATTATCGGTGCCCGCGTGGTCAATAACGCGTCGAACACGAGTGCGTGCCGAACGACCAATACAGCGGGCACCAACCGACCAGGGCGGTGCCGACCAGCTCGACCTGTACGATTAGGGCCGCCCACTTGAGCCATTCCGGATGCACGATAAGGCCGGCGACATTGAGGCCCATGAGAACCAAGCCGATGGAGAGGCGCTGAACGCGGTCCGGTGAGCCAACTCGCCCTCGTAGCGATCTCTTCGAATCATTCATGACTGCAGCATAGCGTCAGGCATGTTGAACCTTGTTGGCCCGTGAAAGGATGGCAACTGCCCAGACGCATGCCCCGTATGCCGCTACGATCTCCGCCACGCCAAGCACAACGCCTGCCCGGAGTGCGGGGGGGCGGCGTAGACTGATCGGTGATGAAGCGCTACCTGCATACCAAGGCAAATCGCATGGCGTTGCTGCTGGGCTTCTCGGTTTCGGCCGGAGCCTCACTGGGGTTGATAGCGCTTCTGACCGATTGGCTGTATCACGACATCGTGTTCCCAAGTATCGCCTTTTCTGTCCTGGCCACGGCGCTGGTCGGCGGATTTGTTGGCTTGGTGAGTTCGCCATTCGTGATGCTTGGCCTATGGCGGAAGGACTTCCGCCTTGCGCTGCCGACCGTTTACAGCGCATCAGCGGCAGTCGCAGTCGTCTCCACGATGAGTTCGTTTTCATTGGCTGCGGCGCTTCCAGTGCTCCTGACGCTTTGTGCAGGTAGTGCGTTGCTGGCCTTCGTGCTGCCCAGCATGGTCCACGAGTATGCACCGGGTTGCTGCCCAGCCTGCGGCTACGACCTGCGACACGCCGACCACGATGCCTGCCCGGAGTGCGGGGTTGAGGCAGCGGGCGGCCCGTCAACTGCAGCGAACGGTTAGGCGGCAGCCCTGGGTGACCCACACTCCGGACAGCGGTCGCCTCGGAGATGAGATAGGTCGTAGCCGCAGCTGACGCAGATGGGGATGCCTTCTTGGACTAGCTGCTGTCGGAGATAGCGACGGATTGTTCCACGAAAAGACCAGCCAAGCGCCAAAATGCCGGTCCACAACCAAATCATGAGAACCAGACGGACTTGTCCTCGTGCCGAAGCCGGCACGCCGACACTAGGAAGCGAGAATGTGGCGATCATGAACAAGCCCAGCAGAATGATGGCTGCGATTATGAACCATGGGTTCCATTGCAGCCGCGAACGAGCGCGCTTGAGCGCCGCACGTGCATCATGATCTGTGGGAAAACGGCCGAGCTCTGGAAAGAGTCTGCGTTGTAGCCACATGGGTCACAAGGCGGGCTGCCACCAAACAGTGATTGAACCGCAAAGTCGCGGTATATCCGGGTAGAGGTTCACACCATTCTAGCACGCGTAGACGCCCATCTCGGATGGGTTGCTAAGCCAAGTGTCTCCCGAAACTCACTGAGACATCTCCGTGGCAGGCTCGCCTGATGCTGCCCCGAATGCGGCTGGCGGCGCGGCGATTCTCCTCGATGAGGCTCAAGGCGAGCTCCACCGGGAAATTGACGATAGCCGCAAGGCCGGGAACAATGCCCCTCGTATCTGGAGAGGTGGCAGAGCGGCTGAACGCGCCGGTCTCGAAAACCGGTTTGCCCTTCGGGGCAACGTGGGTTCGAATCCCACCCTCTCCGCTTCTGGACGCATTGAACCAGCCGACGCACCGGCCGGGATGAGACCAATGACAAAACGCGACCGGCTGTCGTTGGTTCGCTCGCTCCTGATGGGGCGAAGGGGAATGGAAACCGCCGGCGGCCCGGCCCCAGGGCGGCGCGATCGTGTCGCGGATCGGCTACAGGCGGCTCAACTATGACCAGAATCGCGGTCGCGGCGGGAACGCCGCTGGGAGCAGATGCGGGCGGAGCCGTCGCCGGGGCGGGTGGAAACGCCGTGGACGCTGCGGTTGCGGCGACCTTCATGACCTGGGTCTGTGAGCCCGGGCTGACATCGATGGGCAGCGGAGGATTCTGCTGCGTCTGGCCGCCCGACGAAGCAGCGGTCACGATCGATGGCTTTACTGAGATGCCCGGACGGTCGGCCGATCCGGCTCGCTTCGGTTCTGCCAAAAGAATCACCATGCCCTACGGCGGGCAGACCGACACCATCATCGGGCCGGGCTCGGTCGGAACGCCCGGGGCCCTGGCAGCTATCGAGTTGGTGTGGCGGCGGTGGGGCCGAATGCCGTGGGACGAATTGATCCAACCCGCAATCGCCGTGGCCAGGGCGGGGTTCCCTCTGCCGGTGGTTTCGCAGCGCTACTTCATTGCCAGCGGCGAAGCGATCTACTCTGAGACGCCCGGCGCGCAACATCTGTATCTGCGGGCCGACGGCACGCGTCGCGAGGCGGGTGAGCTGATACCGATGCCCGACCTCGCCGATGCACTTGAGCACGTCGCCGCAAGCGGTGCTGAGGCGCTTTACCGCGGCGATTTGGGAGCGACGATCGCGCAGTGGATCACCGACCACGGCGGGCTGCTGGGGCGAGATGACTTCCAGCAGTATCGCGCGGCGGCTCTCCCCTGCCTCGAGACCACGACCGGCCGGTGGCGCCTCGCCACCAACCCCCCACCCGCGGTCGGCGGAGTTGTGCTCATCGAGCTGGCGGCGCTGATGGGTGATCGGCCGCGTACAAAGTGGACAGCGCCGGACGTCGCGCTGTTCGCTCGGGTGATGGAGCTGGCCTTTGGCGACCGCAGCCGGCTTCGCGCCGATGAAGATCCCCACGCCACCGCTGCTGAGCTCCTTGACAGTGCTATTGAGCAGCGCAGGCGAGCGCTGGCTTCGCCTTCAACAAGCCACACCTCAGCCGTGGACTCCGACGGTCTGGCCTGCTCGATCACCACCTCCACCGGCTACGGTTCCGGGGTGGTCGTTCCCGGCACGGGCATTATGCTGAACAATGTGCTGGGGGAGATTGAGCTGTCGCCGAACGGCTTGCACACGACCGAGCCCGGCCGGCGCCTGCGCTCGACCATGGCCCCATCGGTGGTCCGATCCGACACCGGGCATGTCATCGCGTTCGGGGCAGCCGGAGCCGATCGCATTACGTCGGCGATGGCGCAGGTCTGGCTGAACACCGCCAACCTTGGGATGTCGCTTCAACACGCGGTGGCTCATCCGCGGTGTCACCTGGAGTGGATCGACGGAGAGCCGGTGGTGGCCCACGAGCCCGGCGTCGATGTCAGCGCGGTGCCGTTCACGACGCGTGCATTCGATGAGATCTACATGTACTTCGGCGGTGTGCAGGCGGCCGAGCGCGCGCCCTCGGGTGAGCTCGTCGCCGTCGCCGATCCCCGCCGCGGCGGCGGTAGCACCGTCAGCGAATCATAATCGCCCCACCGTCGCTCGCGGTCTGCATCGTCTCACTCATCACTCATCACTCCTAGCTGATCACTCATCACTCATCGCTGGTGGCTGGTGGCTGATGGCTGATGGCTGATGACTTCTTGCTGACAGCTGATCGCTGATCGCTTCCCCTCACCCCCAATTGCCCAGCAGCATCAGCAGATCGAGAATCCCCACACTGCCGTCACCGTTGAGATCAGCCGGACACGCCTCAGGCGGATCAGGACACGGCCCCCACGCATTGGAGGTGTACACTCCTCACTCCTCCTGGTCGATGCATCTTGGAGACGCTCGGCAGAAGTGACGAGCGGAACCCACATTCGCCGCTGGGCGGCGGGCCGACTTACGAGCCAATGACGCAGCCAATTCCATCCTCGAACGACCAGTGCCCTTGCGGCTCGGGGTACAAGTTCAGAACCTGCTGTCGCGCCCGTTATGACGAGGCGACCGCAATTCGACCCATTACTGAAGCGCTAGATGACGGCCGTACAGAAGCAGCACTGCAGCTGTCTCGCGCGTACGTCACCCGATACGTGATTTGGCATCGCCAACACACTGTGCCCTTGGTGAAGGCGGACGCGGCGGCGGCGGAGCCGATCCTGGCGCTGGACATTGCTGCTCTTTCTGACATTGTCGACATTCTCTGTACCTGCTATGAGGCAGGTGGGCAACGCGAAGATGTTCCAGGCGTACTCGACCGACTTGCGACAGCCATCGATGACCCGCGCTGGACACAGAGGATCATCTACCACCGAACAATTTGGAGTCTCGGGTCGGCCTGGAACGAGGAGGCGGGGCGCCGCGCGATGAGCGCAGTCGGGTCGATCGACGAGATCGCAGATCCTCAGACGCTCCAGTTGTTCCTCTCTCTGCACCACGACGAGCTGGGCTTTGCTGAGTCGTCGAAGGCAATCGACCGGGTCATCGCAGCAGCCAATGATCCCGTCACGCGACTGCATTACCGATCACTAAAGGGCCTGGAATTCGTGTTCATCGGAGATCTCGACGCAGGCTGCGAAGAAATCGATGGTGCGATCGCAGAGTTTCGAACGAGTGAGAGCATGCCATGTTCCGGCTACGCTCGCTACCGACTTGCGTTGTCGTTGCTCTTCCTTGGGCAACTGCGTGATGACCCCAAGTCTCTTGAGGAAGCGAGGGGCCTGTTCGAGCAGGAATTGACAGATACCAAGTACAGCAAGTCCGGACGCGCGATGCTACGCCTGCAGATCGCGGATACCTACCGTTCGCAGTGTCTATGGGAGGATGCGAAGGACAGCTACCTTCAGAGTCTCGACCTTGAGGACAGCCCGATCGCAAGAATGGAGCTTGCCCGCTGTGCCTTGGCGCTCGGCGATCATCCAACAGCCCTGGCGCACTTGCACTCTGTCGGCTACGACGCCATAACTCCTCGGGAGCAGCTAGATCACTGCATCGTCGCAGCGCAGATCGCGCACGTCGTCAAGGACGCCGCGCTAGTTGAGCAAACGGCCGATCGACTGAAAGCAACAACCCCCCATGAACCATACTTCCGCGAGGCTCGTGACCAGCTTGTCATATCGCTGCTCTCAATCCAAGACGATGCGACCGATGAGGAAGCGAACGTCGGATTCATAAGGAAGGTCGGAGACCTTCTTGGACGCTACTTGATGCTCCAGCCGAACTTCTGTGGCCTTGGCATCAACGTGAACGCTCTGCTTCGACATGAGAAGAAAGGCGACAGCGAGAGGTAGGTGGCATTGTCCCGAAGCGGATTCACGGCCCAGGGCGACGGTCCGGTCAACCGAACCGGAGCGATCGGAGCGAAAAGACCTGCCGTTCCTGGGGTTTTTGCGAGGCGAGCGCCGCCGCGGGCCGGTCTACGGGGACGCCGGGGCCGTGAACCCGGACCAGCCCGCAAGGTCGGAGACGGCGTAGACGAGGACGAGGGCCCAGGCAAAGATAAAGAAGATCGGCAGCAAACGGAACGACTTGCGGGTGGAAAACCCACGGATGCAGGGGCGATTCGCGTGCTGCGAGAATGCGTCGCCGTCGCCCTTGGTGCCGTCGTCCACACCGGCGGCCTTCAAGTACGCCGCATTGGTCTCGCCAACCCTGTCGTTCCACCACTGGCAATAGCCGCCATACTTGAGCTGCGTGCCTGACCAGATCACGCAGGCGGGAATGGCCACGAGCGCGGAGGCGAGCCAGAGTGCCGGGTCAGCGGTACTCAACACGACGTAGAGTAGGCCGCCGACAACAATGGTCATGAGGCTGAACAGCCGCCAGAACTGGGAGTTGTCGGCCTGATAGGCTCTTTCGTACCTGTCGACGGTTTCCTTGAGGGCCTCGATGCGCGTCTTCTCTGCATCATCCATTTGCGTTCTCCGACATCAGGGGGGATGGAGGGGATTAAGTGGCGCGGTCGCCGCTTGCCTTGATGCACTGAAGCCTAGCGCCCGATCCCGGCCGGGAACAGACGGGCCGGTCTCCGGGCCGTCCTCGGGCAAGGTGACGCTGGTAGCCGCCTCTTCCAGAAAGTCCTCGACCCCTTCGACCAGACGCCGCAGCCGGCGGGGGGACGACCCTGATCGAATCCCGGCGTCAGCTATAATCCCAGGACCATGGGACAGACGAACACCGATCCGTTTGGGGCGAGACAAACCCTTTCCACCGCGCTGGGGGAGCGGACGATCTATCGCCTCGATGCGCTGGGCAAGCTCGGGCCGATCGAGGCGCTGCCTTACAGCATCAAGGTGATGCTGGAATCGTGTTTGCGCAACTTCGACGGCCGAATCGTCACCGAGGACCACATCAAGGCGCTGGCGGGATACGATGCGAGCAACGTGGCGCCGGTCGAGATTCCGTTCGCGCCCGGCCGGGTGGTGTTGCAGGATTTCACGGGCGTGCCGGCCATGGTCGATCTGGCCGCGATGCGAAGCGCCATGGTCCGAATGGGCGGCGACCCGGCGAAAGTGAATCCGCTGGTGCCGTGCGATCTGGTGATCGACCACTCGGTTCAGGTCGATGCGTTCAACTCCGGCGTCGCGCTCACCATCAACAGTGAGAAAGAGTTTGAGCGCAATCGCGAGCGGTACGAGTTCCTCAAGTGGGGTCAGAGCGCTTTCAACAACTTCCGCGTGGTGCCGCCGGCCACGGGCATCGTCCATCAGGTCAACCTCGAATACCTGGCAAAGGTTGTTTGGGACTCTGATGGCGTGCTCTATCCCGATTCGCTGGTCGGGACCGATTCGCACACCACGATGATCAACGGTCTCGGCGTGCTCGGCTGGGGCGTCGGCGGCATCGAGGCCGAGGCGGTCATGCTCGGGCAACCTATCTATATGTTGATTCCGCAGGTCGTGGGATTTCGGCTCATCGGCCGGCTGCCCGAGGGCACGACCGCGACCGACCTGGTGCTGCGCGTGACTCAGATGCTGCGCGAGCACGGGGTGGTGGGCAAGTTCGTCGAGTTCTTCGGGCCGGGGCAGGACGAGATGCCCGTCGCCAACCGGGCCACCATCGCCAATATGGCGCCTGAATACGGCGCAACGATCGGCTTCTTCCCCGTCGATGATCAGACGTTGACGTACCTTCGCCTGACCGGCCGACCCCTGGAGCTCGTCAAAACCGTCGAACAGTATTGCAAGGCGCAGAGTTTGTGGCGAGATGACGTGAACCGGATCGTCTATGGTGATGTGCTCGAACTCGATCTGGGCACCGTGGAGCCGGCGCTAGCCGGGCCGAAGCGCCCCCAAGACCGCATCGCGCTAGGCGAGATGAAAGCCCAATGGCATCACTCACTGGCAGAGACCTACGACAAGCCCGTCCAGGTGGAGAGTAGTCGGCTGGACAATTGGGATGATGAAGGCGGCCTCGAGCCCGAAGCGGCGCCGGTCGCGACGCTCCAAGCCGATGCGCACGGCGCGCCCGTGACCTGCGACGGCGAGAACTTCCTGCTGAAGCATGGCGATGTGGTGATCGCCGCAATCACCAGTTGCACGAACACTTCCAACCCCAGCGTGATGCTCGCCGCCGGCCTGCTCGCCCGCAAGGCCCGCCGGCTGGGGCTGCGACGCAAACCTTGCGTCAAAACCTCGCTGGCCCCCGGCTCGAAGGTCGTCACCGATTATCTTCGCAGAGCTGATCTGCTCGACGACCTCGAAGCGCTGGGCTTCTATCTCGTCGGATACGGCTGCACGACATGCATCGGCAACTCCGGCCCGCTGCCGGAGCCGATCAGCAAGGCGATCATCGAGAACGATCTCGTGGTCTGCTCGGTGCTCTCGGGAAACCGCAACTTCGAAGGGCGCATTCATTCGGACGTGAAGGCCAACTATCTGGCTTCGCCCCCCTTGGTCGTCGCCTACGCAATCGCCGCAACGGTGGATATCGATCTGACCACGGAACCGCTTGGGCGGGATCGCGACGGCAACGACGTGTATCTGCGTGACCTCTGGCCGAGCGAATCGGAAATCCAGGACACGATGGCGTCGTGCATCGACCGTGAGCAGTTCATCGACCAATACGCTGACGTCTTCGAGGGGTCCGACGAGTGGACATCGATCAAGACCGCCGGCGGTGAGCTGTTTGATTGGCCGGCGACGAGCACCTACATCCAGGAGCCGCCGTTCTTCATTGATATGCCGCCACAGGCGCCGCCGATTGAGTCGATCGGGGGCGCGAGATGTCTGGTGAAGGTAGGCGACTCGGTCACGACCGATCACATCAGCCCCGCCGGCGCGATCAAAGCCGACTCGCCGGCCGGAAAATATTTGATCGAGCACGGGGTGCCGGTGAGTCAGTTCAACAGCTTCGGGTCCCGCCGTGGCAACGATCATGTGATGATCCGGGGCACGTTCGGCAATGTGCGGGTGCGCAACCAGCTTGCACCCGGGACCGAAGGCGGATGGACCACCGACTTCACCGACACCCCCGAAGCCGGACCTGAGCTCCGCGAAGGTCCGGGTCGTAGCGAAGGTCCGGGTCGCAGCGAAGGTCCGGGTCGCAGCGAAGGTCCGGGTGCGATGGGCACGGTCAAGCCAATCTATGAAGCGGCCATGCACTACAAGGAGCAAGGTGTGCCGCTGATTGTGATCGCCGGCAAGGACTACGGCATGGGCTCGTCGCGCGATTGGGCCGCCAAGGGAACACTCTTGCTCGGTGTCAAAGCCGTGATTGCCGAGAGCTTCGAGCGCATCCACCGCTCCAACCTCGTCGGCATGGGTGTCCTGCCGCTCACATTCAAGGATGGGCAGAACGCGAAGACACTCAGCCTCGACGGTACCGAGGTCTACGACATCGCCGTGCCCACCGACCTGCAACCGCGCCAGGACATCACCGTCAAGGCCACCAAGCCCAACCCCTCAGGGGCTGGGTCTGCCAAGCGAGGGTCCGGCGCGAAAGTGATCGAGTTCGCGACCACCTGCCGTATCGACACCCCCGTCGAAGTAGAGTATTTCCGCCACGGCGGAATCCTGCACACCGTCCTGCGCAGAATGGCGCAGAGTTGATGCGTGCATGGCAAGGGTTTCGCCAACGATTGACCACTGCATCGCAATGCGAGGCTACTTCTCCAGAGAGTTTGCATGAACCTCAAGCGATTAATCGACTCACTCGAACGATTCGCGGAGATATTGCCAGCCGTGGTGCACGGTGTCACAACCGAGGATGCCCGCTGGCGGCCCGCCGACGGGGCGTGGTCGATCCTTGAGATCGTGACCCATCTGGCGGATGAGGAGGTCGAAGACTTCCGAACCCGCGTCGAACTCACGCTGCGCGATCCGGCCGAGCCCTGGCCTCCGATCAATCCCGAAGCCTGGGCCGTCGACCGCCGCTACAACGAAGGCGATCTGGCCGCATCGCTGAAGCGCTTCGTCTCCGAGCGGCGCCGGTCCGTCAAATGGCTCCGCGGCATCGAAAAACCGGACTGGTCGAACGTGCGTACGCATCCGCAGCTCGGACCACTTCGTGCCGGCGACATCTTCGCGGCCTGGGTGGCCCACGATGCGCTGCATCTTCGCCAGATCGCCAAGCGGATGCATCAGATGACCCAGCGCGACGCAGGCGTTTACACGATCGATTACGCCGGCCGATGGACGAGCTGATCGGCTGTATCGGCTGTAACCACCGAATCAGCAGGCTGAGCGTTGCAAACGATGCGATGGAGGTTGAGGAATTCGCCAACGACGCTAAGGTGCGCACAATGCTTCAAACTGTTGTCGCAGCCTGCTAGGCCGGGGCCTGGAGCTACACGATGCATTCCACGACCCCCAAACCACCCGACGTCACGATGGAACAACCTCAGCAACGGCACAGCGACAACCTTTATCCTGTGACCTTCGCCGAGGAGTTCGGCGATCACCTGCTCGAGCTGGATGTGCCAGCCGGCGTTTGGAACCCCACGCCGCACGGCGTACACCTCGCCGAGATGCTCCTGCGACTCGACTTTGCTCGTATGCACGTCCTGGAGCTCGGCACGGGCTGCGGCATTCACGCCATCCTCCTTGCCAAACAAAACGCCGCTCGCCTGACCTTGACCGAGATCGACGCCACCATCAACGACAACGCCCGGCATAACCTCCAAAAGCACGGCATCGACGTTCCCATCAAGTATCTCGTCGCCGATTGGACTCACGTTGACGCCGGGCCGTTTGATGCGGTGGTTGCCAATCCGCCGTTCGCCAAGGCCATCACGCGCTACCGCCGGTACTTCATCGACACGCTGATTCTCGATGCGCACAAGCTGGTCCGCCCCGGCGGCTGGCTCGTTTTCGTCCAATCCAGCATGGCCGACATCCCGCGCAGCATTCGACTCATGCAAGATAACGGGATGGGCGTGCGAATCATCGGCGAAACCGACGGGCCGTTCCGAGACTACTACTTCGAGGACGAAGAGTTCATGCGCGAGATAGCCTTGATCCCCGGCGCTTACACCATCCGCGACGGCGTCTATCACGAGCGTTTGATTGTGTTCCAGGCGACTCTGCCCGGCGCAAAGTCTTGATATGAACCACCCGGCACGCGATACTACCGCATGAGCGTTTAGCCGCGGCCGCCAGGCCGCGCGTCGCTGCCACATGGAGGTCAACTGAGACATTCTTTCAGGAGGCCGACGATGCGAGCGACAGTAGCGATCGTTGTACTGATGCTCGGCCAGGCTGGCGAGGGCTGGACGGATTTGCGTATTTCCGCTCCAGGCTGATCGCGTGCACGATAGCAACGGAATAACCCTCTTCGACGCCGAGTTACCTGCACAGGCAGACGACCGGCTGTCGGCTCCTCTCGTGCACTCTCTCCGATCGGTGCAGGTGATGGCAGAGCAACCCGACCCGACATCGCACGAGGCCTATGAGTGGACGCCCTCGCGTCTGCTCCTCGCCCTCGTGATCCTCGCGGTTGGTGCTGCCTTCGTCGGTGTGATGGCGTGGCGGGAGTTGCAACCCGTAGCGACCGCCGCCGGATCCTTGCCGCCCAGGGCACGACAGGTCTCCACCCGGCCCAAACTCAATTTCAACCTCGATAATCTGATCATACCACCTGGCCAGATCCTCTTCGGCGGACCGGCGAAAGACGGCATCCCCGCCTTGAGCGATCCCGAAGTCGTGCCCGTTGCCGAGGCCGACTTTCTTCACCCAAACGATCGCGTCGTGGGAGTCCGCATCGGCCGCCAACAGCGGGCCTACCCGCTGCGCGTCCTGATCTGGCACGAAGCGGTCAACGATCAGCTCGGCGGTGTGCCCATCGCCGTCATCTACTGCCCGCTGTGTGATTCGGTCAGCGTGGTTGATCGCAGGCTCGATGGCCGGACCTACGAGTTCGGCATCTCCGGGCTGCTCGTCAACTCCAACGTGCTGCTGTATGACCGCACCGATGATGCGCTGTGGTCGCAGGTGGGGTTCACCGCGATCAGTGGCCCCAACGCCGGCAAATCGCTGCGGCATCTGCCTTGGGAGCTGACCACCTTCGCCGCCTGGCGCGAAGCCAATCCCGCCGGCGCCGTCGTCAGCTTCAACACCGGCTACGATCGCGACTACGCCAACCTCCCTTATCAGGACTATTTCCAGACCGATCAACTGCGCTTCCCGATTGCCCGTGAGGATCTGCGGCTGGGCCGCAGGGAGTTGATCGTGGGCGTCAAGCTCGGCGAAACCACACGGGCCTATCCTGTCCGTGAGATTCAAACGGCGCCCGATGGCGTGGTCCGCGACACGATTGACGGCGAGACGATCATCCTGCAAGCTGATGCAGCATCCGGTTCTGTGCGCATCGTGCAGGCCCCCGAGCGCGCCCTGATCGTGCATACCTTTTGGTTCGCCTGGGCCGCGTTCCATCCGAAGACAGAAATCTACCGCCGCTGAGGCTGGCGCTGTCTCTCCGCCTCGCGACCACCCCGAACGCAATCCACTCCGTAGGGTCCGCTCTGCGGACCGAGCCGTAGGGCCCGCTGCGCGGATCGTTTCCTTGCCGCAGCGCAACCGCACGAAACGCCTTGATATCAATCACCCGGCGCGGGATAATGCCTCACGCGCGTGTAGCCACCGACCGCCAGATCGACCAGCTCGTCTACGACCTCTACGGACTCACCAACGAGGAAATTGCTATTGTTGAGCAGGCAACACAACCATGAGCATTGTGAAGTACAGGTACTCGTCTCTGGAAGACTTTCTTATCTCGCATTCACTTTCGGTTGATGGCGTCATCGATGACGGTTGGGGTGCAGAGTTGGCGGTCAAAGGCCGAGAGATACAAGCTGCTATATTGTTTGCAGACATTTCAGCATTCACCTCCCGAACCATCACGTTGTCGCCAGCGGAGACCCTTATCTTTCTCAACCACTTCTTTACTTGGATCGCCGCTGAGGCGATGCGGACAGGAGTTGGTATAGTTGATAAATACATCGGCGACGAAATCATGATGGTATTCTCAGAGGAGTTTGGTTCTGAGGATCCTTTTGTCGATGCATTGCAGACCGCTCGGTGGATGGCGGAAAAAGATGTGTTTTGTTTTGGTCCCCATATCGGGATTGCGTATGGACACGTCATCATTGGGTATGTCGGAACGCCGCTGAAGTACAACTGCTCGGCATTCGGAGCCCCTGTCGTCCTTGCCAAGCGCTGTGCTGCTGTTCGCCCGCAGGCAAAAGGATCGGCATCGATAATCTTCCCAGCGAACTTGTGGAATGACCGGACCCTGAAAGAAGTTCTTCCGCCAGGGACACGGGAAAGACAGGACGGTACGATTGAGGAACGACGATTGCCTTGGGAACTACTTCCTCCAAGAACGGTGCCGATGAAGAATCTTCCGGAATTAGAGATTCGTGAAATCGACAAACTGGGCACTTGGTTTCCAGATCAATCTCCGGAGGATCGAGCAAGGGAGGCACTCGAAAATCTGCGACAGGCTGGAGCTGTACGGCTTGAGGGATGATTGATGTACGGCCGGCTGAGCCGGGCGGGGTGTGGAGCGCGTGTCTCTCGGCACGGCCGGCCGGACTTCGACGATGAGGGCACCGACGGCCTCCGCGACTTGCTGAGCCGACTCGCGGGACATCGCAGCCGTCGGACATCTTTGGGCGAGCTCCAAGGCGCCAATCGTCAGGAGGAACGGTGATGCAGCCCAATGTGGTCGGGGTGGTTCAATGCGAATCGTGGGACGATTTCATCAAGCGCGTGCGCACAACGAGCTACGTAGGAGATCGGGTTTTCCGCGGTCAGCGCCGCATTGTTGATTGGCGACTTGAATCCCAATGGGAGCGATGGTTACGGCGCCTCATAGCAGGCGACCCGGACGGAAACGTTGTTGAACGCTTCTCCACGCCTCAAGCCTATGGACAAATCCGAGATGGCTACCTTGAACGTTTCAAGAGTCTAATGCGAGGCGTCAGTACTGCGCGAATTCGGCCAGATGATCCGGACCGCGAGTGGTGGGCTCTGGGTCGTCACCACGGATTGATTACTCCGCTGCTCGATTGGACGAGGAGCCCATATATTGCTGCATACTTCGCATTCGTGGACTACACGGAGGCAAGGCATCCCGGATTCAGGGAAGGGAAGTACTATGGCGGAGTGGGGCCAGCAAGCAAAGATCTGGACACCGAACCATTAGCGGTATGGGAGTTGCACATTGACGACGCGCTACCGAAAGCCGGAGAGTTCGAGATTTTCTCAAGCCGAGGTGAGAGTGCCTACAGGGAGCTTGCCCAGCAAGGATGTTTCACTTGGCTCACGCACGACAGATTCATCGATTTGGAGTCCTACTGCAAGAGTCGAGGATTGGCTCGCCTCCTTGGGCGATACGAGATCCCCGGTACGGAGTTCCTTAAGGCGCTTTGGGATCTCCATCTGATGAATATAAATGAAGCTACGCTGTTTCCGGACGGCGACGGTGCCGCGAGGCAGGCCAACTGGGGGAGCAACCTGTCTGCTTTGGCAGGCATTGGCCCACAGGGTTAGCAGTCGACGAAAGGAATTGGCCCACGTAGCGGACGCTACAAAGCCAGCGCCCCGGCGGGCCGCCGGACTTCGACGGCGACGGCACCGTCGGCATCCTCGACCTCCTCGCGCTGCTGGCCAACTGGGGGCCGTGTCCATAGAAGAAGGCATCGGGCGGTCAAATGGGAAACGTCGGCTCACAGAACGAGTGCCTGTCCAATGTCTCCGCAGTGTCTCCAGCGCAGTCTCTCGTGCAGTCTCCCGTGAAGGCATTCAGAACGAGTGCCTGTCCAGTGTCTTCTGATACGCTTCGGAGCCCTGTCACAGCGCTTTTTCGGCAGCCGTGCAAGAGACCTGTCGGCAGGCTCGTTATCCTGGGCGCTGAGGTCTCCCCTATGGCAAGGCTGCGCGACGGTCTCGCTCTGGTCACCTGTCTTCTGTGCATCGCGCCTCACGCGCAGGCAACCGCTCCGGCATCGTCGCAGCAGCCGCACCCCGACATCCGGTGGTGCGACCCGATCGACGGCCTGTCGATCGGGATCGAGGTGCCGAAGGGGCCGATCCGCTTCGTGGGCTACGCAGATTGGAAGGGCCCCCTCCAGGTCTGGCAAGATCACGGCAACCAGCGACAGAGCATGCACGACAACCCCGGCGGCTTCTGGGACGACGCCACCAGGGTGACGGTTCATCTTCGCAATGTCTCCGACACGACGCTGTACTGGTCCCGGCGATTTACCATCTGGACGGTCTCACTGACGTCACCCGACTTTCCCGTGCCCGACACCGTGTGGGTGCGCCATCCTCCACCGATCTGGCAGGATCCGATCCCGCTGGCCCCCGGCGTGTTCGACTCGGTCACATTGTCGGTGGGCGGCTCGGCTCGCGTCTGGCCGAGGATCCCCAGCGGCCGGTACCAGGTCAGCGTGACCTACAGGCCGGACAACATCGTCAGGAATGCGCGCGGCGGCGTCCATCCCTATGACATCCCGGGGTTCGTCGCCAAGCCGGTCCGGACACCCACGATCGACATCGAGATCGACGCGAGCCCGGACGACACGCACGTCTTCGACTTCGCAACCGGCCCGCACGGGTGGACGCCGGCGTTCTGCGACTATCCCCTCGGCGAGGAGGACGCTCACGAGCTGCTCGCGGGCTCGAGCCGGCTCCCCGATCCGCTCGACCAGACCCAGCGCGCGCTCGTCATCTCCGGCAACAACGTCGGCAAAGACCTCTTCATGTACTACCGGCGCAAGATCGACGGCCTCGAGCCCGGTCGCGACTACCTGATCTCCTTCACGCTCGAGATCGCCTCCAACGCGCCGAGAGCCTGCATGGATGCATGTGGCAAGTACAGCGGCGGGCCCACCCTCCTGGCGGGAGCCAGCGTGGAGGACCCAACGCCGATTGAAGTCGAGGGCTGGCACCGCTTCCCGCTGGAGAAAGGCAGACCTGCCTGGGACGAGCACACCATCGCACCGCTCGGCAACGCGAGTGCGGGCCACATGGACTGCTCCGACAACGCCCCCTATGAGCTCCAGCGCCGCAGAACGGGTGGCATGCGCGTCAAGGCCACCGCCGGCCAGACCGGCGAGCTGTGGCTCTTCTTCGGAACGGATTCACGGACCCCGGGCACCACAACGCTCTACTACACCAGGCTTACGCTCGGCCTGACCCCCGACTGAGCGTCCGCAGCGCCGCCGCTCAGATCGTCGCTTTGACGAAATTTAGTCTGCTCTTGAAGCGATCACACGGGTGCCTCCGGCTTGCCCGTACCAGAGCGAGTGTCGGCCGGACGTACGGATCGCTTAGAACGAGTAACCAAGAAAAGGCCGCTAGCTAATTCGGGGTGACTTTACCGACCCCGGCGGATCGCCGGACTTCGACATCGACGGCACCGTCGGCATCCTCGACCTGCTCACCCTCTTGGCCAACTGGGGCCCGTGTCCATGATAAGGATGGCTATCAGTCCGTAGGGTCCGCTGTGCGGACCGCTTCGTCCCGTCCCAACCCCTCTCCCCCTCTGGCCGAGAGGCCGGGTCAGCGGGCATGCAAACCTATACGCCTCTTCGTCCTGGCCGCGAAGCCCGCGACACCATCGACGGCGAGACGATCGTCCTGCAAGCTGATGCAGCATCCGGGTCCGTGCGCATCGTGCAGGCTCCCAAACGCGCGCTGGTCGTTTACACCTACTGGTTCGCCTGGGCCGCCTTCCATCCGCAGACGGAAATCTACCGCCGCTGACGCTGCGGGACACGATCGCTGGGCGAAAAGGCTTGCTTTGAGTCGCTCGCGGCGCGATCGCCGAGGGCGGCACCGATGTGCCGGCTATGAATCGTCTGCCATCGAACGAACGGCCAGCGGCCTCGCTGTCAATCTGGGCGCACCCGCCCCCGAAGCGTGCCGATCGGGCCTCCAGGCCGCCGTTTTGGGGCCCGCCGCGGCGGGTCACCGTCGATTCCGGTAATTGCATCAATTAATGACTTGAATGTAGGGAGGGCGCGTTATACTCGCACTCGCAAGGCTGGCGATGGAGCTGGGCGAAGGTCAAATGGGAAATGTCGACTTGGAGGAGAAATCCGATGAGAAACCGCATATCACTCCCGTTTTCTGCACGTTCAAGGAGTAGCTGCGGACACGCGCTGCCTGCCCTGGTCATGATCGCCACGGTGGTCGTCATGTCGCAACCCGCCCCGGCCGACCAGATATTCGCGGACTGGGACGCCGGTACCCCTGGTTGCGATGTCGGCGTCTGGACCGACATGTGCTGGGGCAACGAGCCCATGCCCAACAACGGGAACATGGGCCATACCTACGTCGCGGGCATCTCTGATGGCAACGCCAACGTCACGATGAACATAGCCATCACGCTCGATGGACTCGTCATCTTCGGTGGCGGGCAAGTTAACACGATGATCATCCCGAACAGCAGAACACTGACGATCGTCGGCGGCCCCTCGAAAGGAAACCCCACGGGTTTTATCGACATCAATGATAAGCTGCTCATGCAGTCCACGGGCGGCAACCCCACCGATCTCAAGGTGACCGCCGGTCCCGACAATTCAACGCTCGTCATCGGCTCGCCCGCCAGCCCAGGCGAGCTCCGGATGTCCAACCATATCAATAACCGGATCTACGGCGCGACCGGTACTGAAACCATCATCTTTGGCACCGATCTGACCGTTGGCGGCGCCGGCCAGATCGGGGTGAACGCGACGACGCTGATCAACCAGGGGACCATCCTCGCCGACCAGAGCAATGCGCTCCGGATCGATCCCAACGCCGGCGGCATGACCAACTCGGGCCTGATGGTTGCCCGGGACGGTGGCCTGCTTCAATTCCAGCCCGGTGTGTACGACAACGCGCTCGGCGAAATCCGCGCTGAGGACTTATCGACGGTGCGTTTCCCGTCGGGCGCCGAGATTACCGGTGGCCTGATGGTCGCCCAAAGCGGCGGTCTGTTCGAGTTCATTGGCGGCACGCTTCTTGGTCCGACGGTCCGGATCGATGTCGGCGGGGTTGGACAGGTCATCTTCAACTCCACGGTCCTAAACCTCACCAACGACGGCGTCATCAACCACAACAACAGCGCGACGTTGCACACGGCCGGTCAGTTGAACAACACCGGCAATTACTTCATGAACCATAGCGGCGGCAACACCACGAATTTGATCTTCGACAGCGACACGGTGCTGGACGGCGGGGGCGTGATCAACATGTCCAACCATATCAATAACCGGATCTACGGCTTAACGGGTGCGGAGATTTTCACCAACGTCGACAACACGATCCGCGGTTCCGGCCAGATCGGGTTGAACCAGACGACGCTCATCAACCAGGGGACCATCCTCGCCGACCAGAGCACTGAGCTCTGGATCGATCCCGGTGCCGGAGGAATGACCAACTCCGGAACGCTCGGGGCTGAGAACGGCGCTTTGTTGCGGCTCCAAGCCGGCCCCTTCACAACTTCCGGCTTTGTGTTCGCCTTGGCGGGCAGCACCATCACGCGCGCCGCTACGGATTACATCCAGACCGCCGGCTCGACCAAAATCGACGGTACACTCATACTCAACGCGGGCGGGACAGTCACTCTCGACGGCGGCATATTGGGTGGCAGTGGGCTGGTCAGCGCCCACGTCGACAACGTCGCGGGCACAGCATCACCGGGGAGTTCGCCAGGCACGCTCAACATCCAGGGCGACTATCTTCAAACCCCCACTGGCACGCTAGACATCGAGCTGAGCGCATCCGTTGGCGACCTTCTGGCCATGCGCGGCGCCGCTGACCTGGCCGGCACACTTTCGCTCTCGGTGGTCGTCGACGACGAGCCGAGCGTCGGGCAGATGTTCACCATCATCACCGCCGGTTCGGTGACCGGCGTGTTCGATGCGGTGACCGGTCCCGGCGAATACGACGTGATCTACAACCCGACGGACGTTGTGGTCACCGTCCTGGCGCTGCCGCCTAACACCGCCGACATCTCCGGTCCGCTCGGCGCCGGCTTCCCCGACGGATGCGTTGACGCGTTCGACCTCGGCGTGGTGCTGGGTGCGTGGTGCTCGACCCCGGCCAGCGGCAACCCCGCGCCCGACCCGCCGTGTGCAGGTGTCGGCTGCACCTCCCCGAACTTCCTCCTCGCGGACCTCTCAGGACCGGACGGAGCGCCTGATGGGTGTGTGGATGCGTTCGACCTGGCGAAGATACTGGCCAACTGGTGCTCGCTCGCCGGCGGCAACCCCTGCGGCACCTGCTTCCCGTAAGCAAAGGCCCGCAGAGCACATGAAACCCCACCCCCGGCCTCATCGGCCGGGGGTTTTCTTTTTTGTTGGGGTCTCGCGAGCACAGGGTATGCGGTGGCCCGGTTGATCTTTGAGTAAGGGAGGCGTCCGCACATCGCAAGGACGCCGGCTTGGGCACATGCCGGCGCGCTGGGAGATCCGACACAGATCCCGCCGCCACGGCGGCGAGGTGGGCGAATCCGGGTGCCGCACGGAGGCCATACAGGCTGCCAGCGGGGTCATGGAGAGGCCGGGCCGCG
>JADFIR010000070.1 GCA_022566535.1 Planctomycetota bacterium
CGACGACGTTCGCTTTCTGTCGAACGACAGCAGCGGGCGGATGGGGTTTGCGCTGGCGCAAGCCGCGCTGGTTGCCGGGCATGAGGTGATTGGGCGCGTGGTGGCACTCGGGAGCGCCGCGCAGGATAAAGGTTTGCAGGTCGGTCAGCGTGTCGGGATTGGCTGGACGGCGCGTAGCTGTGGTCACTGCGACGCCTGTATTAGCGGTAATCAGATCAACTGCGAGCAAGGTGCGGTGCCGACGATTATGAATCGCGGTGGCTTTGCCGAGAAGTTGCGTGCGGACTGGCAATGGGTGATTCCACTGCCAGAAAATATTGATATCGAGTCCGCCGGGCCGCTGTTGTGCGGCGGTATCACGGTCTTTAAACCACTGTTGATGCACCATATCACTGCTACCAGCCGCGTTGGGGTAATTGGTATTGGCGGGCTGGGGCATATCGCTATAAAACTTCTGCACGCAATGGGATGCGAGGTGACAGCCTTTAGTTCTAATCCGGCGAAAGAGCAGGAAGTGCTGGCGATGTGGCAGGGGTTGGGCTACTACCGCCGGGCGCGCCACCTTCATGCGGCGGCGAAGGTGATTGTCAGCGACTATGGCGGACGAGTGCCGCGCCAGACGCGCACCCTTCGCCAACTTCCGGGAGTGGGGCGGTATACCGCGGCGGCGATCGCCTCGATCGTTTATGGTCGTCGCGAACCGATCGTGGACGGCAATGTGCAGCGCGTGTTGGCCAGATGGCACGCCCGGGACGATCCGCCGCAGGATTCGGCGACGATCGCGTGGGCCTGGTCGCGCGCTGGAGAACTTGTTGCTGCGGCGCCTGAGCCGGGCGCGTTCAATGAGGCGCTAATGGAATTGGGGGCGGTTGTCTGTACACCGAAGCGGCCACGGTGCAGCGAATGTCCCGTGGCACGACACTGCAATGCATTTCAACAGGGGTGCGAGACCCGGATCCCCCCGCCCAAGCCGACCGCCAAGCAGAAGATGGTTCATCACCATGCGGTGGTCATCACGCGGGCCGGCAAGGTGTTGCTCGAGCGCCGATCGGATCGCGGAATGTGGTCACGCATGTGGCAGGTGCCGACGATCGAGGCGCGAACGCCCTTGCGTTTGACCGCTGTCAAGCGGGCGTTACCCGCGCCGGTGCGCGATCTGGTCCGTAACAATGCGTTTGATCACCAGACCACGCATCGGCGGATTACCTTTCATGTGTATACGGCCACGAGTCGCAGCCGCAGGGGACTCTGGCGTCGCGCCGACGACATCGCCGACTTGCCGATGAGCAGTCCCCAGCGGCGAATCCTGGCGATGGTCGCGGTGTCGGCCGCGCGGTCCGACCACTCGGCATCCGACGATCAATAGCCGGGACGAGACGCGTCCCGGTACCGGTGGGCTTAGCAAAAAGCTGGCTATGCCGAGACGGGCTTGGCGGGCAATGTCTGGGCGGTCTCGGACGGCTTGGTTGAGGGGTAGCTGATTCGGCCGTGGTAGATCGCGCACACGGACTTGACGACCGACTCTTCAATGAGTCCCAATTCGCGGAAGGTCAGATCGCAATGATCGTATTGGCCGTCGGCAAGGCGCTTGCGCGAGAGCTGGCGGACCAGGCTCTCGATTCGGGCGGGGTTCGGTTCGGCCAGCGACCGGGTGGCGGACTCAACGGTGTCGGCCAACATGAGGATCGCCGCCTCTTTGGTCCGCGGCTTCGGGCCGGGGTAGCGGAACTCGATCTCCTCGACGGTGGATCGATCGTCGTTTTCGGCCTTGGTCTTGGCGGCGTGGTAGAAGTATTCCACCAGCGTCGTGCCATGATGCGACTCGATGAAATGCTGTAACAGCCGCGGTAGACCGTACTCCCGGGCCAGTTCGATGCCGTCCTTCACGTGGCCGACTATCACGAGCAGACTCATCGCAGGGCTGAGCTTCTCGTGCTTGCTGGCCCCCTCGGTCTTGTTTTCAATGAAGTAGTCGGGTTTGTGGAGCTTGCCGATGTCGTGGTACAGGGCTCCGACGTAGACCAGCAGCCCGTTGGCGCCGACGGCTTCAGCGGCGGCCTCGGCGATGTTGGCTACCTGCAGCGAATGGTTGTACGTGCCGGGCGCTTTCTGCTGAAGCTGCTTGAGCAACGGCTGCTTCGGATCGCGCAGCTCCGCCAGCGTCATGCCGGTGGTGATGTCGAAGAAACGCTCGAAGCTGGGAAGCAGACCCAGGATCAGGAATCCGACTGCGAATCCCCCGAAGCCGGCCAGAAATGCGTAGAAGATAATCTGCCGCCACGCGCCCGGGACCAGCGGGGTCTCGATCAGGCCAAGTAGGATCGCTCCGCCGGCCAGCACCACACCGGTAACGGCCGAAGCCTGGATGAGGCTGTTGCGGTGCCGCATTTCGCGCAGCTGCGCCACCACGATGCCGCAGCCGGCAAACAGCACCAGGTACATTGCGATGCTTTGTTCCAGAGCCATCGTCGCCAGTGCACATTGCGTCGCGCTCAGGAACAGGGCGATCCGCTGGTCGTAGGCGAGCAGAGCCACGATGGCGACCATCACGGTGGGCGCGACGGCCCCGAGGTATATCAGCGACGGCGCGCGCACGCCGACGATGCACGTCAGAGCAAGCATTCCCCCCAGCAGGGCGCAGATCCCCAAGAGCCGTAGCGGGTTGCGAGCAATTTGCGGATAAAACAGGACAATGTAACCCACGAGGAACGTGGACAAGACCGTTATCAGGCCGATGATTCCCAGCCGCGGCAGCCAACGCTGTGCCGCCGGCGCCGTAGCGGCAAATGCATCTGCCTCGGTCTGCAGCTCCTCGAATTGCTTGTGCGAGAGGGTGTCGCCCCGATGGTAGATCACGTCGCCCTTACCGTGCTCGTCATAACTGATCTCGACCTCCTCGGCTGCGCGGCGGGCGAGGGCCTGGGTGGCTTCGGCATCGATTGAGATCGTCGGCTTTGCATCGAAGGCGAGCTTTGCCGCGATGAAGGGCCCAAGGTCGGCCGGGAACCCCGCCGCCAGCACAAGCTGCCCAAGGCGAGACTCCTCCTGTACCGCCATCTCGGGTCGCAATTCAATGGCGTCAGCGTTCCGGGGAATCTCCTGCGGCGAGTTCGACGCTCCGCGCAGCAAGCGCTTCAGCGTGGTGGAGTACTCCCGAGCAACCCAATACGTCTGGTACTCGTCGCTGGCGATCAGCGGGTTTGCCGGAAGTTGTCGTTGGACCAGGTCATCGACCCAAGCTTTCCACTGAGGCGTGGTCTCGCCTTGGGCGGCGAACGGCCCCAGGTCAGCCAGGCCGGCATCGGAGAGCTGAAACTCCTCTCGTAGCTCGGGGCTGATGTCCTCGATGGTGCTCTTGCCCGCCACAGCCTTGGGCAGACCGTTGAGAGCCGCCGCGAGGCGGTCTAGATACGAGCTGTTCAGCGCGTAGACGTGCGGGGCGGAATCCCGGGCCTCCTGGCGCTTCGCATCGGTCAGCTCGATGTTGGCGACGCGGTAGTCGAGCCGGTTCACCCGCGTCTGGGTCATCACCTGGTCGGGATGAACCATGATCTGCTCTCGGGCCCAGATCACGAGGATGCTGGTCACGGCCAGGAATGCCAGGGTGACGAGCGTGGTGCTGACGAAGCCCGGTTGCTGGACCATCGCCCGGAGATCGAACGTCCGCCTAGGCAGGCTGCGGCGCAGCTCTTCCCGGCGCCTGGCGGTCTTGGAGGAGCCTGATTTCGACCTTATCAACTTGGGCATCATTCCCACACTCCGGTCAGTTCCCGCTCGGCGGCCGAGGCTGGCATGTACACGTTATCGGCTTGACGGGTTTCGACATATAGGGTCGCCCAGGCGAATGTGCCAGGGCGACCAGCGGCGGGGGGTCATCGGCTGGCTCCTGGTTGACATCCAGGCCGCATGGGACCATTCTTTGGCACGACTCCTGATAGAGCGGTTACCGCAGTGCATGCCAGGCAAGGAAAACGGGGTGTTCCCGGCCCTGGGGGGGGCGGGGCGTGAACGCTCATTGTACAAGGCCCCTGGCCGGCCGCGGGCGATTCCTGCCCATGGTCGCCCTGGCCCTGGTTGGGGGTTGTAGCCAACCACCGGTCGTGCTGTCCAAGGAGCGCTGGGACCCGCAGGAAAAGCGCCAAAAGCTGCTGCTCAGCGAAGCGGATCAGGTCGAGGTGCTGGCCGCAATGCGGTCGATCGCCGTTGGCCGGACCGTGGTCAACCCGCCCACCCCCGCGCCACTGGGGATGCGGTGGTCTGATGTGCCCCGAGCCGTCGCCGCCGCTTGCAGCGAGCAGGGAATCGAGATGGCCGTCGTCCATACCGAGGTTCTGATGGCCGTCGTGCACTCCAAGGAAGCGCCCTACGTGTATCGCTTTCATCTTCGCACGGTCGAAGACTGGCCGGGCGAGCTCATCGTCTGTCGGGTGGGGGGCGCTACCGTGTATATGGCCGACGGCTGGATCGGGCGCTTCCCGGAGAATCCGAAGCACATCGAGCAGAAAAACAATCTGCTTGCGGCGCTGCAGCGGCAAATGGAGGCGTTCGGCCGCAAGCGCGGATTCAATGATCCGGATGAATGACCGGCGGCGCGGACCGAGTCCCCTCACTTCGCTTCGCTGGCGATCGCGTCTCGGGCGAGCAGCGCGGCCCCCAGTAGACCGGCGTCGTCGGCGAGCCTGGTCATCACCAGTTGACACGCTCGGCACCGCTGGGGGAACACGTGCTTCGCGAAACTCTCTCGGATTCGGTCCATGTAGGGCTCACCCAGCGCTTCCGTGACGCCGCCGCCGATGATGACGGTGTCGAGACTGAGAACCGTTACCCAGTTGGCGATGGCGACGCCCAGCAGATTGGCGGCCTGGTTGACCACACGACACATGAGCGCATCGCCCTGGCGATAGGCTTGCGCCAGGGTTTCCGAGCCGATGGTCTTCTGGGGCTCCGGGATCAGCCGATGCAGGATCGAATCAGGGTATTGCGGCATCAGCCGGTGCAGCGTGCGCGACATCCCCGTGCGGCTGCAACGATCTTCAAGCTTCTGCTCGCCGTTGCCTCGGTCGGGAGTGATGATGGTGTTTCCGATCTCGCCGGCGGTGAAGAAGCTGCCGTGATAGATTCGGCCGTCGAGCACCAGTCCGCCGCCGATGCCAGTGCCGATCCAGACGCCCAACATGTCGCCCCGGCCCCGCCCGGCTCCGAGACGGTGCTCGCCCCACGCGGCGCCGTTGACGTCGTTGTCCAGCACGATTGGCCGGCCAAGCTCTCGCAGCAGAATGTCACGTAGCGGTACGTCGGTCCATTTCAGGTTGGGCGCATCGAGAATCACACCGCGCGGGATGTCGATGGCTCCCGCGGCGGCAACGCCGATCGCCGCGAGATCATTCGGCGAGATCCCCGCCTGATCACATGCCTGGTGGATGCCCCCGACGATGTTGTTGATGATGCGGTCTTGGCCCCGATCCGCTTCGGTCTTGCCCCGGGCTCGGCCAATGATGGTGTTGCCGGCATCGACGACGCCGAACTGCATGTTCGTTGCGCCCAAGTCGATCCCGACGACCACGGCGCCGGTGGAGGCTTCGCTCATGATGCGCGTCAATATACCCGGCCCAGCGAGCCGAGCCGTCCCCAGCCCGGGTGACTCCCAACTACCACAGACCGTCCGTACTTCGTAGAACAACCGGCTCGACACGAGCCGGCTCTCTCCGATCGCGAGAAACTCACTTGTTTCGAGCAACGCGCTGTGGGACACTGAGAGGCCGGCGGTTTGCCGGTTCGAGCTGCGGCCGCCGTTTGCACAAGTTCATCACGGACCCATGACTGATGTCACCCGCATCCTGACCGCCATCGAAGACGGCGACACTCGCGCCGTTGATGAGCTACTGCCGATCGTCTACAACGAGCTGCGCTCGCTAGCGGAATATCGAATGGCCAGGGAGTCGCCGGGTCAGACGCTCCAGGCGACGGCACTGGTTCACGAGGCGTACCTGCGGTTGCTGGGTGACGACGAGGCCGGGCGCCAGTGGGAGAACAAGGGCCACTTCTTCGCGGCCGCAGCCGAGGCGATGCGGCGCATCCTCATCGACCGTCGCGCCAAGGGAGCGGTCAAGCGCGGCGGCGGGCGGGCCAGGGTCTCGCTGGTTGCAGACCAGGTCACGCTCGACGCGGTGCCGCAGGAGATCCTCGATCTGGATGAGGCCCTCGGACGCCTGGCCGAAGAGGACCCGGCCAAGGCCGACCTGGTCAAGCTCCGCTTCTTCGCCGGGCTGAGCCTGCCGCAGGCGGCCACAGTGCTGGGCATCTCGACCACGACCGCGGACCGCCACTGGGCCTACGCTCGCGCCTGGCTCTACAACGAGCTGCGGCGGGAGGAATAATGCGGGCTTCGGATTCTTTGCACCGGGGTGGGGTGATCCAGCCGCTATTCTCGCATTGGTGTTCGGAGCCAGACCATGACCACCGGTCACACCAGCCCCGAGCAGGTATTCCACGAAGCTCGCGCGATCGAGTCACCGAGCGAGCGTGATGCGTACCTTCGGGGCGCCTGCGGCAACGACGCCGCGCTGCGCGCGAAGGTCGAGGCGCTGCTGGCGGCGGACGCCGAGGCGGGGTCGTTTCTTGCGTCGGCCGGTAACGAAGGCGACGCGACGGTCGTGGCTGCCCCGCACGAGCAGGCGGGCGCCATGATCGGCCGCTACAAGCTCCTGCAGCCCATCGGCGAAGGCGGCTTCGGCGTCGTCTGGATGGCCGAGCAGAAGAAGCCGGTCAAACGCCGCGTCGCCCTGAAGATCATCAAGCTCGGCATGGACACCAAGCAGGTCATCGCCCGCTTCGAGGCCGAGCGGCAAGCCCTGGCCATGATGGCTCATCCCAACATCGCCACGGTGCTCGATGCCGGCGCGACCGAGACCGGCCGACCCTACTTCGTGATGGAGCTTGTCAAAGGTGTTTCGATCACCGACTACTGCGACACAGAAAAGCTTTCGACGCGCCAACGACTCGACCTGTTCATTCAAGTCTGCAACGCCGTCCAGCACGCGCATCAGAAAGCGATCATTCATCGCGACATCAAGCCAACCAACGTGATGGTCACGCTCCACGACGGAAACCCGGTGCCGAAGGTGATCGACTTCGGCATCGCCAAGGCGACGAACGCAGAGCTGACGGAGAAAACGCTCTTCACGGAGTTTCGTCAGTTCGTGGGGACGCCGGAGTACATGTCGCCGGAGCAGGCGGAAATGACCGGGCTGGATATCGACACACGGACCGACATCTACTCACTGGGCGTTCTGCTGTACGAGCTGCTCACCGGCACGACTCCGTTCGATCCGAAATCTCTGCGCCGGGCAGCCTATGGTGAGATCCAGCGCATCATCCGAGAAGTGGAGCCGCCGAGGCCGTCGACGCGCTTGAGCACGCTCGACGATCGACTCGCCGACGTCGCGAAGCATCGCCGCACCGACCCGAAGGCGCTGACCAGGCTCATTCGCGGGGATCTGGATTGGATCGTGATGAAAGCGATGGAGAAGAGCCGGACCCGGCGTTATGACACGGCCGCGGGCTTCGCCGCCGACGTACAACGTCACCTCGACGACGAGCCGGTTGCAGCGGGCCCGCCCAGCGCCGGGTATCGGTTGAGCAAGTTCGTGCGAAGAAACCGGACGGGTGTGATGACGGCGTGCGCGGTCCTGGCGCTGTTGCTGGCTGGAATCGCGGGCACGAGCGTTGGGCTGATTCGCGCACGTGTGGCGAGTCAGAATGCAGAGCAGGCCCGCGCGCACGAGGAGGAGCAGCGCCAAATCGCTGACGCCAGGACAGAGGAGGCTGTCGATGCGCGCAGAGACGCTGAGACGCAACGCGATGCCGCTCGGCGGCAGTCCTACGTCGCCAACATTGTGGCTGCCGAGGCGAGTATTCAGGCCAACGAGATCCGTACCGCTCGCGTTCGACTCGACCGGGCACCCTCGGAGCATCAAGGCTGGGAATGGAGGTTCCTCAAAGCGCGACTCGACCAGAGCCTCGCCGTCCTCCACGGGCACGAGGACTATGTCATCTCGGTTGCGTTCAGCCCGGACGGGTCGCGTATCGCCTCGGGGTCGGGGGACAAGACGGTGCGGCTGTGGGACGCCGGCAGCGGGCAGCAGGTCGCCGTCCTCCGCGGGCACGAACACGGAGTCAACTCGGTCGCGTTCAGCCCGGACGGGTCGCGCATCGCCTCGGGGTCGGGGGACAAGACGGTGCGGCTGTGGGACGCCGACAGCGGGGAGGAGCTCGCAATTCTCAGGGGGCACGAACACGGAGTCAACTCGGTGGCGTTCAGCCCGGACGGTTCGCGCGTCGCCTCGGCGTCGGGGGACAAGACGGTGCGGGTGTGGGACGCAACGAGCGGGCAGCAGGTAGCCGTCCTCCGCGGGCACGAACACGGAGTCAACTCGGTCGCGTTC
>JADFIR010000035.1 GCA_022566535.1 Planctomycetota bacterium
GTGACCACGCCCCCTGCGAGGATCCGACCCGACCGCCGGTTGACGGTGTCGCTGTCCGTGCCACCGGGTTGGGCGAAGGGGTTGAGAAAGATCACGCCCCTGGCCGCCGCAACCGGGGCGGCCTGGCGGCTCCCGGTTGACGGCAGTCTCTGGATCTGACCGTCGCGGCCGGACATGGGGTGCAGGTCGGCGGTGTAGAGTCGGCCTCCCTCCAGGCTGGTTGTGCTGCTGGTGGGATACGCCAGGACACGAACGTCAAATCGTGTTCCCTTTGGGGACGCGGGGGGGATCACCCCCTGGACCACAACCACCGCCGTGTCGGGGGAGTTCAGAAGGGCCGTTGGCGACAGCCTGCTCCAACCTGTCCGCTCACTCCCGATGCCATGGCGGGTGGCGGTGGCCAGCATGTGCGCCCGCACCGCGGGCGGAAGATCCCTCGCCCCCGTGCCATTGAGGCCGACGACCAGACCGTGCCCATGGACAAGCAGCGGCTGGTAGCCTTGCAGGATGGTATCGGCGGCCACCGTGCCGCGCATGACCTGTGGCACCGACAGCGAACCCGTTGGGCCGATCCTGGTCTGCCGCGGTGGGGCCTGTGTCCGCTCGATGCCCGAGCAGCCCATAAAAAGTACGCACAACGCGCAGAAGCCGTGGGGCGGGGATCGCAGCATCATGTCCAGGCTTGGTATCGGTCGCTGCGAGGTCGGCGCAAAGCCTTCACAACGAAGAACATAGGATAGGCGGTCCCTCCGGACGGCTCAATCGGCAACCTCGCTCATCCCCTCCGGCCCGTGGTTCGATCTAGTTACTCATATGGACCATGGGCGGCGAGCACATTACCGGGTCGACGTTGACGCTGCCGAGGGCCTTGCGGTGACGATGCACAGTCCGGGGAGCCCACCATTCGTGGGCCGCCTGGTTGATACGAGTGCCTGCGGCGTCGGTGTCTGTTTCCCGCAACCGAACTGGCCGAACCTGACCGTTGGCCAGGAGATCGATCTCGTTTTCTTCTCGGAGAAGTTCAACGAACCTTTGACGGTTGCGGTGAGGGTCCAGCACCGCACCGAGGAAGCAGGCGCTCGTCGCTACGGCTTTCGTTTTCTCCACGCGGAGCAGCTTGACGCCCACCTGTGTCTGACTTTCCGCCAGTTTTTCAACCGCCGCAAAATGTTGCGCGTGCCTCCCGAGCCCTATCACACCGCGAAAGTGACGTTAGATGCAGGTCACGGAGAGTCGCCCGCGGAGGCCCGGATGGAGAACCTCTCGGCGAGCGGGGCCGCCGTCAGTCTTGAGGCCGAATTGGATGTCGAATTTGCGGAAACCACGACGGTCGGATTCTCAATGCAGCTACCTAAGTGCCGCCGCCCCGTTGACGTGATGGGCAACATCCACTACCGCCGGCTTGTCGGGGCAAGGATCTACTATGGCATTGAATTTGATCCTGAATTGTCCGAGGACTTTGAGCGGCAGCAGGACATCATTAACAAATACTTGACGAAGCTCGAGAAACAGTGGCTCCGAATATCCGCGTAATAATGCGGTGCCATGGCTTTCAAGCGTGCCGCTCGACGACCTGGGAATCCTGGTAGGACAGCGGGGCCGGTGCTCGTGAGCGATCTCGCGGACGGCACCGTCGGCATCCTCGACCTGCTGGCGCTGCGGGCCAATTGGGACCCACGGGTTGCGGGCCATCAGATCAGCTTATGCTTGACAAGGTATGCCCGGCCCTTGGGTGAAACCGCATATCGCGCCGGCATGTCAGCTCCAAAGTGAGCGTGCATATTCAGCATCTTCCGCTTATTCAGGAGATTGTTGAGCATCTCGTCGATCGTCGTCGATGGCATATCTAGCAAGCGCGCGAAGAACTCCGCTGTGCAATTGTCCCTGGGCTGACCTGCGATTGATTTCAATAGCCGAAGTTCCTTTTCCTTGAGTTCCGCCCCCGGCTTGGCCGCTTTGGGCTTCGGTTTGTCCTCAGACGGCTGGGGAATGACTTCTTGATCCGCATCTTTCGCGTCTTTCGCATCTTTCAACTCGCGGGCCATGTCTTCGTAGGAGATTCGCGGAAGACGCGATCGACCCGCGGCTTGCGCAAGCACTTGGATAAGCCTCCGGCAGGAATCCGCATCGTTCAATTCCAGTGCTTCAAACCTCGACAAGGGCGGTGCAAGCCCATCGCTGGTCTGTCCTGAAAGGCAAAGTCCAATGACCGGCACTTGCCTGATCCAACCACAACCCGTTTCGAAATGAATCCAGGGTTGGCTGATTGATTCCGGGCTACAAAGAACCAAAAGAGCCGTTGCGTCCGTAAGGGCTTGATCGATCCTATCGCGCCACTCGTCATCCGAGGGGATGTCCTGGGTGTCGCTACTCACGAGAACGTTGCACGCGTCTCCGAACGTGGATTCAACCCACTCCTTGAGGACAAGGGCTAGGGCAGCCTCCTGGCCAATGTGACTGATGAGAATCTTCACCGGGCACGTTCCATGGTGGTTGCCTCTAGCCCGGCCGAACGCCCGCCGGCCAGGGGCGCCGCGCGAGGTGAGAGAGCGGTGTCCGATAGGCTTACCAGGTCCTGCGGCATTACGGTCCTCCCGACGGGGCGGTCTACTCATACCTCGGCCAGCAAGCCATCGAGGCTGAGCCCTTTCGCGCAGACGCCGCCTGCCCGGAGTGAGGGGCGGGGGCGAACTCGGCAACTGCCTGACTCGCCGCTTCGAATAGTCCTGTCGTGAAGCGAGTTGCGGTGGAGATCGTACTGTATCTGGTGTTGGGTGCGCTCATCACAAGCGCTGTTGCGGTTACATTTGCGTGTCTGCGGAATTGCTACAAAGCGGCACGAGTACAGGTCGTTGATCGCGGCGGCGGTGAAGCCCTGGTACTGATGGCTTACGCCGCGTTTGGGTCTGAGTACGTTAGACGCATCAGCGAAAGGGCGGCGTTCAGATACACCCGAGCTGGCCTGCCTCAAGAAGCCGTGGACCCGTTTCACACCGACTGGAGCGTATTGCGCAGGCAGGGAGGGTTTCGGTCTGTTGTGATGGCGGAAGAGGCTCATGGCTGGCCGATGCGCTCGTTTCGATGGTATAGATCCCGCGGGAAGATGTATGGTGCCATCGAGCTACCTGGAGACAGAGGAATCCAAGATCAAGATGATAATGGTACTGGAATAACAGGTACTTTGATAGGTGCCAGGGCGATCCCGTTTCTTCCCATATGGCCTGGCCTCGTTCTCGACAGCACCCTCTATGCCACACTGCTGTGGATGATGATGCGCGTGTCGTCCACCCTTCGCGGATTAATCCGACGCAAGCGCGGCCGGTGCCTTGCTTGCGGCTACGACCTTCGCGGCGACCTTGCCGGAGGCTGCCCTGAATGCGGCTGGGGGCGCGTGTCAACGCCGTAGAATGTCACCGTGAGACGCCGCTTGAGTGGCAGCGCATCGTACCGTATGACCACAATAGGGAATGAGGTCAATCGTTCTTACGTGGGACGATCATTGCCGAGTGCACCATGTCTTTCGCCACCACTCCCACAACACTGCCGGCTCGGGATAGAAGCCCTCGTCGTTGCGGCGCTCGTTATTGAGAATCTGAAGTTCATCAAGCACAGGTCGAACGACTTGCCGGCTGCGCGGCGGGTTTTGGGTTTCGGGGAGCGGTCGATGCAGATCCCTGACCGAATCGGTCGGTGTTGAGGCAATTCGCCGAGCCGCTGCCTTGGCCCGCGGTGTTTTGGTGGCCGACTCGTCAGCGTATCGAGCCACGAGATAACTAAGAATCTTGATCCGGATGCGCCAGAGCCACGTTGGGCCATCAGGCTCTTCCTGCGTGAGGCGATGCAACTCAAGAAGGCGTGATCGCCACTCTCCAAGTCGTGTGCTGATGACCATGGTTCATCCTGCAGCAGAACATAGGGCTGCTCATCGCTCACTGTGATTGTATCGCCGTGTTCACCAACGCCACGATACCCGCTCGAATCGCCTTGGGCAGCGCCGGCCAAGCGTCGATCAGGCGTTGCAGATCGGGATCAAGCTGGGCGGTTTCACCTTCGGATTCGACGCTGAGTGTTGCGCTATGTGTTGCGCGCGACTCAGCCTCAGTCCGCAAGTCTTTGGATTCAATGGGATTGCCTGATTCGAGTACCGGACTGTCGGTCCGGTGGTTGCGCGTTCGAGTCCCGCCCGCCTCGCTTGAACACACTCAATGAACTCGAGGGTGTTTTCGTGGATAGATGTGCGAACAAGAGGCATGTCGGCATTCCCGAGTCTGCTGTGATAGCCTTGTGCGAAGCATGCCTGACGAAACCACTTCGGACGACGACTGCGTTCTCTGCCACCGCTGCGGCGCGATCCTCACACCCGGTGAAGGGAGCTTGTACATCGTCAGGATCGAAGCGTTTGCCGACCCAACACCGCCCACCCTATCTCGGGATGAGTCGTTGGCGGACATCACTGCCCAGATCGATCAGCTCATCGAGCGGATGCGGGATATGTCCGCCCAGGAGCTGATGGACCAAGTCTATCGGCGCTTGACGTTGTTCATGTGTTGGCCGTGCTATCAGCAGTGGATTGAGGCCCCGGCCGGATAGGATCTCCTGCCGGGAGGGAACAATCTGATCCGGTCAGCCGTTGTTTCTAATGATGGTTGACTCATCAGGAGTCACGTAGGCGGGCGTGTTGCGACGACGCCGACTGCGGGGCTTGGCTTCGGACCAATGACGCGACCGGGCCGGGGCTCGTCACAGGCCGTCGAGCGGACGCAACATCCTGCCTAATCCGAATGCGCCGATATTCGCGGCGGTCCGAGAAGATCGAATCGTCGCCGCGCAAGACTTGAGATTGCTCCGTCTGTGTGCTTGGGGGTTCCAAGGCGGTGCAGTGGTTGCATCGTACCAACGTGGCTACAGTTATAAGTCGATATAACACATGGCTTTGTGGAAGTACATCACAGCCGGCATCGAGCATAGTGGGGGCAGGAGTCACGAGGTGGGCAGGGTCATACGCAGCCCAAGAATCGCCATCTTGGACGGAATCCGTACGCCATTTTGCAAGGCTGGCGGCGCGCTGAAAGATGTTCCTGCGGACGATCTTGGCGCGATCGTGGTTAAGGAGCTGCTGGCCCGAAATGGCGTCAACGGGGAGCTCGTCGACGAGGTCATCTTTGGCAACGTCGCGCAGCCGCCTCATGCCGCCAACATCGCTCGGGTGATCAGCCTCAAGGCCGGTCTGCCGCAGAGTGTTGTCGCCTACACAGTCCATCACAACTGCGCTTCGGGCATCCAGGCGATGACTACGGCAGCGCTGCACATCCATACGCAGCAGGCGGATCTGGTGGTTGCCGGCGGAACCGAATCGATGAGCCAGATCCCGCTGCTGTTTGGGCCGCAGATGACCGCGCTGCTTCTGCGAATGTTCAAGGCAAGAACAATCAGCCAGCGCCTCAAAGCGATTGCCTCGTTCCGCCCGTCGTTTCTGCGGCCGGTTGCGGCGCTTCAGCTCGGGCTTACCGATCCAATCTGCGGACTGAACATGGGACAGACCGCCGAGCTGTTGGCCCGCGAGTTTGGTGTGACGCGCGAAGAACAAGATGCCTTTGCTCTGGCGAGCCATCGAAAGGCGATCGTGGCTGCGAGCGAACGCCGCCTTGACGAAGAGATCGTCCCGGTTGTTGGTCCACCTGACTATGCGCACGTTCAAATGAGCGATGACGGACCGCGGCGGGAGCAGTCGTCCGAGGCGCTGCGCAAGCTCAAGCCATACTTCGACCGTCAGGCGGGCACTGTTACCGTTGGGAATACATGCTCGGTCACGGATGGGGCGGCCGCGCTGCTGCTGGCCAGCGAAGAAAGAGCGCGTGAATTGGGCATAAAGCCGCTGGGCTATCTGGGCGGTTGGGCGTATGCGGCGCTTGAGGGTCGGCGCATGGGTCTGGGGCCGGTCTATGCAACTGCGAAGCTCCTGGATCAGATCGATCTGCAGCTCGACGCGTTCGACCTGATCGAACTCAATGAGGCGTTCGCTGCCCAAGTGATCGCCAACGAACGAGCCTTCGCGTCTTCGACCTTCGCCAAGGAGCACCTTGGCCGAGACAAAGCGATCGGAGAGCTGGATGATCAGCGCCTCAACGTCAACGGAGGTGCGGTTGCGATCGGTCATCCGGTGGGCGCGACCGGGACGCGGCTTGTCCTGACACTGCTTCATGAATTGCGGCGGCGCGAGAAGCAGCGCGGGCTGGCCACGCTCTGCGTCGGGGGCGGCCAAGGCGCCGCCGTCGCCCTGGAGGCGGCCTAGCCATGACCAACGCCTGGACGAAAAGTCTTGACAGCGACCGGATCGCCTGGCTCACCTTCGATCTTCCCGACGCAAAGGTGAACAAGTTCACGGCGTCCGCACTCGCTGAACTTAGCGCGATGCTCGATCAGCTTGTTGCCGAGGAGGCGATCAAGGCGATTGTGATCCGTAGCGGTAAGGAGGGCAACTTCATTGCTGGGGCGGACATCAACGAGCTGGCGCGGATCAAGGATGTCCGGGACGCGAAGGCCAAATCCCAGGCCGGTCATGCGGTGTTCGCCAAGCTGGCGGCGCTGCCGATCCCAACGATCGCGGCGATCCACGGCCCGTGCCTCGGCGGCGGTCTGGAGATGGCCCTGGCCTGTCAATACCGCCTGGTCACCGACCATCCGACAACGAGTCTCGGCTTGCCGGAGGTGAACTTGGGAATCATCCCCGGATGGGGCGGTACGCAGCGGCTGCCGCGATTGATCGGGCTGACGCCGGCCTTGAAGATGATTCTTTCCGGGAAGCCTGTTGATGCCCGGGGCGCCTACAGGGTGGGCCTGGCCGACGCGATCGCAGCGCAGGTATTCCTCAAGGATGAAACCCGGCGATTCATCAACGAAGTTCTGACCCGCCAGGGACGGCGCGAGGTCGTGCGGCGGCGCCGAAGACGCCAGCCGCTGTTGATGCGCATGCTCGCCTACACGGCGATCGGACGCCGGGTCATCTTCCGACAGGCACGCAGGCAGCTCGTCAAGCGGACCAAGGGTCACTATCCCGCGCCGGTGGAAGCTCTGCGGGTGATCGGTGAAACCTATCGACGGCGATCGGCATCCAGGAATCTTTCGATCGAGATGGAAGCGTTCTCAAGACTCGCGTGCACGCCGATCAGTCGCAATCTCGTTTGGCTCTTCCAGGCAAGCCAGCGACTGAAGAGGGCCGGCGCGTCGTCGTCGGGCCGCGAGCCTGCGCCGGTGCGCTCTGCGGGCGTGGTCGGGGCGGGGATCATGGGCAGCGGTATCGCCTGGGCGGTGAGCAACGCAGGCATCAGCGTTCGCATGATGGACGTCAGTTGGGACGCTGTCTGCAAGGGGATGGGTGCAGCGGCGGGCATGTACCGCGCCCTGGTGAAACGCCGAAAGATGACCGCGGGCGAAATGAACCTTGCCATGCACCGCATTTCTCCGACGATCGACTACACCGGATTTGCCGGCGCGGATGTGGTCGTGGAGGCGGTCGCTGAGGACTTGGAAATCAAGAAACGGGTCCTTGCCGAGATCGAGAGGCACGTGCGCAGCGACGCCATCATCTGCACCAACACCTCGTCGCTGTCGCTTCGAGAATTGGCCGGCGCGCTGAAGCGGCCCAAGCGCTTCGTCGGGCTGCACTTTTTCAATCCAGTCAACCGCATGACGTTGGTTGAGGTGATCGCGACCCGCAAGACTTCGCAAGATACTCTCATCGCTGCGGTGGAGTTGGTCAGGCGATTGGGGAAGACGCCGATCGTCGTCGGCGAGTGTGCGGGGTTCCTGGTCAACCGGATCCTACTGCCATATCTCATCGAGTCGGCGTGGATGTTCGAGGAGGGCGTTGAGGCTCAACGGATCGATCGGCTGCTGGAGGACTTTGGTATGCCCATGGGGCCGATCACACTGGTTGATGAAGTCGGCCTCGACGTCGGCTGCAAGGTGGCGAAAGAGCTTGAGGCCGCTTATGGGTCGCGGATGCATGTGCCAGGCGCGCTTAGCGCCGTCGCCGAATCCCCTGACACCTTGGGCAGGAAAACCGGGGCCGGGTTCTACCTGTATCGCAACGGTCAGAAGAAGCCGAACCGAGAGGTTGCCCGGCTCGCCGAGCAGGTCCGCAACCAGGAGGGCGTTCCCGCTCGCGAGTTGACCGACGATGAGATCGTCGATCGAGCCATTCTCATCATGGTCAATGAAGCGGCGAGATGCATCGAAGAGGGCGTCGTGGATGATCCCGAAGCGCTGGATCTGGCGATGGTCATGGGCACCGGATTCGCGCCCTTCCGCGGCGGTTTACTGCGTTACGCGGATCAGCGCGGCATCGATGAGATCATGCGGCGACTCAGCGAGTTCGCGGCGACCTTCGGTGATCGCTTCAAACCGGCTCCCCTGCTCGAAAAGATCGCCGGCAACGGAGGCCACTTCTATCAAGATCACGCGGCATAACAAGGATGGATGATCATGTCGCACCAAACACTCAAACGGCCGAAAGAAAAAGCGGCTGACTACGAAGATCAGTTGCTCATTGGCACTGCTGGTATGAATCGGGGCCAGCGTGCCGCAATGGAGGTGGCCGAGTCGGCGCGCGACCAGGGTGATGGCAAGGGCGGTTTTGCGGCTCAGCTCTGTCTGGGGCGATTCGATCCCGCGATGCTGACACCGTTTCCCAAGCAGTCGGATTCGGATCGACGCATCGGCGATGAGATGGTGCAAGCGGTTTCGGTGTTCCTCACCGAGCACCTTGATCCTGACGAAGTCGATGAAACGCGGACCATCCCCCAAGAGGTGATCGAGGGTCTCAAGCGCCTGGGCGTCTTTCGTATGAAAGTGCCCCAGGAGTACGGTGGACTCGGCTTCTCGCAGGTCAATTACAACCGAGTAATCATGGCGATTGCCTCCTATTGCGGCTCAACCGCGGTGCTCGTGTCCGCGCATCAATCGATCGGCGTGCCGCAGCCGTTGAAGATGTTCGGCACCGAAGCGCAGAAGGCTAAGTACCTGCGGCGCATCGCTGGGGGCGAGCTGTCTGCATTCGCCCTGACCGAAGCGGAGGTCGGCTCCGACCCGGCACGCATGACCACGACCGCAAAGCTCACTGATGATGGGGCTCATTACATCCTCAACGGCGTCAAACTGTGGACCACGAACGGCCCAATTGCACAGTTGATCGTCGTGATGGCCCAAACCGCGGCGAAGGTGTCTCGAGGCAGAGCGTGTCCACAGATCACCGCCTTCATCGTCGAGGCGGACAGCCCCGGCGTGGAAGTGACTCACCGCTGCGACTTCATGGGCCTGCGGGGGATCCAGAACGGCTTGATTCGGTTTGACAACGTCAAGGTGCCTGCCGAGAACGTGATCTGGGGCGAGGGCCTCGGGTTGAAGCTGGCGCTGAAGACGCTCAACACCGGCCGGCTCACCCTTCCCGCCGCCTGCACTGGTATCGGCAAACAATGCCTGTCGATCGTACGGCAATGGGGCAATGATCGCGTCCAATGGGGCTTGCCGATCGGCCGGCACGAAGCCGGCAGTCAGAAGATCGCCTTCATCGCCTGCACGACGTTCGCGATGGAGGCTGTGACCTGGCTCACCTCGCACTGGGTGGACCAGGGCTTGGATATCCGCATCGAGGCGGCGATGGCCAAGCTCTTCTGCACTGAGGCGACTTGGGAGATCGTTGACCAAACGATGCAGCTGCGCGGCGGTCGTGGCTATGAGCGAGCTGCGTCGTTACGAGCCCGTGGAGAAGCGGCGTACCCCGTCGAGCGCATGATGCGGGATTGTCGCATCAACACCATCATCGAGGGGACCTCTGAGATCATGCGCCTGTACCTGGCGCGCGAGGCGCTGGATCCGCATCTGAAGCTTGCCGCCGACCTGCTCCGCGATGGAATCCCGCTGAAGCGCAAGCTCATGGCGACCGGCCGGCTTGTTCGCTTCTACGTTAGGTGGTATCCAGCGCAGCTCTTCGGAAGCATCTGGCCGAAGCGGTACCGCTCCATGGGACGCCTGCGGAGTCACTACAGATACATCGACCGTGCCTCGCACAAGTTGGCAGTGGCGATGTTCGGCGCGATGGCACGCCATCGGAACAAGCTTGAGCGCCGCCAGGTCTTGCTTGGGCATCTCATGGACGTTGGCACCGAACTGTTTGCGATGGCCGCAACGTGTGGGTATGCACGATCCCTCGCCTCACAGGAACATCCCCAGGGTGATCCGTTGCAACTGGCCGACCTCTTTTGCCTGCAGGCAAGGGGTCGAATTGAGCAGCACTTTCGGGCAATCCGTTGGGGGAATCAGCGATCTGCGAATGCTTTGGCTGCCCAGGTCCTGAGCGGAGATTTCCAGTGGATGGAGCAGGGCGTCATCTCGCCACAGCCGCCAGACCCCTCATTGAAGTTCGTCGCTCCATCTGCACAGTATGAGCACGACGGATTGAACACGGTCGCAGAGCGCTCGTGATGGGCTTGACAGCATACAAGGCTACCTGCGCATGCCTGAGCGCCATGAAGACGATGCTCGGCGTGAGACTGCGAGTGACCGGCGTGGAGAACCTTGTTGATCGGCCGACGCTGTTCGTCGCCAATCACTTCACCCGCATCGAAACCTTTCTCATTCCGTACGTCATCTTCCAACATGCCGGCCGCCAGGTCCGCAGCCTCGGCACGCACAGTGTGTTCAAGGGGCTGTTCGGAAAATACTTCAAGGCGCTCGGCGGCATGTCCACGCGAGATGCGCGCCGAAATCGAACGATCATCCGTGAGTTGATGACCGGCCGGCACGACTGGGTGATCTACCCCGAAGGAGGCCTCATCAAGAACAAGAAGACGGTTCACAAAGGCCGTCTGCGGCTGAATAACCCGGATCGGCACGGTCCGCCGCACACCGGCGCGGCAATGCTTGCGTTGAAGGCCCAGATGTGCAAGCAGCGCTACCTGGAAGCCTGCGATCAGGATGACCTGCGCCGCATCGAATACTACGAGGATTCGTTTGGACTCAACGGGGCCGACGAGATCCGCCAGGCCGGCGTCGTCGTGGTGCCGGTGACGCTCACCTTCTACCCGATGCGCCCCAGTCGGAATCTCATCAACCGTCTCGCGAAGTTGCTGGTCGGTGAGCTGGACCCGCGCCTCGACGAGGAGCTTCAAGTCGAAGGCAGCATTCTGCTGGCCGGCTCGGAAATCTGCATCCACTTCGGCGAGCCGATCGAGGCGGCCGATTATCTCGACAAGGTCACCGCGCTTGCCCGACGGGTCATCGGCATGTTCTCCGAAGCGAATCGGACTGATTTCCTTCTTCGCCAACAGGCGAAGCGGCTTACCGAAGCCTGTATGCGGTCCATCTACCACAATACCGAGATCAATTTCGATCACCTCTTCTGTTACGCGCTTCGTGCGTTTCAAGGCGACCGAATCGTCGTCGAAGACCTGCGCAGGGCGCTGTATCTCGCAGCTACTCAGCTCACTGATTGCGACGCCGTGCGGCTGCATCGGTCGGTTCTCAACGGGATTACGTCGCTGGTCAGCGCTGAGCCGTTCGGCCCGTGGGAGAGCGCCGTCCGCCTGGCGTGCAACGAAGGAATCCTGCGGATCCAAGACGGCTGCTACGTGGTCAATCGCACGGCTCTGGACCAGCCCCATGAGTTCCACAAGATTCGGCTGAAGAACATGACCCAGGTGATTGCCAACGAGTTGGAGCCGATCAAGCCCGCAGTCGAAGCACTCAATCGCTATGTCAATCTCTCCAGCTCGCAGTTGACGATGCGCACGTCTGAGGCGCTGCGGCAGAGTGATGCTCGCCTCTATGAGCGTGACTATGCATCGGTGTATGAGCCCAACGGGTCGAAGCCCAAGGACGTCGGCGAACCGTTTTTCCTCGAGTCGCACAACGCGAAGGTCGGCATCGTCCTGGCACATGGCTACCTGGCGTGCCCGGAACAGGTTCGCCCGCTGGCCGAGTACCTTCATCACCAGGGATGCAGTGTCTACGGCGTACGACTCCCCGGCCATGGAACAGCCCCCAAGCAACTCACCGACGTGAGCTGGCAGGACTGGATGGACTCCCTAATGCGGGGCTATGCGGTGATTCGCCAGCATTGCCGGGAGGTTATCGTCGGCGGATTCTCACTCGGAGGAACTCTCGCGCTACTGCTGGCCGCTCGGCACGCTGGAGAGATCGACGGCGTATTCAGCATCAACGCACCGATGCGATTGCGCGATCGCCGAGCGCCGCTCGTGCCGGCCATCGTTCGGTGGAATGGTGCAATGAGGATGCTCGGCCTCTGCGACGGACACGTCCAGCGATCCAACAGTGACACCGAAAGCCCCGACATCAACTACGAGCTGGATTACCTCACAGGCATCAGGGAAGTTCGACGCGCTATGGATGCGTGCCGCAAGAGTCTCTCTGCGGTTACCGCACCGGCATTGATCATCCAGGCGGATGCTGATCCGCTTGTCGGGCCTGACGGCGCGAAAGCGTTGGTGGCTCGACTCGGCTCCAAGATCAAGGTGTTTTCGGAACTGCCCTTCGATCGGCACGTGATTGTCCGGGGTGATGGTTGTGAGGCTATCTTCGAGAAAGTCAACCAATTTGTGCAGCGCGTTGGCCAGCTGACGCCTGCGTAGTCAGCAGCCTCGATACAATCGCCGCTGGGCTCAGGTTCTCAGCGCAACGTGAGGAACTCCTGATTCACGACGTCGAACAAGCCTTGATCGGTAATACGGAGCGCAGGAATAACCGAGATGGCCAGGAACGAAAGCGTGCCGAAGGGGCGGGTGAGGGTGCAGCCCAGCGCGCGCGCAGCCTCACGTACCCGCCGCAGCTGCCGGCACACTTCTTCAGCACTCTCAGCCGACATCAGCCCGGCTACCGGAAGCGGTAACTGCGCCGAGATCGCTCCACCTGCAGAGACCACAAATCCGCCGCCGGTCTCTTCCATCGCTCGGGCACAGGCAAGCATATCTCGGGGATTCGTGCCCGCAATGATCAGATTGTGCGAGTCATGTGCAACCGATGATCCAAACGCTCCGTGATCGCGAAAGCGGAATCCCTCGACCAGCCCAAGACCAATGTTTCGAGTTGCTCGATGCCGTTCGATGCTCGCGATCAGTGCTACGTCAACGTCAGCATCGAAGGACCAGTGACCGTTATGTCGCCGTACGTTGAGCGTTTCGTGCCGGGTTATGATCTGATCCGGGACGATCCCGATGATGGGGCAGCGGTCGCTGCTCAACGACAAGGTGAATGCTGACTCGTCCAGCGCCGCGAGGTGGATGGTATTCTCGTGGGAGATCTCCGGCGGGGCGGTGGTGGGAAGATATTCGCCGGCTCTTGCGACGATGCTGCCGGCTTTGACCACGATCGAAGGTTGGAATTCAGCGAGGTCGTTGACCACAAGGAGGTCCGCGCGATAGCCGGGCGCGATCGCGCCGCGGTCGTCCAAGCCGTAGTGCCTGGCTGGGACCAACGTCGTGTGTCGGACCGCCCTTGCCGGCTCCATCCCCGCCGCCACCACTCGCCGCAGCAGTCCATCAAGGTGGCCGTGGTCGATCAGATCGTCCGGATGAATGTCATCGGTGCACAGACACCATTCGCCCAAGCGATCCTCAACCAACAGCGGCAGAAAGGTGTCGAGGTTGCGGGCAATCGACCCTTCACGCACCTGCACCAACATGCCCAGTGACGCCTTGGCCAGTGCTTCTTGGACCTCGGTGGATTCGTGGTCGGAGCGAATCCCCGCCGCGGCGTAGGCCACGATGTCCCGGCCGATCACTCCCGGTGCGTGTCCATCGACCGCGGCACCGCGGCGCGCCGCCGCAGCGATCTTCTCCAGTACCGCGGGTTCACCTTCCAGCACCCCCGGAAAGTTCATCATCTCCGCCAGACCCAGCACGCTCGGGTTGCCCAGCAGTTTGTCAATAGCGTCGGAATCGAGCACAGCCCCGGCATGTTCCCAATCCATCGCCGGGACACACGACGGAGCCATGTAGAACAAGTCGATCGGCAGCTTCTTGCCTGCGTTGATCAGCAGCTCAACACCGCGCACACCCATGACGTTAGCAATCTCGTGCGGGTCGGCGATGAGTGTGCCGGTGCCGTGGGGGACAATCAATCGGGCGAGCTCCGCCGGCATCAGCAGCGTGCTCTCCACATGCATGTGAGCGTCGATCAAACTCGGAAGTACGGCCTGGCCGTCCAGGTCGATGCGCTCGGTCGCCTGCCAGTCGTACGGCCCGACGCCGGCGATCCAGCCATCGGCGATGACCACATTGGCCGGCTCCACCCGTAATGTGAATACGTTGACCACCTGCCCGCCTGTCAGCAGCAGATCGCCCCGCTCCTGCCCCCGCGCGACGCCCACACGCCGCCGCAACGTTTCGGTGCCAGCGTTGCCCGTCGATCTCCTCCCGGGAGCTCCGGTAGCGGTCCCTGCCTCACTCATGCCCGTACTGTACCGAAGCGGGGGGGGTGGCTGGGGGTTAGCGCAGCGTGCCCCAGTGTTGAGGAGCAGTGGGATCGCCGAGTGCATAGGATGGAGATGCGCGTGGGTTTGACGGTTGTCCCGGTTCCATCGGCAGGATGTACCCGATGCGTGTTGGCAGAGCGATTGCGGCGGGTATCCTGGTGCTGATGGTCACAGGCGCTGTCATCGCCTTTGGCCTGGGCCCCCTTGATGCACCCGTCCGTGCGCCTGAACCGCAGGTTCAGCCGGAAACCCAGCCTGACACACCATCCTCCACCGAACCGAAGCATCCCCAGCCGCCCGCGGCAACCGAGCGCGCCGACGAGCGAGCCCGTATGGTCGAGCAGCAGATTGCCCGACAGCGCCGCGGACGACAGCCGATCAAGGACCAGGCCGTGCTACGGGCCATGGGCGTCGTGCCCCGGCACGTCTTTGTGCCGAAGGCTCGCCGACGCCAGGCCTATGACGATTCACCGCTGCCGATTGGATATGGTCAGACGATCTCCCAGCCGTACATCGTGGCCATGATGTCCGAGCTGCTGGAGCTCAAAGAAGACGCCAAGGTGCTGGAGATCGGAACCGGCTCCGGGTATCAGGCGGCGGTGCTTGCCCATCTGACACCCAACGTCTATACGCTGGAGATCATCGATCCGCTCTTTGAGCGCGCCGCGGGCGTGCTGCGCAAACAGGACTACGGCGCGGTGCGAACCCGCCGTGGCGACGGCTACTTCGGCTGGGTTGAGCACGCTCCCTTTGATGCGATCATCGTCACGTGTGCCGCGGGTCATCTGCCCCCGCCATTGTGGGAGCAGCTCAAGCCGGGCGGTCGAATCGTGATCCCCATCGGCGGACCCTACGAAGTCCAGCGGCTGATCGTCGTGACAAAACAACTGGATGGCAGCCGCCGATCGCTCACGGTAATGAGCGTTCGATTCGTGCCGATGACCCGCGAGGAATAGCGTTGGAAAATGCCTCGGCCGCAGGGCGACCCGTACGGCTGATCTGGGTGGTGTGGTTCATTTCCGCCGCTGTGCTGGGCTTTGAAATCTCGCTGATGCGGATGCTGCTGGTTGCCAGTTGGCATCACTTTGCGTTTCTGGTGATCAGTGTGGTCCTGCTGGGATTCGGTGCCAGCGGCACCGCGCTGTTTCTGCTGCGATCGTGGGTTGTGCCGCGCGGTGAGACGGTGTTATTTGTGCTGGCTTTGGCCACGGCGGGGGCCGTGCCGATCTGCTCGGCGATCGCCCAGCACGTTCCGATCGAGGCGCGGTTCCTCCCGGCATTGCTCTGGCAGCAGGTGGGGTACTGGATGCTGTACTGGGCCGTGTTGACCATACCGTTTTTCCTGGGCGCTGCAGCGATCGGTCTGTCGCTCATGCTTGCAGGGGAGCGCGTGGGAACCGTCTACGGCGCGAACCTCATTGGGAGCGCGGCCGGGGCGCTGCTCGCCCCGGTGCTCATGTCAATCGTGCCCGCAGCCTGGCTGCCGCTGGCAATGGGTGGGCTCGCGTTGCTTGGTGCGGCCGGCGTACGACCCGCTTCGGCGACCAAACGGATGGTTGCCATCACAACGTGTGCGGCGCTGGTCGTCGGCTGCGTGTGGCTTGACCCTCCGCACGTACGGGTGGATCCGTATAAGGATCAGGCCTATATGCAGCGGCTGATGGACCAGGGATCAGTCCAGCGGATCGGGCGAGCAATCGGGCCACGCGCCGTCGTCGAGGCCTATCGGGGCGACGTGTTGCACGATCTGCCGTTCCTCGGCGTTGGCGCCCTTCCGCCGCCGATGAGCGTGATTCTTGCCGATGGACATAAGGTCGGATCGGTCCTGGACGTTGATCGCGCTGCGCGCGCGGAGGTTATGGACCAAACGCTCACGGCGATCCCGTATGCGCTTGTTGCCCGGGAGCCGCGGGTAGCTCTACTCGGCGAAACAGGTGGGACGAACATCTGGCTTGCAGCACGCCATCGCGCCTCGTCCATCCATGTGGTGCAGCCGGACGAGAACCTGGTGGATCTGTTGCGCGGCCCTCTTCAAGAATATGGCGGGACGGTATGGGACTTGCCCGGCGTTCGTTCTCACGTCGCCGAGCCTCGTCACTTCATCGAACACACGACCGCAAAGTTTGATCTGATTCAATTGGTGACCTTGCAAACCCTGGCCGCTGGGTCCGGTGGTATGGGTGGGCTGGCTCAAGATCATCTCATCACGGTGCAGGGAATCACAGCCTGTTTACGGCAGCTCAGAGCCGATGGACTGCTCGCGGTCACCCGCGGCATTCAGACACCCCCGCGCGACAACCTCAAGCTGTTGGCGACCTTCGTCGAGGCGCTTCGACGCATCGAGATTGAATCGCCGGCGAAGCACATCGTCATCGTGCGTGATTACTTGGCCGTCTGCACCATGGTCAAGGTCTCACCGTGGCAACCCCACGAGATCGACCAGGTCCGCGCTCTGTGCCGAGACCGCCAACTGACCCCCGTATGGTTCGATGGAGTGCAATCGCAGGAGCTCAACCAGCCCGATGCATTGCCCCAACCACCGGACGGGATCGGCGACTGGTATCACTTCGCAGCCCGCCAACTATTCTCATCCGATGCCGATCGATTTATCACCGAGTGGGCGTTTGATATTCGCCCGCCCACCGACGATCGGCCGTTCTTCCTGGACTTCTCCAAGCTGGCGTCGATTGGAGCACAACGGGACGCGTACGGTGCGCTGTGGCTGACTCGCGCGGAACTGGCATTCTTGTTTGTGCTGGCGGCGACGCTGATCATCGGCATCGTCAGCGCTGTGGCAACGGTCATACCACTACCACTCTTGCCCGCTGACACCGGGGGTCGGCGTGGCGGTCGGGCGGCGACCGTGATCTATTTCAGCTGCCTAGGGCTCGGATACCTGCTGCTGGAAATCGTCTGCCTGTCACACCTGACGTACCTGATCGGGGATCCGGTGCGGGCGGCCGCGGTGACGATCTGCGGCTTCCTGTTGTTCTCCGGCCTGGGCAGCATGACCACGCAACGTATCCGGCATGATCGGGCGAGGGCCCTGCGGCGCATCATCATCGTCCTGGTGGCTCTGGGGATCGGCGAGATGATTGCGCTTCGGCAGTTAGCCCCGGCGGCCGGGTCGTTGCCGGTGCTCGGCCGATGCGCGGTGGGTCTGATCATGATCGCCCCGCTAGGGTACGTGATGGGTTTCCCAATGCCGATGGGGCTTGGGCGACTCAGTCGTGCGGCGCCCGGTCTCATCCCGTGGGCGTGGGGGACCAACGGCTTTGCCTCCGTGTTGGCCGCTCCGCTGGCCACGGTCTTGGCCATGTGCTGGGGGTATTCCATCGCCGCGGGCCTTGCGCTGCTGTTGTACCTCCTGGCGGCCCTCGCATTCTCGCACCTGCCGTCCTGCCCGCCGATTGCGCAGATGCGATCGGCTGATCCGCCGGCGTCTGGCTAAGATGGGTGGGCTTGTACGGCGACGGGCGCTTGATCAGCAACACCCTGTAACATAGGGTGAGTCGCCACACGCTGATGAGCTTGGGCCGCCGGGGCGGATGGCGCAGACCAATCCATCTCCCACGACGCTCCCCATTGTGAGGGCCCAGTCAATGACCTACCGAACCAAGTTGCTGCAGACCGGTCTGGTCGTCGGGTTGTACGCGGCCGTTGCTTCGCAGGCGAGCGCGGGCGCCGGTTACCTCGGAAAGGAGTTTCCCACCTTCACTGCCCGCGACGCCATCACCGGCAGGGAATTCTCACTGAACGACCTTCGGGGCAAGTTGGTTCTCATCGACTTCTGGGCCACTTGGTGCGGACCCTGCGTGGCGGAATTGCCGGCTGTGTTGAGGGCCCATAGGAAATACAAGGACCAGGGATTCGAGATCGTCGGCATCTCACTCGACAGCGACAACAACCGGTTCAGGTCCTTCGTCCGCAACAAGGGCATGAACTGGTACCACGTCATGGAAGGCGGCATATGGAAGACGCGGCTGGCCCGCAAATACGGCGTCAACTCCATCCCGCGGATGTACCTGCTTGACGCGGAGGGTATCTGCATCTCTGAGAACGTTCGCGGCCGGAAGCTTGACGGCGCGATCCAGCGCGGGCTGGCAAAGATGCCTGTTGCGCAGAATGGCGAGCACGCCAAGCGCGGGACCGATCATCCGGGCAACCGGGTCGGGCCCGCCGCAGCGAGACGGCTCAGGACACAACTGGGTGACGCTCGCGCGATGGTCAACCAGACTGCGGACTCCCTGCTGGAGTCGGCCGATCAGCTTGATGCGCTCGCTGAAGTAATCGACGATCTAGACGCTCAGCTGCTTGTGCCGGAGGATTCCGCCCGATTGAAGCAACGGTTCGTGTATCTCCACAACGAGCTGCACAAGATCCGTCACACGATGTTCATGTCAGGCCTGATCGACGAAGAGCGCACGGTGAAGCTGCCGACGAGCCCGCTTGAAGCGCCGCCCATGGCGGATTCGCGGGCGTTCCTGCAGGCGAAGCAGCAGTTGAAAGCTGCGCGGGGGGCAATCGACCTGATGAAACGCGTCGACGCCCAGGTGCGCGATGAGCTGGCCTCGATTGGCGAGCAGATCCGCAGCCTCCGCGGCGACATCGCGCGGGGCTCCTCATCGGGCAAGGCTCTTGAGGCGCGGGTCGGGCAGGTCTGCGATCAGGCCGACTCATTTGCCCAGCGGTGGCAGAACTCCTGGCAGAACCGGCTCAGAGAGGCTGATGGGATCATCACCGCGATTGCTCAGCCGATCAAGACGCTGTCGTACCGGCTGGAGGGGCTTCTGCGGCGCATCGCCGCTGTCTGCGACCAGCTTTCGCAATCGCCCAGCGATGCAACGGCTTTGAAGGAACTGCGCGATGCGTTCGGCGCTATCTGCAATGAGGTTCGGGAGACGTACAACCGGCTGCAAGGCTTGGGCATCAACGTCGGGGATGCGCCGCCGCTGCCGACCAATCCGTTTGATGGTCGCCGTTTGACGGATCGCCGTATTCTTGCCCAGCTGGATGAACAGATACAGGTGGCTGATAACGCTGTGGAGCCGGCGCTCGAGACGGTGGCCCAGTACAAGCGGCGGTTGGAAGCGTTGAGCAAGGAGGCGGTGGCCATGCAGGCCGAGCTTGCCGAGCGCCTTGGCAACGGGAGCGACGCCGACGATCTTCGCCCGCGATTCAGCGAGCTGTGCCGCAAGATCCTGGCTCTCCAAGACCAACTGGCAAGGTCCTCGAGCTGAAGCCCCCGCGATCCACCGGGGGCTTTGTTTTGCGCCGTGGAAACGGCATTTGGGCCCTATGGCTTGTTGATTGGGTACGAGTAGATGTTGTCCCTCGCGCCTTCAGGGTCGTGGTAAATCGGAATGGACGGATCCAAGTTACCGAAGTTTCCGTCCGGACCGGCGGAGACGAAACAGATTTGACGATTCCGGGCACCCCCATACTTGTCCTCGTTGTAGGTTTGGATCGTGCCGTCAGGATCAGGGTCGCCGAGATCACTACCTGCATTGAACGGCCGGCCAGGATGGGTCGCGTAGACGGGCGTTCCCCAGGCGTCGAGAATCGTCAGGCTCCCCACAAAGCGCGCGTGTTGCTGCTCTTCAAATGGCTCGTCGATCCATGGTGGATAGGGCGGACCGGGTTCGTAGGTATCCACAAAGTCCGGATCAATCTGTGCAATAATCTGTTTGCCTTGGCGGGGTCGCGCAATGACATCGAGTACCTCAGTGATGATGAATACTTCAGGCGTGTCGCCGTGAACGTCGGCACCGTCCCTGAGGTCCGGAGGGTCCAAAGGGTCCCACCAACTGAGCTTGCGGTCGGCCGTCAGCTCCCACTCCTTCACGGCCGTGTCCAAGATTTGAAGCACGGTCTCGGTCTGTTGAATCTCCGACCTTTCGATGACGGCGACACTCACCGAGAGCGTTAATCCCACCAGGAAAAGGATAATACCGATCACGACGACCACCTCGACCAGGGTGAAACCGCCTCGTGTTCGTGTAGTCATTACCCGACCTCCTCGATCTTGTCGGTGCTGATGAAGTCGCCGTCCGCATCAGGGTCGTAGAACCAATCGAGCAGGGCGGCTTCATCGAGTGGTGATAGCTCATAGAGAACCAGCTTGCCGATCTGGCGGCGAAACAGGTGCAGGCCTGCGGGCGCGAGCTGCTGGCTATCGCGCTCGATCCGATCCACGAACACGATCAGTCGTTCGCCGCCGGCCTGGGCCAGCAGGTAGCTGGTTCGCGGCGTGATGCTGTGACAGTAGGCCAATCCAAGGGCCTTGGTGCCCTGGGGGAGCTCGCGCAGCAGCAGCCGCTGGCGGTGAACGGCCAAAAAGCTGTCCGCGAACTCCTTATCATTTTTGCAGATCCAGGCCGGTTGGAATCCGTCTGCGATCTTGTCGCGATAGACGGCTTCGAAGCTGCGCCACGGCTGCTGCAGGTAGGGGCTTGTTGAACGCGCGCCTGGGCGGACGAAGTCCCAGATCTGCCAGGCGCCGAAGGTCCCACCGGCCAGAGCGGCCGCCACCGCCAACCGCCGCGCCGCAACCCGCCAGCCTCGGCCTGGTGATATGCGCCGCCGTCCGGCTTCGTCGGCTCGCTCAGCGATAAGGTTCAGTTGCTCCTCTGAGGGAGGAGACACAAGGCGCTTCAGGGCTGCGTCAATTGCCTGCTGGTGGTCCACAGCGCTGCGCAGATCTTGCCGGCGGTCTAGCTCCAGCTCGAACGCCTTGCGATCAGCGTCGCTCAACAGCTCGTCGAGGTATGCGTCGATGAGATCTTCGGGCGGTTGTGGGCGTTCACTCATCATCTACTCCAGACTGTGTCGAAGCGACCGGTCCCGCACTCGAAAGGATATCCCGCAGGGCCCGGCGGGATCGATGGACGTGGCTCATCGCCGTTCCTTCCGGGACCCCCAGCGCCAGCGCGATCTCCCGATACGGCTTGTCCAAGACGACCCGGAGCAACAAACACGCCCGCGCGGTATCAGTGAGGGTATTCAGGGCGGTCAACACACGATCATCGAAACTCCTCTGGTCAGGGTTCAATTCACCCCGGTGGTTCAGCGCTTCGGGTTTCTCGTAATGGTTGTTCCTCGCCGGATTCTCAATTGCGTGGCGATGGATTGATCCGACGGTCATATGGCGGGCGCGTTGTCGGGCGGCATTCAGCGCCACGTAGCGAACGATCTGCCCCATCCATGCGGTGAAGCTGGTGCCGGCGTTGAAGTCGTCGATCCTGTCAAGCGCGATCACGGCTGACTCCTGGAGGACGTCATCGGCCAATTCACGGCCGCCGAGCACGGCCGCGGCGATGCACCACAATATTCGCCGCGACTCTTCAAACTGCACGGCGAACTCCGCTCGTTCGAGGCGCGCCCTATGGGGCACGCCGCGTTGTTCGGCCGCGTTTCTCATGCCCGCTCCCATGTCCTTGTTTCTATGTCGCAGCCGGCCCCAGGTCTTGCACTTCTGTGCTTTTCCGTGCAGTTCTCGGAGTCCTGCAATGTTGCGGTACCGCCGCGACATCTGCCTATGCAGCCTGATCCATGGCCGATCAGCGCCCATTTCGCCCGGTGGGATGCTGCTTTGATTGCGGAAAGAAGAGAGGGCGAAGTCCGCCCACAGGACCCTTTGTCCCACGAGTTTGCAAAAAGGATAACAGTCATGTTCGATGTGAGACTTTGTAGCGTTGTTCTTGCCGGCGCCGTGTTCCCCATGATCGGCGGGACCACACACGATGTTATCGTCCGCGACTTCGAGTTCGATCCCGTCGACCTCACCGTGACCCAGGGCGATACGATCCGATGGACCTGGGAAAGCGGCGATCACACCGTGACCTCCGGCGATCTATGTGTTCCCGACGGGCTCCATTTCGACGCGCCCATGGACGCGGCCAATCCGGAGTTTACCTGGGAGGTGTCCAACAATGTGCTAGGACGCCTACCCTACTTCTGCATCCCCCATTGCTTCAAGGCCAACATGGTGGCGTCGATCACCATTCAGCCGCCCGGCGGGGTGTTGGATTTTGTCTTGACGATCGACGGCATGCAGCACACCCCGGTGGTGGACACGCCCGCAACCGGCTCGGGCACAGCCACGTTGGACACCGGCTCCAACCTCCTGACCTGGGACATCACCTACGAGAACCTTTCGGGGCCGGCCATCGTGGCTCACTTCCACGGCCCGGCGCCGCTGTGTGAACCGGCGGGCGTGCAGATCACCATCCTCGAGGGCGGCGGGCCTCCTTCCGGCACGATCGCCGGTTCAACGACGATCAGCCAGGCCCAGGCCGCTGACCTCTTGGCCGGGCTGTGGTACGTCAATATCCACACCGCCATGCATCCCGGCGGCGAGATTCGCGGACAGGCCGCTCCGCCGCCGCTGGCCGATCCGATCCCGGCGGTGATTGGCTCGGGCGGCGTGCATGTCAAGCTCGAGATGGTAGCCAGCGGTCTCACCGCCCCCAACTGGGGAACCGATGCCCCGGGCCAACCCGATCGATTGTTCGTCACTGATCAGGACGGCATCCTGTGGGCGATCGATCTGACCAGCGGAGAGAAGAGCGTGTTCCTCGATGTGACAGCCCAGCTCGTCGAGCTCGGCATCTTTGGGAAGGGCTCGTTTGATGAACGAGGGCTCCTGGGCGTCGCCTTCCACCCTGATTATCAAGTCAACGGGCTGCTATACACCTATACCTCTCAGCCGGTTCGCGGGGTGGCTGACTTCTCCACCATGCCCGAAGCAACGATCGCCGATCATCAATGCGTGATCACCGAGTGGCAGGTTCCCAACCCCGCAGATCCGAGTTCCGTGGTCGATCCCGAAAGTGCGCGGGAGCTGCTTCGCATTGACCAGCCGCAGTTCAACCATGATGGCGGCGCTGTCGATTTTGGACCCGATGGGATGCTCTACTTCTCACTCGGTGACGGCGGCGGGGCCGATGACGCCGACGGGCAACCGTTCATCGGCGGCGCGCCCATCATCGGCCACGGCTGCCGCGGCAATGGGGCCAACCCCGCCAACATCCTTGGAGCGATCGTTCGTATCGACCCGCTCGGCAATAATTCGGCGAACGGCCAGTACGGAATCCCGCCCGACAACCCCTTCGTTGCAGAGGACGGCGTCGATGAAATCTATGCCTACGGATTTCGCAATCCATTCCGCTTTTCGTTCGACTCGCTGGCCGGCGACTTGTATGCGGCTGATGTAGGACAGAACCACATTGAAGAGATTAATGTGGTCGTCTCCGGCGGCAACTACGGCTGGAACCACAAGGAAGGCTCCTTCTTCTTCATCCCCAACGGAGCTCAGCCCGGCTACGTCACCGACATGACCCAGCCCGTCCCGGACGGAGTGCTGGACCCGATTGCCCAGTACGACCATGACGAGGGCATTGCGATCATCGGCGGTTTCGTCTATCGCGGAATCAGGATCCCCGCTTTGCTGGGTCGGTATGTCTTCGGCGAGTTTGCGCAGACATTCGACAACGATGGGCGGTTGTTTTATCTCGATGAGAAAAACCAGATTCTGGCGTTTCAGCTACTGGATCAGAAGGTACTAGGCCTCTCGTTGCTGGGCATGGGTCGCGATGCTCAGGGCGAGGTCTACATCATGGCCAACGGGACCGGCGTGCCGTTCGGGGACACCGGCGTGGTGCTGAGAATCGCGCCGAAGCTCGGCGACCTCGACGCCGACGGCGTGGTGGGGATCTTCGACCTGCTGGCGCTCTTGGCCGCTTGGGGGCAGAGTAACGTCGCGGCTGACCTCGATATGGACGGCACAGTCGGCATCCTTGATCTTCTGACGCTCCTGGCCAATTGGGGATGACGACGCCAACATGAAGAGAGTCCCGGGCAGGGGTACGCATTCGCCTGCTCCGGTGAGGGGCGCACGGTGGTTTTCGATCACACCGTGCGCTCTTCGTTCCATTCGGGTGTCGACAAGGGATGGGAAAGGGTGTCTGAAATGGGCAATCGTGTCACGATCCTCGCCTTCTTCTCAGTGGCCAGGCGGTTTATGCGGGAGCGGCTGATCGGCCCTCGCTGATCTCCTGTTTCGCTCGACGCGCGGCAGCCCGCGGGCATTGCGATCCCGGTCGATGATCCGGTGGAGGGCCTCGGCGGCGTTGTCCAGCAGGTGCTTTAACGGTTCCGCTCGGGTCGGCGAGACCGCACGCTTGAGCATCGCTTCGATGCTGTCTTCGAGATCCTTTTGATACGGCGCCACCGGAACAAAGCCGGGCGTCGAGCCGGTGTCGGGATCGACTGTGACCGCATACAGCAGCCACGCCGCCCGATCGTCGAATCTCTCGGCCGGCATCGAATGCACCAACACAGCGCCATCATCATCGACGAGTCCGGCCGTTTGGCGGAACGCCTTGGAACGCATGACCGAAAGTCTGGCCGGCGGTGCGACGCGCAATGTGTCCCAGTAACGCAGCGATTCCTCGCGATTGGTCATCCAGCGGATCATCCGCCAGGCCGACTCCTTTTGGTTGCTGTGTATGCTGATCGCCCAGAGGACCGAGCCGCTGACCACCGCCGATCGGCGATGCCTCGGCAGCGGCGCGATCGCGAAGTCCAGGTCCGGTTGGACGCGCTCCAGATCCGGCGCCCGCCAGCTTCCATCGAGGAGCATCGCGGTTTGCCCGGCAGCGAACAGCTTATCCGGCCCGACGGCCGAGCCAACGCCTCCGACCGCTCGCATCGATGCGCTGTGCGGCAGCAGATCGATGATTAGTTGCAGCGCTTCGAGGCCTTGGGGCGAGTTGATGAGCGTGGTGGTTTGCGGAGCATCCCAGAGTTCGCCTCCCGCCTGCGCGAGAAACGCCATGAACGGCCAAGCCCACAGGTCGAAGTCGATGCCATAGCCTATGAGATTGTCATCGGCATCGCGGACGGTCAATTTGCGGGCGGTCTCACGCAGATCGTCCCACGTCCAATCTGCGCTAGGATATTCGAGCGGGTCATCCGGGTGCGCCAGGTTGTATTGATCAAAGCTGGCCTTGTTGTAATACAGCCCGTACTGGGCATTGTCCGAGGGTAGGGCATATTGGTTGCCCTGGACCTCCAGAAGGTTCCAGATGGCCGGCATGTAGTCAGCCTGCTCCTCATCGGTGAGCCCGATGCTGGGATCGTTGATGAATCGATTCAGCGGCTCCAGCATGCCCCTGGCGACGAACGCGTGGTAGTCGGTGATACGCACCCGCATCACGTCCGCGCCCCGGCCGAGCAGATGCCAGGCGAAGTACTTGTCGGTGAGGTCCTGATATCGCTGGTAATCAACGGTGACCGCCGGATAGCGCCGTTCGAAGCCGCGAGCGTAGATGTCCTCGAACAGCCGATCCTCAAACGGCATGCCCCAGACCGCGAAACGCAGCGTTGCCCTCGATGAGCGGACCGAGCCGTATGGAATCACGCACGCCACGGTCGCGACCAGCAGAATCAACAACACGACGCGGCTTACGCGCATGTGCTACCCCTTGACGCCGGTCAGGGTCAGTCCCTTCACGAACGATCGCTCAAAGATGAGATACACCCCGACGGTGGGAATGATAAGGATTATCGCTGCGGCCATGCGAATGGGCGGCGAGGGCGTGAAGTAATCGCTTGTAAGCCGGTTCACCGCCAGCGGCAGGGTGAAGTTGTCTGTCGAGTCGATGACGATCAGCGGCCAGAAGAAGTTGTTCCACGAAGCCATAAACGTGAAGATCGCCAAGGCGCCCAGCGCCGGCCGGACCAGCGGCACGACGATATGCCAGAAGAGTTCGAAGTCGCTCAAGCCATCGATGCGACCGGCGTCAAGCAGGCTATCGGGAACCGTGATGATCGACTGGCGCATGTAGAAGATGCCGAAAGCGCTTGCCAGAAACGGCACAATCAGCGCCTGAAGATGATCGACGTATCCCAACCAGCCGCACAGAACGTATGCAAAGATGAAATACACCTGAAACGGCAGGAGCATGGTCGCCAACATCAGGCCAAAGGCGAGGTTCCGGCCGCGAAAGCGCATTTTGGCGAACGCAAAGCCGGCCAGCGCGTTGTACGCCACCGAAAGCACGGTCACGACGGCCGCGACTAGCAGGCTGTTTCGATAGAAGTCGCCGAACTGGGCGATCGTCCACGCTTGGGCATAGTTGTGCCACTGCCACTCACTTGGCGGTCCAGCCGGCAGGAGGGTGGGCACAGCGCTGATGGCATCGTGATGCGACTTCAGCGACGTTGACACGATCCAGGCGACGGGCAAAACCATCGTCAGTGCCCCGGCGTAGACGGCAAGGTGCAACGTGATGCGGACAATCAGCGGTGGATGCGTGTGCCCGCTCATACCGCGGTCGCCTTGGACAGCCGTAGCCAACGAAGCTGCGCGTAGGTGATCATCGCCGTAAGCACAAGCACGAATACACCGATGGTTGCCGAGTAGCCGAGCCGGCCGTTCTTGAACTCCCGGAAGATGTGGGTGTTGAGCAGGTCGTTGAACCGCTGCGGATTCCACCCGTTCATGACGACGTCGAGATCGAAGACCTGCAGCGCCCAGATCGTGCCGGTAATCACCAGGAAGGCGGTCATGGGCCTTACCGCCGGCCAGGTAATATGCCACGTCGCTCGCCAGGAGCCTGCTCCGTCCACACTGGCAGCGTCATACATCGACCGCGGGACTCGGCCGAGCGCCGCCACGTACAACACCACGCAGAATCCCAGATTCCTCCACACTTGCACAAACATCATCGTGCCAAGGCCCAGCCAACTGTCGCCCAGCCAATCCGGCAGATCCGCCCCTTGGCCGGCGACGATCACGTTGAGCAGCCCTGTTCGTGGATTGAGCATCCACTGCCAGATAAATCCAACGGCCACAATCGACATGACCGTTGGCAGGAAGAACAGCGTGCGGGCAAGAGTCTTGCCGACAAACCACCGGGCGTGCAGTGCGACCGCGACGAGGAACGCTAGGACCACGGTGACCGGTACCGTGCCGATGGCGAAGACGAGCGTATTGCGCATCGCCAGCCAGAGCTGCGGGTCGCGGGTCATCGCCGCCTGATAGTTGTCGAGCGCGATGAATCGCGGCCTGTCGCCGCCGCCCCATTCAAAGAAGCTCAGCGCCACGCCGACGACCGTGGGCAGCGCCGTAAAGACCAGGATGATTGTCAGCGGAAAGCCGATGAACACCCACCCGTGCCATGATGAACCTGATGAACGGCTGTTCATGACCGGTCGTCCTTCGCCTTCGACTTGGCCCTACTGCGGTGCATGCCTCGTTGCAAGATAGCATTGACGTGTGCCTTCTGGTCCGTCTGGGGGTACCTGGATCGCCGGCTCTGGCCCAGCTATTGTGGCTGATCGGTATCAGGCTGGGTGGCGAGGCGAAGGCCCGCGCCGGCGACCGCGTGTAGCGCGCCGCTTTCAACTTTGCGAGCAGGGCGGAGTGTGGCGGCGCGGGTGAGACGAAAAAGGGCTGCGCCATGTGGCGCAGCCCTGGGGGTTCATTGTATCTCTCACCGAGCCAGCGGGATGGCTGTGGGTGGAGTTGATCAGGTCATTGCTTGCCGAGGATGTCGCGGCCGTGAATGCCTTCGGTGGTGAGGATGTGGTAGCTGGTGTTGGCGAAGTCGTAGCCGAACTCGATCAGATAGCCGCCGTCTCCCTCCCCTTCCACGTCGCCGCCGAACGGGGTATCCGTGCTCCAGAGGCCCCAGTCGTCGTTATCGACTTGAAAGCGGTGCCGGCGGTCGTCGAGCATGGCTTGGTGGGTGCCTACGAGGTCCACGTGGGCATCGTAGAACAGGGTCACCGGCTTGGAGGTCAAGGCGTGGTTGAAGTAGTACGGCTCGCAATCGAGGACGCCCCCGAATTCGTTGAAGGCGGGGTTGCATTCAACCTCGACGTTCTGCAGCCACTGATGCTCCAGCATGTGGGTCTTCAAGCTCGGGTACGAGGCCTGGGACATCGTGGGCACCCGGAACCCGCTGGGGAGGGACCAGGGATCCTGGAATCCGCCGTCATCGTCGTTCCGGAAGACCTCCGGGTTGTACATGGCGGCCGGCGACCAGCAATAGGTGGGCCAGATGGGCGGGTTGCATTCAGGTGTGTTGACCGCCTCGCCGGGATCATCCATGCACGGTTCAGCCGCAGCGAGGCTCAGCCGGTCCTTGGGGGCATAGAACACGGGATCGTATGACCGGCCGCTGAGATAGTCGTGGATCGGCTTGGTGAAGGGGAAGCGGAACCAACCGAAGTAGGCTGTGCCTCCGGTGAAGTTGATCGGGTGAAGCGCCCAGTGATAGCCCGCATTATCCATCGGATAGGTGTACATATGGCCGTCAGACCCCCAGCCAAACAGGATTGGTGGATGCACCTGGTATCGAGGCTTTATGCTGCCGTCGGGCGGGCCGTACACCTCACTGTTGTAGTCGGCGACGCTTCCGTAGTAGCCAAGGTTGTCGCGGGCGGGGGTGAACTGGCGATCCGACCAATCGGAGGCGTAGGTGTGCATGGCCACGCCCAGTTGGCGAAGGTTGCTCTTGGAGCCGCTCAGCTTCGCACTCTCGCGGGCTTTGCCGATCGCCGGCAGTAGGATGCCGATGAGCAGCGCGATGATCGAGATGACCACCAGCAGCTCGATGACCGTGAAGCCCTTGGAAAGATTTCGTTTCATGGCGATTGCTTCCTTTCTGCGGTCCCGAGAACTCGGGATATCACATGCTTCGCGGGGACCCAACCCTCATTCATTGCGCCGCTGCGCGATACGGTTGCCACGCGACCGAGCCGAATGTCAGGCAACAATGACACCTTGGATTGCATTCCCCACATACGACTGCGCAGGTCCGGAGACGTGACGGCCGAGACCTGCCGAAACACCGACGAGGCCTACCCCATGAATGCAGCAACTCGCTCGACCGCAGTGTATACCTTACCACCATTCAGGGCCCGGGCAAGCCCAAAAAGGTAGCGACACCTTCTGATTCTCGTAATTCTCAACGGCGGGGGTGTCGCTCACATCGTATTGAGGTCCACTGGGGCCACTTGGCGTAGGGACGATGTATTGCTCGCCCGGCCCAGCCCGAAGAAGGGCCGGCCAGGCCGATCCGAGCCAGGGAACCCTGCTTACGATCGCCGGCGGTCGGCCTCCGGCGGAGCCTCGGGCAGGCCGCTGGGAGGCGTCTGGTACCAATACGCCACCGAGGCGATGTCATCGGCAAGGGGCCGGAAGGTATCGTTGCCCTTGCATCCGAGGGCTTGAATGCTTACCCGCAGGTCGCGTTTGAACCGGACCGGATCGGGGATGTGCCAACGGTATAACCCGTGCATTGGCCCGGACCGCCCGTGGGGGGTCGCAGCGATACATCGCGCCTGTGGATAGCCAAGAAACGGGCCGCTGAAAGGTGCGGGGAGTTGATTGCCGGGCTCGATGTCGGCGAACGCCCACGCCCCACCAAAGTAGTCTTCGGTTCCCGTGCCGCAGATGGTCGGTTTATCAGGTGGATCACCGTCGATAAAGAATTTCACCTCCCCTTCACCCCACCATCCCGCGTCGAATTGACTCCAGACGATGTACGTGCCGACGTAATGGCCGCGTCCCATTGCGCCGGCCAGAATGACATGTTCGGGTCGCTGGCGATTGGTGATTGCGCGACGCCAGCTCGCATGGAAATACGCCGCATCGTCGGGAATCTTGCCCAAGGCGTAGGTGATCTGATAATACAGTTCGCCGATCGCTTGCTGCGATTCGTTGGTGATCTCGATGCGGAAGCGATTGCGGAAGGGCATCGGCCAATAACTATTCATACCGCCGCGCGGGTTCACAGCCACGGGTAAGGAGTTGACCGTCGCGAGACCGTTCACGCCGTTGGCGAAAAAGTCACCAAGCGGCGACTGAATCGAAGGATCGCTCAGGTCGTTGTAATAGGCCCGCAGCATGATTCCGCGCAGTAGTGCCGGGTCAGCGGTACACCAGATGTGTTGGACAACGCCGGGGCCGGCGATGTCGGCCAGGGTGATGGTTTGCCCCGGCTGGACGTCTCGCAAGCAAGGCCGAACCTTCCATCCTTTGCCCAGGTTTCGTGCCGCCGGTGCGCAATGGCTGTCATCACCCGGGTTCGCCTGGGCGCCTCCACTCTTGGCCCCGCTTGGATTCTCGGCCGAGATCGATCGGGTCTCAGCGTTCACGAGCCGGGCGACGCCGGCCAGCGGGTCAAGAAGATCGTTCATGGTCCCTCCTGCACGATCAGCACGCCCGGCTGCTCGGGCATTGCCCCGACGCCTAACGAGGCGGCGGAGTTGCCGTGGGGGATCATCGTCGCTGACGAAGCGATGTTCTGCAAGATGCTCGACCGAAGATCACCTGCTCGCAGACGTGAATGGCACGGCGCCCCCATGACTCCACGATATCCTATGGGGCAGGATCGCCAACGAAACGTAGCGTCGCCATGGCTGAAGTCGTCCTCAAGAAGGTCTCAAAGGTTTACCCGGGAAACGTTGTTGCGGTGCGCGATCTCGATCTGCACGTGGCCGATGGCGAGCAGGTCGTGCTGGTGGGCCCCTCCGGCTGCGGCAAGACGACAACGCTGCGCATGATCGCCGGACTGGAGGAGATCACATCCGGGACGATCCGCATCGGCGATCGCGTGGTCAACACCGTGCACCCCAAGGACCGCGACGTGGCCATGGTGTTTCAGGACTACGCGCTGTATCCCCACATGAGCGTGTACAAGAACATGGCCTTCGGTCTGAAGCTGCGGAAGGTTGGCCGGCCGGAGATCGACCGCCGGGTGCGCCACGCCGCCGGGTTGCTGGACATCGCGGGCTTACTGGATCGAATGCCGGCGGTGCTTTCCGGCGGGCAGCAGCAGCGGGTTGCGGTCGGCCGGGCGATTGTTCGCGATCCTCAATGTTCTCTTTTCGACGAACCGCTGAGCAACCTGGACGCCAAGCTGCGCACACAGATGCGGGCCGAGCTCAAGGCCCTGCATATGCGCCTGCGAACCACCATCGTCTATGTCACCCACGATCAGGAAGAGGCGATGACACTCGGCGATCGCATCGTTGTGATGGCAGCCGGGCGAGTTCAGCAGATCGGAGCGCCGCTTGTGGTATATCACAACCCGGTGAATAGATTCGTAGCGGGCTTTCTCGGCTCTCCGGCCATGAACTTCATCGACGGCCAAATCTTGCGAGAGAGTGGGCGGCTGGTCTTTGCCGATTCACACACCCTGCGCCTGGGGCTGTCCGGCGAGATGGCGGTGTCCGCCTCCAGATACATCGGTCGCCCCGTGGTCCTGGGGGTCCGCCCCGAAGCGCTACGCCCCGAAGGAACCGGGGGGCCGCCGGCCGGTCCTACTCCGCAGGCGTGGAGGCTGACGCTTGAGATCACGATGACCGAGCCGTTGGGCGATCGCATGGACGTGTATGGAAAGGCAGTCGGCGGTCAGCGGATGATCGCCCGCGTATCCGCCGGCGATAGCCTTTCGGCCGGCACACAAGCGACCTTTTCCATTGATCCCGGCGCGCTGCACTTGTTCGAGCCGGGCGAGTTCGGCCGAGCCATCGCCGTTGGTTCCTCGGCGTCGAGCTCATCGAACCTCTGAACCAGCCCTCTGGGCCTCTCCCAAAGCAACAGAATGCATCAATCGACCGAATCGCATCAGCGCAAACGCTTCATGTGTTTCTGGAGCTGCGGTTCGGTTCGCGACAATCACGACAACACCGTGCGTGAAAGAAGACCGCGACCACCGGTCGCGGCTTTATGTGGCGGGTGCGGTTGCCCACGAGCGGAACGAATCCTGGGTTGGGGACAGCCCGGCTCTGAAGGACAGCCCGGTTCCGAAGGATGGTCCGGCGCGGTGGGCTGAGCCATGGCGGGATGAAAAAACCCCCGGCTGGGATGGGCCGGGGGTGGGGGGTTGAAGCGAATCGAAGCGAGTAAAGTTTACGGGCAGGCTCCCCAGTTGGCGATGAGGGTGAGCAGGTCGAAGATGTCGACGGTTCCGCCGCCGTCGAAGTCCGGCGGGCAGGGCGCCTCGCACGGACCCCACGCCGCCAGCAGCGCGAGTAGGTCGAGGATGCCGACGTCGCCTGAGCCGTTGAGATCCCAAGGGCAGGGGTCACCCCCACCTTTCTGCGACAGGTTGAAGTGCATCCATGTAAACTCTGGACCTATCTCGCAGAAAGTAGCCGGTAAATCCACGTCCGTGCCCCACACTTGCGCGCAATCAGGGCTGTCGCCGGCCGAGTCGGCCGTCATCCAGAAGTCGACCGCGCCGGTACCCGGGAAAGTCAGGTGGAACCCGAAGTCGCCGGCAGGCAGATCGCACTTGGGGCCGGTGGCGTCGAACAGGAGGGCGTCA
>JADFIR010000071.1 GCA_022566535.1 Planctomycetota bacterium
GTGCTGCGCTGGGACCACCGATGTGCTGCTGATCAATGACGGCACCGGACACTTCACCGATGAGACCACCGCCCGGCTCGGCAGCTACGCCAACGTCGCCTTCGGCACCGCCGGCGAGATCTATGACATGGATAACGACGGCGACAACGACATTGTGAAGGTCTCGACGCTGTACTCCGTGTCGCCGTTCGACGTGGGAGTCTTCATCCTCTTCAACAACGGCGCCGGCGTCTTCAACGCCCTGCCGTTCCAGGAGCCACCGAACGTCTCGCCGTACCTCTTTGATGTTGGGGATCTGAATGGTGACGGCATGCTCGACATCTTTGTGGAGCAGGACCCGCAGGATCAGGTTGATCTTGCGGTGAGCGTCGACCCGGACGGCCCAATCACCTACACGACGTACACGGTCTCCCCATCACCTCGCACGAGCGGGTTCGGCGGCAATACGAAGCTGGCCGACATTGACAACGACGGGGATCTCGACGTGGGCGTCGCCCCGATTGATGTGGATATCCAGAACTGCGGCTTCTCTAACGACTTCGCCCTGCTCAACAATCCTGGCGACGGTCATGTCTTCGATCCGTGGGGCGACGGCGAGGACCAGAACTTCCATCTCGATCCGCACGACTTCGCCTTCATCGACGTCAACCATGACGGCTGTCTCGACCTGTTCATGGGACTGTGCACCGGCTGGCGCGTCTTCATCCAGGAAGACTGCGCGCCACCCTGCCCTGCTGACCTCGACGGCGACGGCACCGTCGGCATCCTCGATTTGCTTGCTCTGTTGGCTGCCTGGGGCACCGACCCTGTTGGGCCGCCGGACTTCGACGGCGACGGCGTGGTCGGCATCCTCGACCTGCTGATGCTGCTGGCTAACTGGGGACCGTGCGGGTAGATACGGCCTTCTGACAAAGGCCGACACGTCAACCTTGTTTACTTCATTCAACGGCCCGGAATCGGGCTGGAACATGGATCGGCCCCTTCCCCCGCACGTCAATCTCGGCACTAGGTTGAGCGACCCTCACGACCACAGTTCCAATAGAGCGCAAAGTTGGCTGGAACCAGCTCACCACAGTTGCGGTAAGTAACATCTCCACAGGCCGCAGTCATTCCTCGACCGCACTCGGGACAAGTGACCTTCCCATCGTGGCCTTGCAGATCGTACCCACAGTGAGGACATGCACTTTGTGTGGATTCTCGGCGAAGCTCGCGAAGGATTCGAAGGGCGAGATCATGATCGTTGTGGTCGGCAATCCAGACGATCGCATTGCCCGGCGGGCCCGCGTAGATACTGGCAACGGTTGATTCGGAAGTCAATGTCGCCTGGATGGGGAACAGCGTTCAGGTTGCGGTGAAGCACTACCTCCAAGTAACGGATGACCACTTCGCAAAGGCGGTGCAGAATCCGGTGCAGCATTCCGCCGCTGGTGGCCGTGCCGAGTCGCAAGAGCTAACACCCGAGAACGCGAAATCCGCGATCTGTTGCGTAGTGCAAGAAGAAGCGACCCCGTGCGAGAACACAGGGTCATCAGGGATGGGCGATACAGGACTCGAACCTGTGACCTCACGGGTGTGATCCGTGCGCTCTAGCCAACTGAGCTAATCGCCCGGACATTCAGGTAGTCTCGATTCTCAGCTGATCCGCCTATAGGCAACCGCGAATCGCGGTGTTGTGGCAGCCAGTATATCCGACTCGGACATGCCGGCCACCGAACCAAGCCGCCCCACCAGCCGGTCGAGGCTGTCACATCCGCACAGACCGGGACCTCCCTCTCGCCGCCCTGCTCGACGGCAATCAGCCGAGAGCCGGCGGGATGCGGTTCAACCTGCCGGAATTGAGCCCAATTGACCCAAAAACCGTTTCTCCGCACCGCCCCGCCTGATATACTCCCGCGAAGGAGTTCCTCCGAAAGGCCTGGGTGTCGCCCACCGGGTAACTGACAGAGGTGCTGACTGGTACACCGCTGGTTGGTTGCGAGGCAACTCAACGAAACGCAATGATCGTGCTCGGTCAGTTGATAGGGCTTGTGGACGCGAAAGGGGATGTAAGATGCAGATGTCGAATCAGATCTCTATGTGGCTGAGGATCGCGGTGGTCGCGGCAGTCGTGTTTGTCACCCCGTTTGCCCAGGGTCGTGGGCCGGTCGCCCAGCCGAAAATGGGCGATCCGCTTCTAGGCCTCACCGCCGCCCAGCTGGATCGATTCGATGTGGGCAAGACTGCGTTCGGGCACGTGTTCACGGAGGCGGAGGGGTTGGGCCCGGTCTTCAACAAGACCGCCTGTGGCGGGTGCCACAACAACCCGATCGGCGGGTCCGGCGTCACCGTCGTGACCCGCTTCGGGACGATCGACGGGATGGGCAAGTTCGATCCACTCGCAGAGCTTGGTGGCTCACTTCTTCAGGCTGAAGCGATTAGTGACCCATGCGCTGAGCAGATCCCGGTCGAAGCAACCATCCAAACCTTCCGTCTGACTCCCTCGGCGCTGGGGTTCGGGCTGACCGAGGCGATCCCCGATCGAGTCCTGCTAGCCAACGCAGACCCGGACGATCTGAATTCCGACGGCATCAGCGGCAGAGTTCACATGGTTGAGGCCCTGGAGGCTCCGGGGGTTCCGCGCGTGGGGCGCTTCGGCTGGAAGGCACAGGTCGCCACGCTCCTGACGTTTTCGGCCGGCGCGGCGCTGAACGAGATCGGCCTGACCAACATCTTGGTACCCGTGGAGAACGATCCCAACGGCATCAACCCGCCCAGTCTCGGCCCACCCGACAACTGCGATACGGTTCCAGACTTCGAGGACAACTTTTTGTTGGGCAACGGTACCGACAAATACTTCATTGATGTCGTCACCGATTTCCAGCGGTTCCTGGCCGCTCCGCCGCAGACCCCGAAGTCGGGCATGACGGGCGAGGCGCTCTTTATCAGCATCGGTTGCGCCGACTGTCACCTCCCGCAGTTCACGACGGCCGATGACCCCTCGCTTGAGGATGCGATTCGCAACAAAGTCATCCACCCGTACTCGGACTACCTGCTGCACGACATGGGCGCTGCCGGCGACAGCATCGTGCAGGGTGATGCGGAGGCTCAGGAGATCCGCACGATGCCGTTGCGAGGTCTCCGCGTTCGCGATCCGATGTGGCACGACGGTCGCGCAGCCGGGGGCTTCTTCGAGGGTCGCATCAAGCAGGTGGTCGCGTGCCACTGTGCTTCGGGCAGTGAGGCCCAATCATCGGCCCAGCGCTACCTCAGCGGCACGGTCGCAAACTGCCCCGACAGTCTACCAACGGGTGGCGACGGCTTCACGTGCGACCCGGGCATCGTCAAGGGCGGCCTCGACGACGATCAGCGGGCGGCCGTCATCGCCTTCCTGGCTTCTCTAGGCCGGCGCGAATTCAACCACGCCGGACTCCTCGACATCGACGACAAGGTGGGCCCCGACGATTTCGTCGCCTTCGCCTCCTGCTTCGATGGGGGCCCTTACACGCCGGATGACTTCTGCGCCATCGACGACGTGGATCAGGACGGCGACGTCGACCTTGACGACTTCACGGTCTTCCTCACCGTCTACAACGGTCCGCTGGAGGACTGTAACACGAACAAGGTGCTCGACCTGCTCGACATTCTCAACGGCTCGAGCCCCGACGCGAACGGCAACGGCATACCGGACGAATGCGAATGCCTGGGCGACCTCTCCGGCCCTGTGGGCGTGCCCGATGGTGTTGTCGATGCGTTTGACCTGGCAGTAGTGCTGGCCGGGTGGTGTTCTGCCATGAACGACCCGATCCCGCCGAGCCCACCTTGCGAGAATTGCTCCGCCGCGAATCTCGCCCTCGCGGACCTCACTGGTCCAGCCAACGCCCCTGACGGTTGTGTCGATGCGTTCGACCTTGCAAAGATCCTGGCCGGATGGGGTCTATGCCCGTGAGCGGCGGCGGGTCTTCGTCCGAGTCGCGGCCACGCGCCGCAAGAGAATGCAGGCGATGACCGGCATGCCGATCGCCTGGGCAACTGATGATTCCGTTCCAGACGCTACCTCATTTGTGCTACAATCCCCATAGGGGTGGAGTATCGAGAACCATACCTTGGAGTGCCATCATGAACAGGACACATCGAATGCAGGCGGTAGGGGTACTGACGTGCCTCCTGATCGCGGGTCCGGCGTTCGCCGGTGGTTGGGTCCAGTTTGCCGACGAGACCTCCACGCGCCTCGTCGCTAAATCGTCGCTGGGTAGCAACGATACGCAGGAGAAGGACTATGCCTGGGGTGATCTCGATCACGATGGCGATATCGACCTCGTCGTCGTCCGCAAGCAACCGTTCACGTCGACGGGTCGCCGCCGCAACGTCCTGTTCATGAACGAGGGGATCGCCGAGGGCCACAGCGTCAACGGCGTCCTGGTTGACCGCACCAACCAGTACATCAGCGGCTTTCTCGATGAGACCAACGACCGAGATGTGGTGGTGGCGGACGTCGATGGCGACACTTGGCTCGACATCATCACCGCGCCAACCTACGGCTCGGGCTTGCCGGCCTCGATCTCGCATCCCCGTGTCTACATGAACCAGGGCGAGGTCGCAGGCGTCTGGCAGGGATTCATCTATGAGCAGCCCCGCATTCCCATCTTTCCGTCGCACCCCAACTTCTGCGGCGTCGCGGCCGGAGACGTGACCGGCAACGGAGCCCCGGACCTCTACTTCACCGACTACGACAACATATCCCAGAACACCTTTGACGACCGGCTCCTGATCAACGACGGCAACGGCTTCTTTACTGATGAGAGCACGGCCCGCCTGCCTTCCGGGTTTCTGTCGTCGGGCTTCGGCATACACACCGTCATTGCCGATATGAACGGCGACGGCTGGAACGACATCGTCAAGAACGAAAACGGTCCCGTCGAGACGGCCAACAACGCCGGCAACGGCTTCTTCAATATCTACGAAACGACCTACGCCGGCGCTGCCTACTTCTTCAACACCGGCGATCTCAACAACGACGGAAAGCTCGACATCATCGTCAGCGATGACGGCGTCGATCGCTACCTGCTGAACCAGGGCAACGGCCCCAATGGGATGGCCGACTTCGTCTCGTTCACGTTCCCCTCCTCAACCAACGGCTTCGGCAGCAACTCGATGGTTGTCGACCTCAACAACGACGGCTGGAACGATGTGATCACCGCCGACGTGGACGTGGACATCCCAGGTTGCATACGAGTCACGGATATCCTCCGAAACAACAGCAACCCGCCCAGCCTCACGTTCACCGCTGACACCGGCGGCATCCCCAGCAGCATGCTCCAGGGCGTTCATGACTTCGCCGCCATCGACCTCAATGGTGACTGCCGGCTCGACCTGGTCATCGGCAGGTGCAACGGAACATCCGTCTGGATCAACCAGGCCCCGGGCTCTGCATGTGAACCACCCGTCGCCTCGGCCGACCTCACCGGGCCACTCGGCGTACCTGACGGCTGCGTTGACGCCTTTGACCTCGGGGCCATGCTCGGGGCGTGGTGCTCCGGCGTCAACGACCCGAACCCGCCGAGCCCGCCTTGCGAGAACTGCAGCCACGCGAATCTCGTCCTCGCGGACATCACCGGTGCGGCCAATGTGCCGGATGGGTGCGTCGATGCGTTCGACCTGGCCAGGCTGCTGGCCGAGTGGTGCTCCGTCGCCGGCGGCAATCCATGCGGCACCTGCTCCTAGAGCGGTTGCTAAGAAACTCTAGCGACCGTTCCAAGCCGCGACTGGGAGGAGCGGACGCGCCGAGTCCGCCTACTGATGTGCGATGCTCGTTCAATCGCTCCACGTGGGCCGCGACCGTTCCAAGGAAACGCCGGGCTGCTGATGATGTCCCTCCATGCGGCAATAACTACTTTGATGTGAGATGGTTGCGATGACGACTTCCGCGGCCAAACATGATCGCCGAGACACGTGGAATCAAGAAGTAGGGAAGATCGGCCGCATCGGCGGTGTCCTTATCGGTACGTGAGGTGTCGCGCGGGCCTGTGGGCCATACCCCCCACAATTCCAAGTTCACCGACATTCACGGGACCACATCAAGTCATCCAGGGAGGCAACCCATGACTCAGACTCAACACCACTGCTTACGGGGCCTCGGCGGGCTCGCCGCGGCGGCTCTTGTGTTGGCAGCGCCCGTGGCGGCTGCCGTCGCTGCTGAGGGCAGCTTCGACGGTACCTCGACCAGGCTGGAGCACCGCAACTTCGCCAAGACGCAAAGCGCCGATGGCAACAAGGGGAATGATAAACAGCGCCGCAAGGCAACCCGCCCGGCGAAGCGCGATCAGGCCGCGGGCAAGAAGCAACGTCGCCACACCCAACGTCAACAGCCAACGCGCAAAGCCCCACGCAGCCGAGCCGAACGCCCCAAGAGAGCCGAGCGAAAAACACCTGCCCGGGGCAATTCGTCCCGCCAAGTACAGCGCAACCCGTCCGCTCGTGAGGCGCAGCGTCGCCATGCCCAGAACCAGCGGCCGACGATCAGATCCGCGCGCAGCCAAGCTGACCGCAATTCATCACGACGATCAGCAGGACAACAAAGAAAACCGCGAGTGCGACAGTGGCAGCCCATCCCCCGCCATCAAACCGAACGCAGACCTTTCGCACCGCAGGCACCGTGGCTTGTCCGCGGTACGAAGTCCGACGGCCGATCTGATCCTGGCCGAGTGCAGAGAAAGCCTGCCGTACCTCATTGGAGTTGGCCGCCGAATCGAAACGATTCCCTCATTGCCATAGATGATCGCCCTGCTCGGATTCTGATCCCACCGCGCCAGCTCGATCACCAGAGCAACGACCCAGCAGCTGGCCCCATCCGCCTCCCCATCCAGCCATTCCATGACGGGGGCACACATCACGTCAAGAACACGCACGAGATCTACCACGACTGGCCTCATGGGAGCTTTACCTACTATCAATTCTTCAAGACCTCCTGCAATCTCTCTTTCAGTCTCTGGTACTACGGCTCCGCGCTGTACACGAAATACTGCGCACCTTTCTACCGACCGTGGCACCATCGGCACCACTACCGCGCGTGGTACCACTATTGGCCGTGGTACCTGCATTACGGTCTGACTTGGCCGACCTATATCTCCCAATACAACTCGTGGTATAGCGTGGCCTCATACGAGCCCCAGCCATGCTGGGCGACGCTTGCCGACGCGTGGGAGCTCTTGGCCGAACGCCGGGCCGCCGCAGCGCACGACGCGTTTGATTGCTTAAGTCAGGCGTTGCCGAACGACGGACTCCCAATGATTGGTTTCGCCTTGTCGGCCGCTCAACTGGACCTGCCCGAGATCGCCATCGAGACCATGCGCGAAGCGATGCGCGTTGATCCTGAGGCGCTTCATTACGTCCCGGACGATGATCGCCTTGCCCAGGAGATCTCTGATCGCGTGCAGTATTACGAGGACCGGGCCCGGCACACCTACGGCGACATTGACGCCCTGTTTATGGTTGCCGCCCTGCGCTACATGCTGGGTGAGGTGCCCGCGGCCGACTACGCGCTGGACGTTGCGATCACCCTCGGCGACGTGGAGGTCAGCACCTTCAAGCTCAAATCGCTCATCGAATCGGCCCTGGCGGAGAACGTCTACGAACCGCCTTCGCACGATTGAGCGCGACGATCGCGGAAATGTCGTGATCTTCGACCCGCCCACCTTGCTCGCCAACCGGGGCCCCTGCCCGTAGAGGTTTAGGCCCGCCGGCCACGGCGGGGCGACCGTCAACGGACGCTCGTCGGCGCCTCCAGCGCCACGTCCTGAGCGAGCGGGTATCTTCCAATCGGCCTCATGCATCCATTTCAAGTAAGGACCATGCAATTTGGGCTTGGATTGTCGAGGGGAGGGCCGTTATACTGGTATGCGTATGGCTGGGCGATCGACCCCTGACGAAGCCATAGGGGAAATGTCGGTTCAAGCACAGGGGACGGACATGCGATATCTCACGCCACTTCTTGCCGCGGCAGCAACGGTCCTGAGCACCGCCCCGGCCTACGCCGACCTCGGCGATCAACTGTTCAAGCTTCTCCCCGACGACGGCGCGGAGTTCGACAGCTTCGGCGTCTCCGTCGCCATCAGCGGCGCCACCGCCATCGCTGGGGCCCACTTTCATGGCGACAACGGCGCCGCCTACCTCTTCGACACCACCACGGGCCGGCAGATCGCCAAGCTCCTGGCCGACGACGGCGCGGCGGGCGACCGGTTCGGCAGGTCCGTCGCGATCAGCGGCGCCACCGCCATCGTTGGGGCCCAACTTCACGATGACAA
>JADFIR010000036.1 GCA_022566535.1 Planctomycetota bacterium
GAAAGGGGGTCCATGGCCGGCGACTGGAACAGAACGACGAGTCGGATTGGCTCGTCGTCGAGAACGCCCACCCGGCAACCGTGAGTCGGCGCATCTGGGAGTCGGCCAAGCAACGCCTCCAGGAGCAACCTTCATCGAGACTTCAGCGCGGGATCAACCCCCGGACCGGGGCGCCGGCGGGCGAACGCATCGGCGGGTGGACCGGCCCGCGCGCCAAGTTCCTGCTCTCCGGACTTGGCATCTGTTCGAACTGCGGGAGCCGGTACGAGGGCTACACGCGCTACGGCAACAATCGGGGCGAGAATGGATCACGCGCGCGGACCTTCCACTACGCCTGCGGCGGCTACATTCGCCACGGACGGAGCATTTGCACACTCGGCGCTGTGCCCAAGGACGCGCTCGAGGACGCGGTGATCAAGACCCTGGTGGACTTCTACGCTCGATACGCGGACAAGAGCGCGAGGACCCGGATCAGCGAGGCAGTGGGCATCCACATCAACGAGGACCGCGACCAGATCGTCAAACAACGGAAGCAACTGGATTCGCGCCTCGAGCGCATCGACAAGACCACGCGGAATCTGCTGGACAACATCACGGCGACGAACCGTCAGCTGGTCGATCAGCGACTTGAAGAACTGAACAAAGAGCGCGAGCGACTGGAGACCCAAATCGAGTCGCTGGAGCGCCTGGCGCTGACGCAGGCGGAGGTTCATGATCTCGCGGCAGAGACTGCACGGTTCGTCGCATGCCTTGAGCCGTCACTGCGCGAAGGACCGCTCGACCAACGGCAGGCCGCGGTGCGACGGTGCGTTGACCAGATCGTGATCCATCGCGAGAAGCACGAGGCGAAGATCGAGGTGCGGGTGCTGCCCACGATCGTGGGCGGGGCGGTTGGCGCGACGACGGAGACGGTGGCCGTGAAGCTGCCGGAGGTGCGACGCGGCAGGCCGCCGGGAAGGAGAGGCGAGAGCGGTCGCGGCTAGACTCTTCAATCCCTTGCCATCATCAAAACTCCAGCGCGGGATCAATCCTCGGGCCGGCGCGCTGGCAGGCCAACGCATTGGTGGCGGGACCGGTCCGCCGGGAAGCCTGCCGGACACGGCTGGTCCTGATACAGGTGGGAAGAGGCAAACCTCTTCGTTCCTACCCTACGCGACTGCGCGTAAAGTGGATAGAGACCCGGCAGCTACCTACCATGCCACCACAGGCTGGATTGCCGCTTTCATCATCAAGCGGGCTGGACCGCCCCAAGGGAGCGCCACAGAGTGGCGAGACCAATGGGGAACCAAGACCGCGGAATCCACACGTTACTGCTCTACATTGTGGCCCTGAAGTACCGCGAAGAGGTCGCTTCGGACGTAATCAAAGAGCGCCGACGGCTGCGCACGCTAGGTTACAGCAGCTGTACGATCAATTTTTTCACGATACTTGATCTGCTGGATGCAATCACACGACGTCCACAGATTCTGCGGTTCAGCAGACTCATCATGGCAATCCTCGGCGGCTCGATGGCTTAGAAAGTGTTCATATTGATCGTGACTTGATGCTTGGCGAGCTCTAGCACGTAAAGGCGCTCAACGTCGCGCTCAACCATGGACTTCTACGCTTGATACGTGGGCAAGAGCCTGAAGAAGCGGATCGCCAAGGCGGTTGGCATTCAGATCAACGAGGACCGGGACCAGAGCGTCAAGCGGCACCCGTCGTTAATTGCTTAGGGAGGTTGGGATCCGCCAGGAGTCGATTGAGCCACCACCAGATGCGCTTCAGTCCGTCGGCTATCTCGGTCAGCCTCTGCAGCCCAGCGGAGGCCGTTATGCACCATATCAATCTCGAAAGTCAACGACCCCAAGGGGATTCGAACCCCTGTTTTCAGGATGAAAACCTGATGTCCTGGACCTGACTAGACGATGGGGTCGCTGGGCTACGAGGTTATGGTACCCGTTGCGGAGGCTGCCACAAGCTGGCCGCAGCCGCTGTGTGCGGTTACCATCGCCCGGGAGATGACCGATATAACCTCCATGAAGGCTTCCCACTCTGTCAGGCACCGTCTCGTGGCGTCGGTCATTCTGCTCATCGCCTTTCTAGTCATGGCCAGCGTGTTTGCGCCCCGTCGATCGCAAGCGCATGACCGCCCCGGGCCGGCCAGCGATGCAACATCGTCGCATTCAACGTCGCCACAGAAGACCCTACCGTCGCTGGGCCAGCTGGAAAGCGGTCGTTTCACGATCAAGCTCTTCGCCACGCATCGCGGTCCGCGGTACAGCGTTCTCGATGACAAGGGCACGGAGCTGGCGGGGCTGCTTACCGCTGAGCAGGTCGCCGAGCGGTTTCCCGATCTGCCTCTGCCGGACACCTACGCTGACGCGCCGGTGCAACTGATGAACACGAGCACCGTCGGCCCTGATTGGTAGCGCCCGTTGAACCGCCGCTCGAAAAGCGACAACGCACGCCGAGTCGAGTGCTTTGGTACGGTGGACGGTTGTGGACGGCCGCAACGTCGATTCGCGCCCGATCATTGTCAGCCCGCTGGAGTTTGAGCGGCGTGCGCTTCGCCGGGCCGGGCTCGGGCATCGCTGCCGGCTATTCTGTTGCGGACCGGGGTCTCGCGCGATCCAACATTGGGCGGCCAGCGTAACGCTGGTTGCCCCGGCGACTCAGCCGGTGATTCTGGCGGGGCTGGCCGGGTCGCTTCGCAAGACATACATGACACGATCGGCACACCTGATCAGCACAGTGATCGGCGACGATGGACGGCGATGGGCGCCATCCTTCGGCTCACCGCTGCAAATGACCAACCGATCTGCTTCGATCATCGCCTCGTCCCCCACCACGCTGACCACGCCCATCGCGAAGCGGGCATTCGCGGACCGCAGCGGGGCGGATCTGGTCGATCGCGAGTCGGCAGCATTCGCTGAAGCGGCCACACAACGGGGCTGGCGGTGGGCGATCGTCCGCGGCGTCAGCGACGGTTTGCAGGAAACGCTTCCGCCGCAAATCGACGACTGGATCGACCAGACCGGTCGCGCCAAGGCATCAGCGGTGCTGGGGGGGATCCTTCGACATCCGGGCGTGGTGAGAGATATTGGGCGACTTCGACGGGATGGTCTCGCCGCGATGCAGGCCGTCGCGAAGTTGATTTGCACTATGCTGAGTTGAGCCGCTTCACGCGCTCGCCTTCGGCTCGCGGCTGAACATACCTCCATGACTCACTCAGGTATCCTTATCTTTGGCGGCACGTTCGACCCACCGCATCGCGCGCACGTTGTGCTGCCGCCGTTGGTCGCTACGCACCTCGGGTGTAAGCGGATTCTGTACATCCCGGCAAGGTGCAACCCGCTGAAGGCGGATGAGCCCGCCACGCCCGCCGAGCACCGCCTAGCGATGCTTCGATTGGCCGTGGCGCCTCTGCCAACCGCCGAGATCAGCACGATTGAACTCGATCGGGCCGGGCCCAGCTACACGATCGATACGCTGCACGCCCTGCGCCGTCAGCACACATCAGGGGCGGCATTTCACCTGCTCATCGGCTCCGACCAGGCCCTGGATTTTCATCGCTGGAGGGATTGGCGGCGAATCCTCGAACTGGCGACGCCCGCGGTGATGTTGCGCCCGCCGATGGACGAACCGGGGTACCACAAACAGCTCGTGGAAATCCATTCGCCCCCGGAGGCCCAACGCTGGCTGCGATGCACGGTGCACGTGCCGCAGATGGATATCGGCGCAAGGGAGATCCGCCGACGACTGGCCGAGGGCGGTGACGTCTGCGATCTGCTGGACAACGCGGTGGCCGAATACATCCGAAGCCACGCGCTGTACGGCGCATGATCCGCGCTTCGCGAGTCCGGACAACCAACACCCCCCATGTTCATGCGGGGCTATGATCCGGCGGTCATCGCCTGGGGGTCGGAGGTGTCGCAGTGATCTCCATCAAATGGTGGTCCGGCGGAGTTCTTGGCGAGGGTATCACGCTCTCGCGAGACCAGCGGCGCAGGGTCAATCGCAGGGCGTTTGTGGATTTCCTGCGGCACCCGTTGCGTGTTGCAGCGTTCATTGGCGTCCAGATGGCGCCGGTGCTCATTTGGGGGGTTGTCTGGCGGAACGCCGTGCCGCTCTTGATCGGCCCGACGGGTCCGGTCAATCACATGTGGCTTATCCTGGTCCTCACCATGCTCGTGTGGTTCGCGGCGCAGATGGTGACAGGGCTGTGGGTGTGGAAACACATCTTTGGGCCTCATCTGCGAAGAGCGATGCGAGATGTCGGTTGGGAGGTCTGCATCAAGTGCGGATACTCGCTGCGCGAGCTCGAGGACGTGAAGCGGTGCCCGGAATGCGGGGCGAAGCGCGAACCGATGTCGGCGGATGCGCGCGACAAGTTGAGCGAGGCCGCTGGCGGAGACGCCGCGGCTCGCTAAGATTCCCGTAGCACAAACCTTCAAGCCTCAAGACTTCCGTGCCCATACGCAACTTCTCCATCATCGCCCACATCGACCACGGCAAGAGCACCCTAGCCGACCGGCTGCTGCAACTGACGGAAGCAGTCTCGCCGCGCGATGCCCGCGAGCAACTCTTGGACACGATGGACCTCGAGCGCGAACGAGGAATCACTATCAAGGCCTCTGCGGTCACCGTGCACCACACCTATCAAGGCGAGGAATACCAGCTTAACTTCATCGACACCCCCGGCCACGTGGACTTCTCCTACGAGGTTTCGCGAGCGTTGACGGCATGCGAAGGAGCGCTGCTGGTGGTGGACGCCTCTCAAGGCGTCGAGGCCCAGACCGTGGCGAACGCCTATCTGGCCGTGGAGAACAACCTGGAGCTGATACCCGTCATCAACAAGATTGATCTGCCCGCCGCCCGGCCGCAAGAGGTTGCCATGGAGATCGAGCAGGTGCTGGGCCTGCCCGCTGAAGAGTGTCTGTACTGCTCGGCCAAGACGGGCGAAGGGGTGGCGGCGCTGCTCGATCGCATCTGTGAGAAGCTGCCCGCGCCAGAGCCGCCGCAGATTGATCAGACCCGGGCCCTCATCTTCGACAGCCACTATGATGATTATCGCGGCGTCATTATCTATTTCCGCATCTTCGACGGCTCGCTTCGCGTCGGCGACAAGATCCGCATGATGGGCACCGGAAGGCGGTACACCATCAACGAGCTCGGCCGATACACGCCCGCGCCCGTCAAGCTCGACCAACTCGACCACGCCGAGGTCGGCTACATGGTGGCGTCGATCCGCGCGCTGGCTGATGTGCGCATCGGCGACTCGATCACGCTCGACAACGATCCCGCCGCCGAGCCGCTGGCCGGGTACCAAGAGCCGAAGCAGATGGTCTTTTGTGATTTCTATCCGGCCACCACCTCGGACGCCTCCGGCAAAAAGGGCGACTATGAGACCCTACGGGAGGCGATCGAGAAATTGCGCCTCAACGACGCCAGCTTCACCTACGAGCCAACGCACTCCGATGCGCTGGGATTCGGATTCCGATGCGGCTTCCTGGGGCTGCTGCACATGGAGATCATCCAGGAGCGGCTGGAGCGCGAAGGCGGGGTGCAACTCGTCCAAACCGCCCCGACGGTGAGTTATGAAATCGAACTACGAGACGGCTCGCTTGTTGAGATTCACAATCCCGCCGACCTGCCCGATCCTTCCAACATCCAATCCATCCGCGAGCCGATTGTAAAGCTGGAGATCATCTGCCCCAACGAGAGTGTCGGCGACCTGATGAAGCTGTGCGACAGTCGCCGAGGTCTTGCCAAGGGTCAACAGTTCGTCTCCCAGACCCGCCTGATCCTCGATTACGAGCTTCCGTTGGCGGAGATCATCTACGACTTCTACGACAAGCTGAAGTCGATCACGCGCGGCTACGGCACGATGGATTACGAGATCATCGGGTACCGATCTGATCGACTGGTGAAGGTGAACATTCTGGTCAATGAGGTGCCGGTCGAGGCGCTGGGGCTGATCTGTCATCGCTCCCAGGCCACCCGGCGCAGCCGTGCCATCCTGCAGAAGCTCAGGCAGCAGATCGATCGCCATCAGTTCGAAATTCCGCTGCAGGCGGCGATCGGCGGCAAGATCATCGCCCGCGAGTCGATCAAGGCCGTCAGAAAGAACGTGACCGCCAAGTGCTACGGCGGTGATGTGACGCGCAAACGCAAGTTGCTGGAAAAGCAAAAGGCAGGCAAGAAACGAATGAAGATGATCGGCTCGGTGAGCATCCCTCAGGAAGCGTTCCTGGCCGTGTTGCAACAGGGGGAATGAATGTGATTCGTGATTGGTGATTAGTTTCGCAGCCGAGCTTGCCCCGGAGCGTCGAGCCGCAAAGGGCGCGTGAACCCTTAGATAGGAGAATAGCCATGAACACTCGTGAACGGATCGTCATCTATGGCACGTTGACCCTGCTGCTAGGGATAAACATCTCGGCGATAACCGGCGGAGGCGGTCGCCACGCTGTGGCCACTGACGACCCCTCGGCCAACAGATTCGGTCCCGCGGAGGCGTTGACGCTGGTCGATAAGGATCATCGGCTTGTGCTACGCAACCAGGCTGGGCGGCTGAGCTGGGGCGACAGCGATCATGCCCGGGCGTATAGCATCGGGTTCGTCCACGTCGGCAAGGCGGTCGGGCCGTTGCTGGAAGCCGAGCAATACGCCGAGGAACGCGACCAGCTGGAAGAAGAGATCAGAGCCACCGACGAAGAACTTGACGCTTCCATCGCGGCGTTCATGGAGGAGCACCGCGATCTCGACCGTGACGATCCCCTGGGCGAGGATGTCGCCAGAGCGTATCAACAGATTGTCCAGGAGCGGGAGCGGTGGCGACTGGAGCGGGCCCGCCGGCGAGGCCGACTCGCCGCCGACCACATCGAAGACGCCTATCGCGATCTCGTCGCTGCCGTCGAGGTGGTGTCCGAGCGGCGCAACATCGACATCGTCTGGCGCTTCATTCCGACGACCAACGAATTGCAGGCTACCAACCCAGCGCAAGCGTACACCGCGATCCGCGCCCGCATCGCGCTTCGATACCCCGAAGCGCTGGACATCACTGACGAGGTCCTCCAGGAACTGGCGTTGGAAGTGGAGTAGCGAAGTTTCGCCGCCGGTCGCAGACCGGCGTCCCGATCCATCGGGACTTTACGAGCGACCGCTAGACGATGCTGCAAGCTGTGCGATGCCGTGGCTGAATTGCTCGACGATCACGCGCTTCACCAAGCTCATCGCCGGACAGCGATCACCCAATTCGTGCTGCAAGCTGGTGACCGATCGGCCAGCGAGTCCGCAGGGCACGATCAGGTTGAAATGATCCAGATTCGTCGTCACGTTGAGCGCCAAGCCGTGCATGGATACCCATCTCGAAACGCGGACGCCCATGGCACAGATTTTGGCGCCTTGGCGCGGGGGCAAGCCCTGCGGCGAAACACCCTCTGCGGTATCTTGAAGTGTCGGCGTTTCGGCGGTTTGACCTTTCCCTTGCACCCACACGCCGGTCGCGGATGAATCGCGATGTGCCTCGATGCCGAAGCCGGCCAGCGTGTCGATGACGATCCTCTCCAGAAACCGCATGTAGTCGTGCAGCCGCAGGCCAAGGACGTTCAGATTGAGGATGGGATAGACGACGAGCTGGCCCGGGCCGTGGTAGGTGACGTCACCACCGCGGTCGGTCTGGGCGACCTCCACACCGGCGTCGCGAAGCTGCTGCTCGGTAGCCACGACGTGCTGCTGGGCCCCTTTGCGGCGAGTAATGGTGATCACCGGCGGAACATGCTCGACCAGCAGCAAATACCCCACCCCACCTGCACAGGACCCCGTCCTCGCCTCGATCACCTGCCGCTGGAGGTCCCGCTGCAACGCAAGCGACTCCGCATAGGCCGTTGCGCCAAGATCGCGGACCAGAAGATCGATTCCGGCGGCATGTCGAGAGTCAATCGCAGACATACGGCGTCGTTGAACACTTTCGCAGAAGCCGCGGGCTTCCGCCCACGTCCAGGTGAACAAGAGAAACCAGACGCAACATACGATCATAGCGCCTCGGTCGCGCCGATAGATCGTGTACAATGCGCGAATTAGAATAGGGAGACATGGATGTCGATTTCCTTGAGTGTTCTCGGTAGCGGCTCCGCGGGCAACTGCTCGCTGCTGATTCTTCATCGTCCCGGCGGGGCGCGACACATCCTCATCGACGCCGGCTTGTCTCCACGACTGACCGCAACTCGACTCGGTCCCCTGGGTGTTTCGCTTCAGCAGATCGGTGCAATCCTGCTAACGCACGTCGATTATGACCACTTTCATCCAGGGTGGATAGCGCCGGCGGTGTCGTTGAAAACCACCTGGCACATTCATCGGCGGCACCTGGACCGTGCGATCCGGGCGGGACTGCCGATCCGCAGCACCGAACCTTTCGACGAGGCCTTCAATCTGGGCGCCGCAACCGTCATCGATCCGGTGTTGCTTCCACATGACCAACTCGGCACGACCGGCTTCGTGATCGACCACGGCGGCGCCCGGCTCGGGTATGCGACGGACCTCGGGCGAGTGCCGGCAACATTCTTCCAGCGGTTTATCAACCTATCAGCCCTGGCGATCGAGTCCAATTACGACCGGCGGATGCAGATGAACAGCCTTCGGCCGGCAGCGCTCAAGCGGCGGATCATGGGCGGTCTTGGTCATCTGTCCAATGAGCAAGCATTGGACACGGTGCTTCAATTGGACGAGCACAGCGATCTTCGTCACATCCCTTTGCTGCACCTGTCGCGGCACTGTAACGACCCGCGGATCGTGCAGAGGTTGTACGCCCGGCGGGCGCCGCATCTGCTCGACCGGCTGACGATCAGCAATCAGCATCAGCCGACGCCGTTGTTGCATATCAGCCGGGCTAGGGGTGGCCCGACCTCGGCGGCCCAGCCGCAGCGCCAATTGAGCTTCCAGGAGGTGCTGCCCCAATAGAGCCCCCCGTGGCATTGCGGGGCTTGTGCCAGGCCCGCCCGCAAAACACTTTTCGGTTCCGAGTCCGACCATTGCAGCGGACGGTTGCCGGGCCTACCCTTGCGCCAGGATGAGTGATGCGATCGGCCACAACTGCGGTCTGGCTCTGCTGCGGTTACGGCAGCCGCTGAGCTATTACCGACAGCGGTACGGCGACCCTGCCTGGGGATTGCGCCGGCTGTACCTGCTGATGGAGAAGCAACACAACCGCGGACAGGACGGCGCGGGCGTGGCGGTCGTCAAGTTCGACATGCCCCCGGGGGTCGAGTACATCAAACGCGTCCGCTCGGACAAGCACAACGCCATCGAGCGCGTCTTCGACATTGTCATGGATGACGTCAACGCGCTGGGCGACGAGAACCTCGAAAACCTCAGCGACGACGAATTGAAGCGACGGTGTGATTTCTTCGGCGAGTTGTACTTGGGGCACCTTCGCTATGGGACGCACTCCGGCAATGACCTGGCCAACTGCCACCCCTATCTGCGTACAAATAACACCGCCAGCCGAAATCTCGTCCTCGCCGGCAACTTCAACATGACCAACGCCAACGAGCTGTTCGATCAGCTGGTCGAGTTCGGGTTGAACCCCGTGGGCGACTCCGACACCCAGGTGATCCTGGAGCGCATCAGCTACTGTCTTGATCGGGAGCATAATTATCTACGAACCACCATGGGCCCGGAGTCGCTGCGCGGCCTGGATGGGAAGGACCTGGCCAGGGAGACCTCTCGGCAGATCGATCTGATTCGGATCCTCCGCAAGGCATCCGAAGACTTCGACGGGGGCTACGTTTTCGCGGGACTCTTGGGCAACGGCGATGCGTTCGTGTGCCGGGATCCGGCGGGCATTCGCCCGGGGTTTTTCTATCTCAACGACGAGGTCGTCGCCGTCGCCTCGGAACGAGCGGCCCTGGCCAACGTCTTTGACGTTGATCCCAGCGACATCGAGCCGATCGCTCCCGCCCACGCCTTGGTCATTAAGCGCGACGGCCAGATCGACCATCGGCCGTTTACCCGCGCGCTGGCGCTGAGGCAGTGCACGTTCGAGCGGATCTATTTCAGCCGCGGCAATGACCCGGCGATCCATCGAGAGCGCAAAGCCCTGGGTTACAACCTGGCTCCGCGTGTGCTGGAGGCGCTGGGCGATGAACTGGGGGATGCCGTGTTCAGCTACATCCCGAACACGGCTGAAGCCGCGTACGTCGGGCTGGTGGAGGAGATCGACCGGCTGACTCGCACCCGCCGGGTAGAAGAGCTCTGGAGACGGATCGAAAGGGGAACCGCTACCCGCGCCGACCTGGAGCGATCGCTTGACGGCCGGCTTCGCACCGAGAAAGTTGCCCACAAAGACCAGCGGCTTCGAACCTTTATCGCCCACGACGCTGCCCGGCGCGATCTCGTGGGGCACATTTACGACATCACCCGAGGCGTGCTGAAGCCCAACGAGACCCTGGTCATCGTTGACGACTCCATTGTGCGGGGAACCACGCTTCGCGAATCGATCATCACCATGCTCAGCCGACTCAACCCCAAGCGGATCATCATCGTCAGCTCCGCCCCCCCCATCAAATATCCAGATTGCTACGGGATCGACATGAGCCAGCTCGGCCGGTTCATCGCGTTTGAGGCAGCGGTCGCCGTTCTGCACGATCGCGGTGAGGAGCAGTTGCTCGACGAGGTCGAGCAGCGCTGCCGAGCACAAGCGGAATACCCGCAGAAGAAGATGGTCAACCAGGTCGCAGCGATCTACGACCGCGTCACCCTTGATGAGCTATCGGCGAAGGTCGCGCAGCTGGTGCGATCGGAGTCGCTCCGCTGGACAGGTCGTGTCGAGATCATCTACCAGACTGTTCAGGGGCTGTGCGCGGCCACCCCCGACCACCGCGGCGATTGGGCGTTCACTGGCGATTACCCCACGCCCGGAGGCTACAAAGTGCTCAACACCTCCTATCTCAACTGGCGTGCCGCCTGCGACGTCCGGGCCTATTAATCAGCTCGTTGCGGGACCGTCGGGTCCGGTATTCGGCCTCAACCCCGAGGGTGGTTCGTCCGATTACACCCTCCATAGAGGCGTGGGCCCCTCAGCCCTCACATCCCACCCTCCCAATGTTCCCAAGCGGGTCGTTTGCCCTACCAGGGAGTTCGATCGATGCCCGGTATCCTTTCCCCCATCATTGACGGTCTGCGGCGCTGGGCTTCGACGACCAAGAACGGCCGTCGCACCATGACATCATCGGCCGACGATCGGAATGTTGTCCTGCAACTCACAAAAGCGATCGACCAGGCCATGGCCAGGGGGATGTGGGACCATGCGGATCGGCTCGCCAGGACGGCAGCCCGGCTCGCTCCGAGACATGCGAGGGTTTCCGAACGACTCGCTCGGCTGCGCCTCGCCCAGGGCGACCCCGAGACGGCGCTGGGCATCATTGACGCGTGCCCAACTGGGCAATCGCCGGGCACCGCTTCCCTTCGACTGTTGCGCGTCGCGTGCTTGCTGCACCTTGGCGCCAAAGCCGAAGCCCATAGCGACCTGCTCCCCTGGTCCGCGCGAGCATCGGCGCCGCTGGACGCTAGGGTCCTGCTGGGGCTGCTCGAATGGCAACGAGGCGACGATACTGCTGCGGTCCACGCACTGCTGCGCAATCTCAAGCATCTCGAAGATCCCCGAACGCTGCAAGCGTTGCTGTTGATCAACGTGCAACGAGGCCGCCAAGACCAGACTGAAATGTGGGCCCAACGGCTGCGGACTTGCTGCGCGACCGTTGGTGCAGAGCCGGACGTGGATGTCTTTCTCGAATCGCTGGGGATGGCCGGCGCTCGCCAGGGCATAGAGCCCTCACCTGAGCAGGTCAATGCTCTAGCCATGGAACTGATTACCTTCGAAGCGGCGATCGGCACGTTGACGGAAGCGCAACGCCGGCGCCCGCACCTACCCACCATCCGACTGCTTGGCAAAGCCCTGGAGCAGGCCTTGCCCGATCTGGGCGAACCTGTGGCGGCGCTACATGCACTGGCGAGCCTGTCGATCTTGCTTGGGGATCACGTGGCAGCGCGACGCTGGGCGCTGCGAGGACTCAAGGAAAACCCGATGTCCGTCCCGCTGGCCCTGCTCCTGCGGGAGCTGCCCGCTCCGACGCCCCAGACCTCCACCGACGATTCGGGCTCGGTGATTGCGACCATCGGGCGCAAGGCCGGCACCACCGAGCAAGAGAAAGCCGCATGACCCGGGCGCCTCACAACGTTGCCTCCATCGTGACCGGCCAGCGCCAACCCACCGTCGATCGGGTCATGGCGGCCCGCCTGCTTCGCACGGCGCGCTCGGCTGCGCCAGATGATGATGATTCCGTGGAGTGGGCCCTTTCGGCCATGCCTGATAGTCTCTGCACACGCAAGCTGAAGATCGAGCTGCTGCTTCGGCGGGGCGATATCGAGTCGGCCTCCGCTCTGATCGCGCAGGGGCTGCTGCTGCGGCCGACTGATGCGGCGCTGGGCCTGCTGCGGGCGCGCAGCTTCTACGCCCAGGGACAATTCGATCGCGCCAGCCGGGAGCTGGGCCTGGTGATCGCCAAGCGGCCGCATCACAGTGGGGCATTAGAGCTGGCCGGGGAAGTCGCCCATCAGACGGGCGACGCGAAGCGGGCTGCAGAATTCTTTGAGCGTGCCGATCAGCGCCGCCCAAGCGACCGGACCAAGGGCTGGCTGGTCGCCGCCTGGCTGGACGCGGGTCGTCCCGATCTGGCGCGCGGCGTATTGCAGCGGATACAGAGGCCCACGGCGCTGCTGGGGGCACGGGTCCTGCGGGCCGAAGGGCGGCTGCTGGAAGCCACCGAGACGCTCTTGCAGGCCCATCGGGACGAGACGCATAGCGACGGCGACGCGATCGTGTGCGAATTGATCGACGTTCTGGAGGAGACCGCGGACCTGAAACGACTTCGCCAGGTATTGGACCCCATCGACACCAACCATCCCGACGCGCTGGCCAGGGCCGGCCGGGCATGGCTCGGCATGGGAGCGTTTCACACCGCGGCGCTGCGGATGGCGAAGCTCGCCCGGATCTCTGGCTACCGCGCAGGTGCGCTGATGGTGCTCCTGATCGCGGCTGCGATGATCAACCGACCGACCCTGGCTCGGCGAGCCTTGCAACGACTCCGCCGGACCGAGGAACCCGTCGAGCCGAAAGCCGTCGCGGAGATGTGGGGTCGGGGATTGCTCGGACGGATTCTGTTGAATCAGCGAAGCGCTCGCAAGGCTGGGGCCGATCCACACACCGGCCGGCTTCAGGAACTCTTGGAGGATGCGGCCAAGGTCTTCGACCTGGAGCTCTCCGCCGGCGAATCATCGCTTTCGCCACTCCAGCGGACGGAGCTTCAAGAGCACGGGGCAGCCTGTCGAGCGGTGCTGGCCCAGTTCCACGACGAAGCCGCCGGCTCCCCAGAAACCGATGCGATTGCTCTCTCAACCGCCCAATCCGCCCGCAAGGCTGCCTAGTCCAGTTTTCAGTCGCGTGGCTCGAGCCGCGACCGGAAGGTCGCTGGGGTGGGAATCCTCAGCACCCAGCGATCTTCGGCCCGCAGATATGCATCCGCCGCTTTCAGCCACTCCCGAAACGGGCCACGCGATCGCAAAATGCTCGAGCGTCGGGGTCGGCAAGCTCCCCAGCCTGACGATCCTGCGACGCAGGTTATTCGCGGGGTCGCTTGACGAAATGGGTGAATCATGATCGCATATAGGGTTTCGCACGCGCTACCAGGCGCCGGGGCCCCCCAGCGATGCCTTGGCGGGCCAAGGATCATCCTCAATGGCTCGATATCTCGGTCCCAAAGTGAAGCTTTCCCGGCGGGTGGGGGTACCCATCGCCGACATTCCCAAACACACGGCCAAGCGGCAATTGACGCCGGCGGGCATGCACGGATACCGCGGCCGACGGCTGCGTGACTACGCCATCCGGCTCAACGAGAAGCAGAAACTGCGCTTCCACTACAGCGTGCTGGAGCGGCAGTTCCGCCGCTACATCCAGCTCGCGTCGCGGGGCAGGGGCAACACCGGGGAACTGCTGCTGCAACTGCTTGAGCAGCGCTTGGACAACGTGGTCCGACGCGCGGGCTTTACCCGAACGGTCTGGGCCGCCCGGCAGATGGTCGCGCACCGTCACGTGCAGGTCAACGGCCGAACGGTCGATCGCCCCAGCTACAGTGTGCAGCGCGGCGACACGGTATCGCTACGGGAACGTATTCACCCCCTGGCCAAGGAGAACATGGAGTCCATGGCCGGCCATATCGTACCGGGATGGATCGAGGTCAACCCGGCCGGGCTCTCGATAAAGGTTGTGTCGACGGCCACGCGTGAGGAGATTCCCTTCGACGTCAACACAAACCTGATCGTCGAGTTCTATCGATAAGACCACGCGCTCGCCTGCGGCTCGCGGCTAAACAACGGCGTTGATGCCTCGACGCCCCAGTCATGTTCAAGTTTCTTCGCAAGTACAACAAGTACATCCTCGCGGTCGGCGGGACGCTGCTGATGATCACCTTCCTGATCCCAGTTGCGTTTCAGAGTCTGCTGCCGGTGGCCGCGCAGGGACGGGCCGCGTGGGCGCAAGTCGGTCCGGACGGTCGGGACAAGGTCACCGTCGCCGATCTAACCCAGATTCAGCAGGAGCTGCAACTGCTCCAGGCCCTGCCCCCGCTTCGCGGCGTAGGCACGGTCGATCAGCCGGAGCATTGGTATCTGTTGGTTCGAGAAGCTGAATCAGCGGGTCTGATCGGCGGAACCTCCAGCACAGCGGGGATGGGACAGCAGATCGCCCAGATTGCCTCGCGGACTGGCCAAAGGCCCCGGCTGATTCTCGACACGCTCGCCAAGTGGGACGGCGTCAGGCGGACAATCAGGCTGTATCAGGATGCCACGAAATTCTCCGACCGACGCCTCAAACACCACGCACGTCGGGCTTTCCACCAAGTGTCCGTGCAGTTGGTGGTCATCGAAGCCTCCGCGGCGGACAACCCGCCCGAGTTCAGCGAAGCGCAGCTCGCCGAGCAGATGGCCAAACACGCCGAGGACCTTCCCGGCGAAGGCGAACAGGGTTTCGGCTACCGCTTGGGGCACCGCGCGAAGCTGCAGTGGCTTTCGATCTCCGCCGACAGCGTCCGTGAAGTGGTCGAGAACAGCGATCAGCTCAACCCCGTGGCGCTGCGAAAGCACTGGCGGCTAAACCCGGTGCAGTTTGGGGAGCCGGATTCGGGCGGTGAGGTTCCCGACGATGTGCGCCGCGATTTACTGGACACGCTCACAAAGCAGACGTTGGACGAGATCGCCAAGTACGCCAACGACCAGCTTCGCATCAAGCGGCGCCGTCTGACCCGGCGCGGCGGCTACTTGGAGCTCGCTGACGATTGGCAGGATATGGGCTTCGAAAAGCTCGCTCTGGACATCCAGGAGAAGTTCCTGATCGCACTGCCGCAGTTCCACTCAGTCGGCGACCGCTGGCTTGAGATCGCCGACCTTGCCCAGCTTTCTGGGATCGGCCGGGCGACGACGTACAAGTTCGGCGAAATCCCGGTCGAGCTGGCTGAGCTGGTGTTGGCCGCTCGGGAACTCGGCGGATCGCAAACCATGCTGATCCAGCAGGACGTGGCCGGCCCGCCGTTGCGGGGCGATGACGACAGCGTGTACCTTTTCCGCATCATCGACACCGATGCGTCGAGACCACCGCAATCCACTGATGAGGTCCGTGAGGCTCTCGTCGCCGATCTGACCAAGCTTGCCCATTATCAGCAACTGGTGGGATCAGGCGAGACGCTTCGGCAGCAGGCGATAACCGGCGGCTTGCTATCGGTCGCCATGGCTCATGAAACGTTGGTCCGTCGAGCTGATCAAGTGTCGCTGACCGATCCCCAGTGGCTGGAACTTCAGAATCAATTTCAACTGCCGTTCTCGTCGATCCCCACGCCGCTTCCCACAATCGAGGTGCACAAACCAACGGTCGAAGCAATCATCGACCACGCGCTGGCCTTGCCGCAAGACGTCGCGATACGCAACTTGCCCAAGGAGCAGCGGACGTTGGTGATTCCGGTGGAGGACCGGCTGTGTGTCCTGGTGGTGCAGCTTATGGATCAGTTCCCGGTGACCGACGAGTTCTATGCCTCGTTAGCGGGTGCCGGCCGCGTGCAGGAACTGCTGCAGAACGAGGAGCTTGACCAGGGCAAGCGAACGCAAGATGAGTTCAGCTTCGACGCGCTGGCGGCGCGTCACAACTTTGTCATCGCCACGACGCAACCCGCAACGCAGCCCGCCGCGACCCAACCGGATCAAGGCTCCGCCGAGCAACGCCAGTCCGCCGCGGGCAGGTGAATCCCCGCCCGCAGCCGTTCGCGGCCAATCAGCTCACCGTTGATCCCGCCCTGGCCGGCCGATCCAAACCAAGCAGCACGACGTCAGCCTCGCCGGCCGAGGTATCGTTGGTTGCGGCGAGAATCATGCCTTCACTCAACTCGCCGCGGATTTTCCTCGGCTCCAGGTTGGCTACGATCACCACCTGCTTGCCGAGGAGCTCCTGCGGGTCATACCAGGCCCTGATCCCGGCGCAGACCTGCCGCCCCGACTCCGTCCCATCGTCGAGCTGAATCTTGAGCAAGCGATCAGCGTTGGGATGCGCTTCGGCCGCGGTGACCGTGGCCACCCGCAAATCAACTTGGCTGAACTGCTCGAACGAGATCTGAGGTTTGTCCGCTGAAGTCGTTGGGCCCATTGGTGATCTCTCCTGGAGGTGAGACATGGTAACCGATCCGCCGGTCCCACCTCCTTCTCGCTTCTCTGCGCAGCCAGCCTTACAGCATCAGACCCCGACCACTTCAGCGCAGCGATCGCAGAGCCCCGAGGTATCGGGGCCGTCGCTCCTCTGGGTGACGGTCTCGACGCGCTTCCAGCAGCGATCGCAGCGCGGACTATTGCGCAAATCGTTCACCAGAACCTCGTCGCCTTCGGCCGGGATGATTTGCACCCGGGAAACGCCGAGTATGTCGGCGAGATCCGGCTCGAACTTTGCCAGCACTTGATGGGGGTCCGGCAAGACGACTTCGGCATCGAGCGGATTCTCAATGCCGCGGGCCTTGGCGTCCTCCAGCGCCTTAAGGGACGCATCTCGAATCTGCATCACCCTCGGCCAGTCGCGGTCGATCCTCGTCTCAGGGACCGCGCTGAATGTCTGCACATGCACGCAGCGATCGTCCTGGGGCCTCAATGCACGATACGCCTCATCGGCGGTGTGGGGCAGGATCGGCGCCAGTAGCCGGCACAACTGCTCCATGATGCTCCACATCACCGTCTGCGTGGACCGGCGGCGCGGCGAGTCCGGCCGGTCGCAGTAGAGCCGATCTTTGACGGCGGCGCAGTACAACGCGCTGAGCGTCTCGTTACAGAAGCCATACAGCAGTTGGTGTGCCGTGCGGAACGCATACGATTCATACGCCGCCAACACCCCTGCTTGCAGCTTCGCGCTTTCAGCGAGCACGTATGCGTCGATCGAGGTTCCTGCGATGCCGCTCACATCCACACCCATGCCGTTGGAGCGACCCTCGGTGTTCGGCTGGAAGTCACCGAGGTTGCTCAGCAGGAATCGCAGGGTGTTGCGAACCTTGCGGTAGGTCTCGCCGGCTTGGTCGAAGAACTCCAAGTCCATCTTGACATCGTTCTCGTAGGCCAGCGAACTGACCCACCACCGGCAGACATCAGCCCCGTACTTGTTGATCACCTCTTCCACGTCGATGGTGTTGCCAAGGCTCTTGGACATCTTTCGGCCGTCCTTGGCGACGGTGAAGCCGTGGGTGAGGACCGCTTTGAACGGCGACCGCCCCGTGACCGCCAGCGAAGGCAGAAGCGACAGTTGGAACCATCCCCGGTGCTGGTCGGAACCTTCCAGGTACAGATCAGCGGGGAAGCCGAGGTTGCGCTTTCTCATTACCGCGTGCCAGGATGAGCCGGACTCAAACCACACGTCGAAGATGTCGTACATCTTGCGAAGGCTTGAGGTTTGAGGCTTGAGGCTTGACGCGCCGAGAGATGGCGGCGCGTCGGGATCGGCTGCGGGGTCATAGCTCCCCAGCAGCACTTGCGGGGGTTCGGTGAACCACGCATCGCTTCCCTTGTCGCCGATGACCTCAGCGACCGCGCGGACCGAGGCCGCGGTCAGGAACACCTCCCCATCCGGCATCTGGAAGGCGGGGATCGGCAAGCCCCACGACCGCTGGCGGGAAATACACCAATCGGGGCGCGACTCGAGCATCCCGCGCATCCGATTGCGCCCCCATTGGGGGATAAACGTGATCTGAGAGGCGCATGCTTCCAGCCCAAGCTCGCGCATCGTCTTGTTGGCGCGCTTCGTCGGACCGTCCACGCTGATGAACCACTGCTCGGTCGCGCGGAAGATGACCGGCGTCTTGGAGCGCCAGTCGTGCGGATAGCTGTGTACGAACGGATTCGCATGGAACAGGTGCCCGGACGCCCGCAGGTGATCGACGATTCTGTCGTTCGCCCGCCAGATGTTCATCCCGCGCAGCCAATCGGGCACGGTATCGTCGTAGCTCCCGTCTGCGCGCACCGGGCAGTAGATATCCAGCCCCTCGCGCACGGCGGTGAGTTGGTCCTCAGCGCCGTGGCCGGGCGCGGTGTGGACCAGACCCGTGCCATCCTCAAGCGTCACGTAATCCGCATGCACGATGGGGCTGGTGCGATCGCAGAACGGATGGCGATAGCTCAGGCCGACCAGCGCCGCCCCCTGGGCTTCGGCCAGAACTTCCACCGAGTCACACCCGGCCTCGTCGGCGACGCGGTCCACAAGCTCGCTCGCGATCACCGTGAGGCTGCCATCGACCTGCACCAGAGCGTATCGGAACCGCTGGTGGACAGCGACGGCCAGGTTGGCCGGGAGCGTCCACGGCGTGGTGGTCCAGATCATCAACGATGGCGTCTGATCAAGTTCCACGCCGAACGCTCGCGCGACGGCCTCGCGATCGGCTGCTTCGAAATCCACATAGATCGACAGATCCTCCTTGTCGTAGTACTCCAACTCCGCCTCGGCGAGCGCGGTCTGGTTCTCGATCGACCAATGCACCGATTTGAGCGCACGGCAGACCAGCCCCTGCTCGACGAGGTCGGCAAAGACTTCGAGCACCGCCTTCTCGTACGTCGGGTCCATCGTGAGATACGGGTGGTCAAAGTCCGCCAGGGTCATCACGCGCTTCATCTGCTCGGCCTGGACCTTCTGGTATTGCTCGGCGTACCTGGCACACGCCCGCCGAACAACCATCCGGCGATCATCTTCGCTGAGGGTGTCAAGCTTCACCATCTCGCCCGACTCGATGAGATCCAGCATGACCCTGTGCTCAATCGGCAATCCGTGACAGTCCCAGCCGGGGATGAAGCGGCATCGCTCCCCGGCCATCAGCCGGCTGCGAACAACGAAATCCTTGAGCACTCGGTTGAGCACGGTCCCCACGTGCAGAGGGCCGCTGGTGTAGGGCGGGCCGTCATGGAGAATGAACGGCTTGGCCTTCTCACGGGCCGCGATCACTTTCTCGTACAGCGGCATCCGCTCCCACCGGGCCAGCGACTTCGGCTCGCTCTGGATCAAGCCCGCCCGCATGGGAAAGGCCGTCTTGGGCAGGTTGAGCGTCTTCTTGTAGTTGGTCTTGGTCGTTTGGGGCATCAGGGGTCAGGAGTCAGGGGTCAGGGCGAGCGGTGTGCATCTTCAATTCATCGACAGGTCGAGGCTGGATTCACCAGGCTCGAACCCGTGACGCTTGCCGGTTGCAGGGTGGGAATGTCGGCATGACCGTACGCGGCTATTGATGCACGTCAAGTTGCCCGACAGCCCAAGCCAGCCCAAGACCTCCGAGCAGCGCCGCGGAGAGTTTGACCCGGTCGTGCTGGTGGAACTGCAACTCCGGCAGCAGATCGCTCAGCGCGATACACAGGAACGTCCCGGCGCAGAACGCCAGGGCGCAGCTGACCAGTCGCGGCGCTTCACTGCTCTCGAACCCGGCTCCGAGAAAGAAGAGCCCCACACCAAGAGGGACCACCAGGGCGAACAGTGCGTTGGCCAGGTGCCGGGCCCGCATCGACCGCCGGCCGAGGGCCATCAACGTCCCGAGCGTCATCGAATCGAACGGCCTGTGCAGAACGATGGCCAGGAAGGTCCCGAGCCCCCCGAGCGCGGCGCTGTGATCGTCACGCCCCTCGGCGGCAACGCTGGCGGCCAGCGCCACCCCCGCAATGACGCTGTGCACCGACAGCCCGATCGCGGCGCCGGTCCACGTCAGCCGGTGGCCGTGGTGAGCAGTGTTCAAGGCACCGTTGGTCCCGTTGTGCTCAGGAACATCATGGTGGTGGAAGCAGAAGAACCGCTCCATGAAGAACATCCCGAGGAACCCGGCAAGCAACCACCACAGGACGGGGTCGATCAACTGGTGGTTGATGACCTGCTCACCGGCGCCGGCGTTCAGCCAGGCGCCCCGCTGCATCCAGGCGTGCGGCAGCAGGTGTAGCAGCGCCACGCCCAGCATCACGCCCGAGACAAAGCTGACGGCAAGCTCCATCCGCTCGTGTGTGAGGCGGATCAGCAATGGAACCCAACCACCGATCAGCGACGCCGCAAGGATCAGCCCGCAATACATCACCAGGAGCGCGATCGGTGACATCAGCGGCCGTGAACTCCTCAATGCGGCGACGCGGCGTGCCGGCCCACTGCGCGATCAGGTCTGCCTACGATCGAGGTTGAGGTGGCGAAGATGCAGCTCAAGCGGGCCGGCCGAAATGGCCAGGCCGTCTCGACCGCTCGGCTGCGAAACCGTCTGGCCGTTGAGCGAATAGAACACCCGCTTGCCGTCGCGGCGACTGGCCACCAGCCCCGCTGAGCGAAGCAGCCCGAGGTGGTGGCTCACCGTTGGTTGGGAAAGATCAAGCTGCCTGCATAGCGTCGAGACGTTGCGCTCGCCGTCCTGAAGCGCACCCAGCAAACGCAATCGCGTGGGGTCTGCCAACATCCGCAGAAGTCCAACCACATCGCCGACCGGGTCCGGACCAGCCGCCAGCTCATCGACCATCGATCTTATTCTCCTCCGCAGCGACAATTGTTCGAATGTCTGAGGCAGTCCGTTCACTGTACCGCCGAATATCGACGATGGAAAGTCCCGGGCCGTGGCTTGGGCGTCACGTGGAGGTCGCCCGCGGGGCCCGCGGACGGTAAGATGGGGCAGCAGACCGCTGTAGACACTGAGCATGGGGCAGTAGCTCAATTGGGAGAGCGCCTCGGTCGCATCGAGGAGGTTGTGAGTTCGACTCTCATCTGCTCCACGTGAGAGCCCACGGCGTGCTCGCCGTGGGCTTTCCCTACAATTGCACGCGATGACCTCGACCACCGGCACGACCCGGCCGCCGCGGACGCCTTCCAGCGACCCACGCGTAACCCCGGCCATGCGGCAGCACGCCCGCTTCAAAGCGAAGTATCCCGACTGCGTGCTGTTTTTTCGTATGGGCGACTTCTATGAGATGTTCGGTGACGATGCCGTGCTGGCGAATAAGGTCCTGGGCATCACCCTCACCCAGCGGACCGAAGGCGTTCCTATGGCCGGCGTGCCCTATCACGCCGTCGAGACGTACCTGCGGCGGATGATCGAGGCCGGCTACCGCGTGGCGGTCTGCGACCAGATCCAGGATCCGAGGGAAGCCAAGTGCGTGGTCGATCGGGCGGTGACCAGGGTGCTCACGCCGGGCACGCTCGTGGACGAGACGCTGCTCGATGAGTCCAGACCGAACCAAGTGGCCGCGATTCAGTTTCTCGAATCCGGTGAACGGTCGGCGGCGGCCCTGGCGGTCGTAGAGCTTTCCACGGGATCGTTTTCGCTTGTCGATCTTCCCGCCGAGCGGGTCATGGATGAGCTTGTCCGTCTCAGCCCCTCGGAGTTGCTGCACGTCGAGACCGCCGACGGCGCGACGCCGGCGAGAATCGAGTCGCTTCGCACCGCGGTCGGCTGCGCGCTCACCGCTCGGCCGGCGTGGACGTTTCGTCTCGACGACGCCCGGGACTGCGTCTGCGAGCACTTCGGCGTGGCCACCCTGGCCGGGTTCGGACTGGACGATGATGATCCCGCGCTGGGCGTCGCCGGCGCGATATTGCGATATCTTCAAGAAACCCAAGCCCCCGGCACCCGCGATAAGAGCCACCGGCTGGGACATCTGTGCCCGCCGAAGCGCGACCCAGCGGACCGCTACCTCGCCATTGATGCGACAACGCTGCGGAACCTCGAAATCGAGTGCACGCTGCGTGGCCAAACGACGGCTGGATCGCTGCTATCGATCTTCGGGCCCGGTACGGCAGTTCGCACCGCGATGGGCAAACGGCTCTTGCGTCGGTGGCTGTGCTTTCCACTTCGCGATCTCGAAGCGATCCGGGCTCGTCACAAAGCGGTGGCTGCCCTATCCCGAGACCGCCCATTCGCCGACGCCCTGGGCAAGCCTCTGGCGGCAGTCCAAGACGTGGCCCGCATTGCCGGCCGGGTCTCCATGAATCGCGCTACGCCGCGCGATGTCGTGGCGTTGGGCAAATCGGTTCGGGAGCTTGGGGCGATCGCCGACCTGCTCGACGGCCGCCTGCCTTTTGCCCAGTCCCACGCACGACTCCTGGCCCTGGCCGGGACGCTGGAACCGCTTGGCCGGACCATACACGAACAATGCATTGACTCCCCACCTGCACATCTGCGTGAAGGCGGCCTGTTCCGCGACGGCATTGATGCCGAGCTCGACGAAGCACGCACGCTGCAGCGCGACGCCGCCAGCTGGCTGGCCGCCTATCAACAACGCCTCGTCGAGCAGACAGGCATAAAGACGCTCAAGATCGGCTACAACAAGGTGTTCGGGTACTACATCCAGATCACCCATACCCATGCGGACAGGGTTCCTGACACCTTCTCACGCAAGCAGACGCTCAAGAACGCCCAGCGATACATCACTCCCGAATTGAAGGTGTTTGAAGACAAGGTGACGACCGCCCAGGCCCGGGCGATCGACCGCGAAAAGCTCCTGTTCGAGCGGTTGTGCCGCGAGGCTGCGGCCCCGGCGCAGGCGCTGTCGGAGTACGCCGGCATCATCGCCGAGCTTGATGTGCTGGCGTGCTTTGCTCATGCGGCGCGTCGCTACGGCTACACGTGCCCGCAGCTCACCGAAGAGCCGATGCTCGATATCCGCCAGGGCCGGCACCCCGTGCTCGATCAGACGCTTGGCGAGCGGTTCGTGCCCAATGATTGTCTGCTTGGGCCGGCGAAACCGTTCGCCCCCGACTCCGCCGGGCGATCCAACGACCATGGTGATCCGCACGAAACCCCGGCCGAGGACGGCCAGGCTCCCCGGGACTCTGCGGCGCCAAGCCTCGCCCTCATCACCGGGCCGAACATGGCGGGCAAGAGCACCTATATCCGCCAGGTCGCGCTGATCGTGCTGCTGGCCCATGCTGGCAGCTTCGTCCCCGCCGAGGCCGCGACCATCGGCCTGGCGGATCGCATCTTCACCCGCATCGGCGCTACCGACGAGCTGCATGCGGGGCGGTCTACGTTCATGGTCGAGATGATCGAGGCGGCCAATATCCTCCACCACGCCACCGACCGCAGCCTGGTCATCCTGGACGAGATCGGCCGGGGCACCAGCACCCTGGACGGGCTGTCGCTGGCCTGGGCGATCACCGAGGCCTTGGCCCAGCGCCGCTGCCGAACGCTCTTTGCCACCCACTATCACGAGCTGACCGCTCTGGCGGATCGAGTCGAAAACCTCCGGAACCTGCACGTTTCGGTGCGGGAATGGGGTGACGAGATCATTTTCGTCTACCGCATCCAGCCCGGGCGGACCGGCCGCAGCTACGGCATCCACGTGGCGAAGATCGCCGGCCTGCCGTCGCAGACGATCCACCGGGCCTCGCAGTTGCTCGAAACCCTCGCCGTGCAGACGGAACCGCCCAACGATGACGCCTCACCCCCCACGGCCGGGCCCAATTCCCAGCTGGGCCTTTTCACGGAATACCTCGAACATCCGGTGGTCAAGGAACTTGCCAACGCGGATCTCGACACCATGACGCCGATCAAGGCGTTCGATCTGCTGCGACGGCTGCACGAGCAGGCATGCGGTCAACGCGAACCGACCGGTTCCGCCGACGCCTGACATTGGTCCATCCCACGCTCCCCACCCCGACCGCCTAAATCATCACACGACGGCTACGAGGCCGAATCACCGCCAACAGTCCCGTCTGCTGCGCCCAAGCGTGATGTGGGCTCGATGACTACGCGATCACGTCGGCCTCGCTCCGCTTGAGCCGGAACCGGGTCAACATCGTGACGATCGAGATGAGTGTGGCTGTGATTTGCACAATAGCAAGTTGAAACAGCACCATAGGCCAGAAGACCCATCCCGTCGTGACGATGCTTGGATCTTCATGGTGAAGGATCCAGAGTAGTTCGTTGCGTCGCAGGAATGTGCCTGCCTCGTTGGGGCATGGCGCGCGCTGCGCGGGACCACCCGGTGAGAAAGTAAACCAGTGGTCTTCCTGGATCGCCATGACTGGAATCGGCCAGCCATAAAACCGGAAGCTCGACTGCACGCTTTTCGTGTATGTCCGCCCGCTCTCGGCACTGAACCGCGAATTTGCTTCAACACGGGGCTTCATCGGCTGCGTTGTCTGCTCCGATCTGCTTGTTCCCTGCATGGCAAGCCACGCGAGACCCATTAGACCAAAGATGACCAACGAACGCCGGCCTGGTGTGCTCAGAAACCGGAAAACGGCTGCAGGCCTGGCGGGGCTCGCGTCCGCCTGGGGCTGAGGCGCCCCACACTCCGGGCAGACCGAAGCAGTGCGTGCAGGATCTCGCTGATGGCCGCAGGTCAGACACAGTCCTCGTCGCCGTCGCCGACGGTGGCGAACTCGATATACCGTCCAGAGCCACAGGATGCTCCCGGCTGCCAGGGTCTGCGGCAGCGCCAGCGGCACGAGCGCGCCAGGCAAAACAAGATGGATACTCGACCCCCGTGATGCATCTTCGTTGACCCATGAGAAGCTGACCGATGCAGATCCCTGTACTTGGAACCCGCCGACCCACTGTCCTTTGAGAGGCGGGTAGGGCCTTGTCGGGTCGGTCACGTCCCAGGCGGAATGCGAAACCCAGGTCACGGCCGTTTCCGGCCAGCCTACTACACCCACATAATGCGGGGCCCAAGCAAAGACTCGATTCCTCGCATCCGGGCCCGAAGCCTCTCGAATCTTGATCCCGACGTCCTGACGCACACGAGACGGGTCATAGAGCGGCAAGTTCTGAGGGTCCAGATCAATGGTTCGTTCATGCGAGCGACCGGCGCCGGGGAGATAGCCGGCGTATGGCACCGCCTCAGGCACAGGCGGCCGGCCCGAGAAACGCTTGTGGTCAAAGTGAAGAAAGGCTACCGGGATGCTGACGAGAAAAATCGCGCCCCACAGCAGCAGAAACCACCGAAACGGCCGCTCTCCGCAGCGCCGAATCCAAGCGGCCAACAGTTCTTCCTGATAAACGAACTCCTCGGTGGATAACATCTCGGCGATTGCCCCACGATCATGACGGAACCGATTAGCCTATTCTACGTCTCCGATTCGTTGCCTCTCCTATCAATCTCGAACGAGAAGTCCTCATGGACGCTGCGTACCTCAAGTCCAAGTTTGACGCCGCGCTGAGCTGGGACGACTATCTGGCCACCGATTCCGCCAAGGCCGGCAACTGGCAGAAGATCTACGACCAGGTGCAGCTTTCCGATGAGCAGCGCCGCCTCATCGAAGGGTTCGTACGCCGGATGAACGTGCTGTGCGTTTCAGGGATCTGGTGCGGGGATTGTGTGCAGCAGGGGCCGCTTATTGAGCGGATTGCCGAAGCCAACCCGTGCGTGAGCCTGAAGTGGATTGATCGCGACGAGCATCCTGATCTGGCGGAGCAGATCAAGAGCAACGCCGGCCTGCGGGTGCCGATGGTGATTTACATGGCTGAGGACTTCGAGCCGGTGTCGATCTTCGGCGACCGCACACTGAACCGCTACCGTACGATGGCGGCGAAACAGCTCGGGCCGGCCTGCCCGTTGCCGGGAGCGCCGGTCCCCGATCAGGAATTACAGGCCACGCTCCAGGATTGGCTGGACGAGTTTGAGCGCGTGCATCTGTTGCTGCGCCTCAGCGGCCGATTGCGGCAGAAACATGGCGATTGAACCCTTAGCCCCCGGCTCTGCCGGGGGACCATGCTGAATGCTGACCACTGAACCCGACCACCATGCTGCTTACCGCAGACATACTCCGCCGGAAGTTTGAACAGGGCCTGCCCTTCGCCGAATTCGTCACGAGCGGTGAGTCGCAAGGCCATCGACCGCCATGGGACCAGCGCTACGGCCAACTCGCACTCACCGCTGAGCAACATGCCCTCGTCAACTCGTTTGCCCGTGAGATGAATGTGCTGTGCGTCTCAGGCACGTGGTGTGGCGACTGCGCGCTGCAAGGCTCGGCCATGGCCCGCGTTGCCGAGGCGAATCCCCAGCGCATTCATCTGCGATTCATTCTCCGCAGTGACGAGCACGCAGACCTCGTGGTCAAAGCTCAGATCAATGCCGGCCTTCGGGTGCCGGTGACGTGGTTCATGGCCGAAGATTTCGAACCGGTGTCGCGGTTCGGTGATCGCACGCTGAGCCGGTACCGCTCGATGGCCCGCAAGCAGTTGCCGCCGGATCAGGCCAACGTTCTCGCGGCGCCTCCGGCCGACCCGGTCCGCGAGGTGCTGCGGGAAGTGCTGGATGAGTTCGAGCGCGTGCAACTTCTGCTGCGGCTCAGCGCCCGATTGCGCGAGAAGCACGGCGATTGAGCCCTTAGCCCCCGGCTCTGCCGGGGGATCCAGATCCACCAACCGGTTCCAGGACGGGCGGCCAAAGGATCCAATCGCCATCGGCGGCCTTGGTCGGATCTTCGACGACCCGAGCGCCCAGCTTTGGAGCAAGCCGGCCCCTGGCGTCGAGCGGCGGTCGCCCGCCATCATCGTCACGATCCGCACCGATCGAGTACAGCAGCGGCGTTCCGTCAACGAGCCGGTAGCGCAGCGGCCGGCCGTCAAAGCGGTCCGCCGGAACCGCCGGCAGCAACTCAGGCACGAGCATCTCCAGCGACTGCGGCCAAGCGCCGTTGAGACGGCGATACAACTCCAACCCAATCGCCACCAACATCGCATCGCGCTGTTGGATGAGCATTTGAGGAGAACGGCCCGCCTTCGCAAATGCCGGCATCAACAGAGCAATGGGCAGATATCGCGCCATGTGAATGAATGACCCTTTGTGCTGCTCAACATTACGGTCGATTTTGAAGAGATCTTGCTCCCATAGTGGTTTGGCGGACTCGGCCTCGGCCAGGGCAAACAGACGCGAAGACTCCTCGGTCATCTCCCGCCGGCCGGCCATGACCAGTCCCAAGGCCGGGGCAAGCGGACCGACGCGGCTCGGCGGGACATCCGACGAATCGCCCTCCATCCACCCGACATAAGCCAGCGACCGCAGCCCCTGGGCAGTGAGGTGACCGTCACCCTGGCCGTCATCAGTGTACAGGCGTTGTACCCAGTCCTGGAACACCAGCTTCTCGCCATCCAGGCGTAGTTGGATCCGTCCGCCGTGCACCGCCGCGAGGCGATGGGCCAACGCGTGGAGCTGCGAGTCGGTAAAGATCTCGGGATGCTCGGCAAGAATCTCACCGACCGTGGTCAAAGCGCCTCCAATCACTCTAAGCGACGACAGTTCATTGATGAGAAACGGTGCTTCGCGCACGTGCTCGGCAAGGCCAAGGCTCGCTTCAATGTCAGCCGCTGCCAGCGCCCCATCGCCTAGTGCAACCGCCCGGTGCGCATCCAGCGCAAGCAACTGACCCAGTTTGCGAAGCTGCGCCATGTGCGGCAAGAGCAGCCCCATCAACCCCGCCTTGGCCATCTCCATCTCGACGTTGCGGTCGTGGACATAGCGTTCCATTTCAGGCCACAACGCAAGATCGGCTTCGTCCATCACAAAGCCGACGATGTAGCCCAGACCCGGCCGGGCCGCGGCTTGGCGCACAAGATCAAGCGCCTCAGCATGCGTCGCGACAAACTCAGCCACCTCGTCCCAGTCGGAATCCGCAGGACGCACACGTAGGTCGATCTCCTTTGGAATTTCACCCAACGCAACCAGCGCCGTTCGATACATCGGCCAGGCCCGCTGCGTCTGCGGCACGGCCAGGGCAGCGGCATTCAAATCGGCCAGGTAATCGTGGGCCAGGACCGGCCTGCCGGTGAATAGGCGGATCGCGGCGACGATATAGATCACCACGACAAGGCCGACCACCAGTCCCACGGCCTGCACCGACCGTACCCAAGCCTTCCAGAGAAGCGGCCGATTGCGGCGCTTGGCCCGGCGAATGAGCCTCGCCGCCTGCCGGGCAGGTCCGAACGCATCCGCCAGGGCTTGAGGCGAAGAGCCTGCCGACAGGCCGTCAACGAAGTGCGCGATCAGCTCATCGGCAACGTCCGCCCGCTCCAATCGCCACAGCCGCGACCGGCGCGCGACCTCAAGCACGATTGACGCTAGCGGCGAAGGCAACTCGGCTGCGGCCACCAGGCGCTTCACGTCGGTCCGGCCACTGAGCCGGCCACGCACGATGTCGCGCATCGGTGTATGAGCAAGGCGGCGCAACAGGCTCGGCTGTGCACCCCCACGGGAAGTGGATGCCGCTGCGCTCATGCCGGCGTTGCCTTGGCGACGGACGCGCCGTGCTCCCGGCCGGCGACGATGCCCAGAGCACCCATCGCCCCCACCAGCGCCTGCCACTGTTTGGTCTCAGAGGCAAGACGCTTGGACCCTTTCTTTGTCAGCGCGTAGTAGCGGCGTTGCCGGCCGGAATCGGCCTGCCGGCGGCGGCTCGTGATCAGCCCCTTCGCCTGCAGGTTATAGAGCATCGGATACAGCGTGGACTGGCCCATGCCAAGCACGCCCTTGGTCTGCTCGGACAACGTCTCCACCATTTCGTATCCATACATCTCGCCACGCTGCAACAGCTTCAGCACGGCCACCGGCCCGGCCCCTCGCATCAACTCGCGTTCAATTCGCATCTGCACTGCCTCAACCGTGGGGATTCTTACTATGTCTCGCATAGTATCCCATGCAATCCTCCGGGTCAAGCCCGAATCCGCCCCGGTGGGCCACGGTTTCCTCGCCTGCCTCAACAACATCTGCCCCCCACGCCAGCGCACATCAGCCCCCGGGCGAGGCCGGCCTACACTGTTGGCAATGACCGACGCGCGTCGATCCCGCCGACCGGCATTTCTATCGCAGGTGGTCTGCGTCGCAGCGGCGCTGGGCCCCATGGGGGTCGCCAATAGCGAGCCGAGCGAGGATCGTCGGCCCATCGAATCGACGCCCGCCGACGACACCGCTGCAGGGCAGGCCGCGCTCTCCCACGCACCGCAAATCGAAAAGCAGACGATCGACCGGCTCCTTGACGGCGAATCGTGGCCGAGACGAGCCATCGCGGCCATGCGCCTGGAACGCTACGCTTGTTTGGAAAGCCGCCATATTTTGCAGACCCTCCTTGCCGACGAGGCATGGCAGGTGCGGGCCTTCGCTGTGCGCACGCTTGGCCGACGACGAGTGCCCGCAACCGAAGTGTCGTTCGCCACGGAACACGAGCCGCGCGTCCTGCGCACAGCATTACGGCACCGCTACCCGCTGGATGCCGAACGGTTAGGCCGCGGTATCCGCTATCTGGCGAGGGCCCGCAGTCTCCAAGACAAGATGCTAGCGGTGGAGCTCGCCATCGCTAGCGGCGATGAGGAGCTGAGCGCGTTAGCGAAGGAGACGGTGAAGAAGATCATTCTGCGAATGACCCGCACCGACGCTGGGTTGCTTTCGCCGCGACTTGCAGTCGTGACCGGCCAGCCGAACCTGCGACGGCGGTACCGCTGGCAGCAGTGGCTGCGCAAGACTGGGCGGCGATTGGCCCTTCAACCGGCCCACAGCATTCCTGAATCACCCCACACACCCATCGAGCCAGGTCTCTTCGCTACGCTTGAACCGAATGACTTCGCAGCCTTGGAAAGCTACATCGAATCGCTCAGCAGCCGGTCGCTGGACCTGGCGATCTGTCTGGACTGCACCGCCAGCATGTGGAGCGAGCTCGCTGAGGCTCAGGGCGGAATCGACGATCTGATGGTCTTCGTCGGCGACGTCGTACACACGCTGCGGGTGGCGTTGATCGCCTATCGCGATCGACGCGATGAGTTCGAGACCAGAGCCTGGGACTTCACGTCTGACATCACCCTGGCCCGCCAGCGATTGTGGTCCTTGACCGCAGGCGGCGGCGGGGACCGTCCCGAAGCGGTCTACCCGGCCCTGCAACTGGCGTGCAATCGGCTGAGTTGGCAGCCGGGCAACACCAAAGTGCTCGTGCTCATCGGCGACGCCCCGCCTCGCGTGGGCACCGGCGCGCTGTGCGCACGACTGGCCCAACGCGGCGCCCAGGCCGACCTCACCACGCATGTGATTCAAGCTGAAGGCAAAGAGGTCAAGCACTTCCGGGAGATCGCCAAGGCCGGGGGCGGACGCTGCCTGTCGCTCGCCGACGGCGATTCTTTGATCGTCGAGATCGCCGGACTCACGCTCGGCGAGCGATTCCAGGATGAACTCCGAGAGTTCTTTGGAACCTACCTCGAATTGTGCCGGTAACAGCGCCGGATCCGCGGCACGATCCGCGCGCGCGGCAGCTTTAGGGTCCCACATTGCACTTCCGGGGGCTTGATTCTGAGGTACAAGTAAGGGTCGGTCTTTCTTGCGCGCGCCCAGGCGGCCGTGCGGGCCACTCAGCGCGCGCCAGCCATGCCGCGCGCGCCATAACTGCGACTAACCGAGGCATATCTCAGCTTATCTCGTGCTAAGTCGGCGCTTCGCAAGCGCATCGGGCCTTCATCTTCAACCAACTCGTGCGCGCGGCGCGACCTCAACCCACAGTGCGCGCAGAGACGTGGCTGCGCCGCACAGCAGAATGAAGAGAAAGCCCAGGGAATGCGTTCCCTGGGCTTTGGCTCATGCTTTATGGCGCATGGCTTGTGGCTTCCTCTTTCCCTATGGCTGCCCCTCCAGAAGCGCAAGCAGCACGCAGGCGCACACGAAGGCTTCGCCTTCGCTCGTAGCCGAGATATGCGCCTGGTAGTCGGGGACGCCGCTAAAGCCCATCAGCGTGACGGCTCCCTCAAGCTCTGTGACGGTGACCGAACCGCAGCCGGGGGGCGGTGATGGACACGCCTGCGTGGTTGGACAGGCGCCAAAGTGCCCAAGCAGGTCGCGATGGTCGAACCTCACATTCACATTCAATTAGGGACAGTCACCTATTTCCCAACGCTACCCGTATCGGCTACGCTGTCTGCGATGCCGAGAGTCGCGCGAATCGTCGTACCCGGTCTGGCCCACCATATCACGCAGCGCGGCAACAACCGCCAGGATGTCTTCTTCATCAACGATGATCG
>JADFIR010000007.1 GCA_022566535.1 Planctomycetota bacterium
GAGCACCGGCGGCCTGATTACGTCGATCTCCCTCGGGCAGCAGGCCGAGCGGCGCGAGCGAGAAACGATCGAAGCTCGCGATCAACTGCAAACCGTCGTCGATTTCCAATCCTCGATGCTCGGCGGTATTGACCCGGAGGGCATGGGTCGCGGCATCTTCGCCAACCTGCGAGACGGCATCCGAGAATCCCTCAACGCGCAGGCGGCGACGCAGGACGACACAACCGCGGCCATTAGCTTCTTTGACGATTCGGTAAGACGCGTTAATCCCACCGACCTGGCGCGCAGGGTCATCGACGAGCATGTGCTGTCGCGGGCGGTGGAGACGATCGAAAGGGAATTCACCGACCAGCCCCTCGTCCGCGCTGCGCTTCAGCGGACGGTGGCGAACACGTATCGGGCCATCGGCCTATACGAACCCGCGATGCCGTTGCAGGAAGCGGCGCTTCAGACCCGTCGTGAGAAACTGGGCGACGGCCACCCGGACACACTGGGCTCGATCAACGAGATGGGCGTCCTGCTCACGTCGATGGCCCAGTACGCCGAGGCCGAGCCGTACTTCCGCGAGGCGCTGGAGGGCCGCCGCCGCGTCCTGGGCGACGACCACCCGAACACGCTGCACTCGATCAACAACATGGGCTTTCTGCTGCAGTCCCAGGGCAAGCTCGCCGAGGCCGAGCCCTACTACCGCGAGGCGCTGGAGGGCCACCGCCGGGTCCTCGGCGACGACCACCCGGACACGCTGGCCTCGATCAACAACATGGGCTCTCTGCTGCGGTCCCAGGGCAAGCTCACCGAGGCCGAGCCCTACCACGGCGAGGCGCTGGAGGGCAACCGCCGCGTCCTCGGCGACGACCACCCGGGCACGCTGATCTCCAAGAGCAACCTCGCCCTCCTGCTCGTTGATCTCGGTAACGCGGTGGAGGCTGAAGAGCTGGCAGGCGAGGCGGTGGTTGCGGCGCGTGAGACTCTGGGCGCGGAGCACTGGTTCTACGGTAATTTCCTCGGCAAGCACGGACGGGCGCTGGCGGCGCTGGAACGGTTCGACGATGCGGAATCGGCGCTGCTCGAGGCGCACGGCATCCTGCAGACTGCGGTGGGCGATGAGCACCTGCAGACGAAAAGAGTTGTGGGCTATCTGGCCGATCTCTACGACGCCTGGCACGAAGCCGAACCTGGCAGGGGCTACGACGCAAAGGCCGCCGAGTGGCGCGCGAAGCTGGCGGAAGAAGGTACCGAGGCATCAAGGGACGAAGGGACGAAGGAGAAAGAGAGTGATGAGTGATGAGTGATCAGGGGCTTGCGCAGTGAAGCCGGGCTGTCCTCAGCCCGGAGGGTCGTCGAACACCGGTCGCGGCACGGAAACCACAGGCAAGTCGGTCGTCACTCGCCTCGGGGACGAGCCGGCTCGCTCCGTCTGACGCAGGCCGGGACGGTTGGGTTGTTCAACCACATTGAACGTTCGCTTGCGGATGCTATACTCCCGCCTCTCAATCCAGACCACACGATCCACTGCCCCTGGAAGCGGCTGCAGGCGGACCACCGCGAATCCGCAAGCGGCTTCGGTGGGGCCTGGTGGAAGGTAGAATCGACCGATGGCCAAGCGCCTCGAGAAGCAGTTGAAGATTACGGCTCCGGGCGGCCAGGCGACCCCGGCCCCGCCGATCGGCCCAGCCTTAGGCGCAGCCGGGATCAACCCCGGCCAGTTCATCCAGCAATTCAACGAGCGGACCAAGAACCTCAACGGCAAGGTCGTCGGCTGCCTGATCAGGATCTATCACGACCGGTCGTTCGACTTCGAGATCAAATCTTCGCCAGCTTCGGTGCTGATCAAGGAAGCGTCGGGCATCGAGAAGGGCTCCGGCTCGCCGGCCGCTGAGAAGGTCGGCGCACTGAGCACCGACCAGCTTCGCGCGATCGCTCAGGAGAAGTTTGAAGACCTCAACGCGGGCAGCATCGAGGCCGCGATGAGAATCATCGCAGGCACCGCACGGTCAATGGGCGTGACGGTTGAGGAGGGTTGAGCGGATGTCGAACAAACGGGCCGCCGCCAATATCCAGATCGCGGCCAAGACCCAGGGCGCTCAGCCGATCCCCGCGGCTATTCAAGCCGTCAAGGCGTTCAAGGGGCCTCGGTTCGATCAGACTGTCGAGGTCTGCGTGCACCTGGGCATCGACCCCCGCCAAGCAGATCAGCAGATTCGGGGATCGATCTCGATGCCCAAAGGCGTGGGCAAGACCGCGCGGGTCGTTTGCTTTTGCCAATCTGACAAGATCGACGAAGCCAAGGCCGCCGGGGCCGTCGAGGCCGGGGGTGAGGAGCTTATCAAGAAGATCCAAGGCGGATGGATGGACTTCGACGTCACCATCGCTTCGCCGGACATGATGCGGATGGTCAGCAAACTTGGCCGAACGCTGGGCCCCAAGGGCTTGATGCCCTCACCCAAAGCGGGAACCGTGACTGCCGACGTGGCGACCGCGGTCAAGGAGTATGCCGCGGGCAAGCTTGAGTATCGCAATGACGACGGCGGGAACGTTCACAGTGTGCTCGGAAAGATGAGCTTCTCCGATGAGGACCTGATCGAGAATTACGAGCACTTCATGTCCATGATTGAGAAGGCCAAGCCGGCTTCGTCGAAAGGCCACTACATCAAGAAGTGCGTCATCAGTGGAACGATGACGCCGAGCGTTCTGGTGGAGGTCTAGGAGTTCCAGAGCACCCCAATGAGCAAGCCTGTAAAGGAACTCATCCTGGCCGACTATAAGAAGCGCTTTGACGACGTCGAGGCGGCGCTGGTGATCGACATCCGCGGCATGGACGCCAACGACAATAACGCCCTTCGCCTGGACCTTGCTTCCAAGGACATCCGGGTGACGATCGTCAAGAACTCCCTGGCCCGCAAGGCGTTTGCGGGCACCGGTCTGGAGGCGATCATTGGATCGTTGCAAGGGCCCTCGGCGCTGGCCTACGGGGCGGAATCCGTGGTGGACGTGGCCCGCGAGATGGTGGCGTGGGCCCGAAAACTCGAGCACCTCGATCTTCGAGCGGCGGTGATGGATGGCGAGCTCTTCGAGGGTCAAGCCGGTGTCACGCGCCTGAGTCAATACCCCACCAGGCTCGAGGCCCAGGCGAAGGTGGTCCAACTGGTACTGGCCCCGGCGGCAACGCTCGTCGCAGCGATGCTCGGTCCGCCATCAGGCATCCTCAGTATCGTCAAGGAGATCGAAAGGAGGTTATCCGATGAACAAACGATCTCCAAGGCCGGCTAGCCCAACACCCGCCGGGGACCACGCGAGTTGTTTCCCCGAGCGGATGCGTACACTCGTTCAACACGTCCGACTGGCCCGGATGCATCGGGGTTAAATGCCGCGCGGGCGGCACCTCTCGGGCGACGAACCTTTGCGGTGGAGTTTCAAATCAATGACAGACGAAGCAACCCAGACATTCGAAAAGAAGATCTCGAAGCTCGGCGACGACATCTCCTCCCTGTCGCTCAAGGAAGCCGTGGACCTCGCTGATTATATGAAGGTAACCTACAACATCGAACCGGCAGCGGCTGGGGCAGCGGTGATGATGGCCGCGCCAGGCGATGCGGGGGACCAAGCCGCCGTTGAGGAACAGATCGAGTTCGATGTCATCCTCGAGTCGTTTGGCGAAAAGAAGATCCAGGTGATCAAGGCCGTGCGCGAGGCCACCAGCCTCGGCCTAAAGGAAGCCAAGGCGCTGGTGGATAGCGCCCCGAAGCCGGTCAAGGAGAAGATCTCCAAGGACGACGCCGAGGCTCTCAAGAGCAAGCTCCAGGACGTCGGCGCGACGGTCACCATCAAGTAGGCAAGAGCTTGGCGCATGGGAGCAGAGGTGTCGCTCGTCCGGGTCGCCGAGCCGTGAGGGGGGATCGGCTCGACCGCTTCGAGCGGGCTCAGCGGCTGGAACGCAGGCCGCCGGGGCTTTCGACAGGGACCGGCACCTCCAAGGCGGTCTCTGATGGCAGCCGGCCCGATGCAGGGAGGCCCGGGCGCGCCGCGGCCCCTCGCCCCCACCGGCCGGTCCGCGATCTTTTTCCATGAAATTCTCAAGATTCACTTGCGTCGGCATTGTTTTTGTGCTAGGGGCCGCTAGACTAGGGCGATCGGCGGCAGCAACTGTAACTGTACCTAAACCAACTGACCCCCTCACCGGGACGGCGGTCTGCGGCATGCTTGGCGTGTCGGCCTTCGAGGTGACTTGATGGTTGCAAAGAACGTGCGCGATTTTGCCAAGCGCGGCGATGCGATCGCCGTACCCACGCTCACCCAGGTGCAGCGCGACTCGTACGAACGCTTCCTTCAACTCAACCAGCCGCAAGACAAGCGCAACCCCAAGTCGGGGTTGGAGGCGTTGCTGCGCGAGGTATTCCCGATCCAGTCCTATGACGGAACGATGCGGCTGGAGTACCTCTATTACAAGCTCGACGAGGCCCGTTACACGCCGGATGAATGCCGAGAGCTTCGCCTGACCTACGGCATGCCCTTCCGAATCGGGGTGCGGCTGGTGCGTGAAGGCGTGTCGGAGATTCCCGAGGAAGAGATCTACCTTGGGGAGATCCCCATCATGATGGGCGGTGGCGAGTTCATCGTCAACGGCGCCGAGCGGGTGATCGTCAGCCAACTTCACCGCTCACCGGGGGTGGACTTCGGCATCAGTTCAGCCGTTGGGGACCGTCCGCTGCACTCGGCCCGCATCATTCCTGAGCGCGGCTCATGGATCGAGCTGGAGGTCACCAAGAAGGATGTGCTGACGATGCGGATCGATCAGTCCACGAAGATCGCCGCCACCACGTTCCTGCGCGCTCTGGACGAGCGATACAGCACCATGGACGCGTTGATCGGGTTGTTCTATGACATTCAGGAGATCAAGCTCGAGAAGCTCCGTCCTGAGCACTACACGGCCGAGCCGATCATCGATGAGGATGGGGTTGAAGTACGCCGCGCGGGGGAACAGATCGGTGATGCGATTGAGAAGATCCTCGCTCAGAGCTGGACCACCGTCCGCGTCATCCAAGACCCCGGCGATCCGCTGCTGCTCAATACGCTCGCGGAGGAAAAGCTTGATTTCCTCGGGGAGGTGACGGAACACGAAGCGGCGCTATTGAAGATTTACGGTCGGCTGCGGCCGGGGAACCCCCCTCAGGTCGAGAAGGCACGTTCCTTGTTCCACGAAAAGTTCTTCGACGAGAATCGCTATCGGCTAGGCAAAGTCGGCCGGTTCCGTATCAACCGCAAATTCGAAATGGACGTCCCGGAGGACGTGATGCACATCCGTGCCGAGGACTTCCTCGCGGTGATCCGATACATCATGGATTTGCGGGCGAAGCGCAACAAGGCCCACGTGGACGACATCGATCACCTTGGCAACCGGCGGCTCCGCACCCTCGACGAACTGGCTATTGAGGAGATGCGCAAGGGCTCCCTCAAGCTGCGGCGGACCGTCCAAGAACGCATGAGCATCAAGGATCCGGATGAGCTGAGCAAGATCGCGGACCTCGTCAACTCGAAATCCATTAGTAGTGCCATTGAATTCTTCTTCGGCCGCAGTGAGCTGTCCCAGGTGGTCGATCAGACAAACCCGCTTTCGATGTTGGTGCACGAGCGCCGCCTGTCGGCGTTAGGCCCGGGCGGGCTGAACCGCAAGCGGGCCGGCTTCGAGGTCCGCGACGTCCACATCTCACACTATGGGCGCATCTGTCCAATCGAAACGCCCGAGGGCACCAACATCGGGCTGATCGCATCACTGGGCATCTACAGCAAAATTGACGAGTACGGCTTCTTGCTCACACCATATCGCAACGTCAAGAAGAGCAAGGTGACTGGCGAGGTGGAGTACCTGCGGGCGGACCAGGAGATGAAGGCGATACTCGCTACTTCTGACGTGCTCGATGAGTCCGGTCGGATTACCCAGCGGCAGGTCCTGGCCCGAGTCAGCGGCGACCTGTCTCAGGTCGATGCCTCAGACGTGCAATACGTGGATATCTCACCAAAGCAGACGGTCGGGGTGTCGGCAGCGCTGATCCCGTTCCTCGAACATGATGATGCCAACCGCGCCCTGATGGGGTCCAACATGCAGCGGCAGGCGGTACCGGTGATCAAACCCGATCCCCCGATCGTCGCCACCGGCATGGAGAGGATCGTGGGCGAGTACTCGGGTATGATCGTCAACGCCAAGAGAGGAGGGACCGTCACCTACGTTGATGCGGATCGTATCGTTATCGACAACGCTGATGAATACGAGCTTCGCAAGTTCGTCGGTCTCAACGAACGCACGTGCCAGAATCAGAAGCCGATCGTCCGACTGGGACAAAAGGTTAAGGAAAGGCAAATCCTCGCCGACGGCGCGTCTACCATACACGGCCAGCTGGCCATCGGCAAGAACATTCTGGTCGCGTTCAGTACCTTTGACGGCTACAACTTCGAGGATGCGATCGTTATCTCCGAGCGTTTGGTCAAGGAGGACGTGTTCACGTCGATTCACATTGAGAGCTTCGATGTCGAAGTTCGCGAGACGAAGCTGGGGCGTGAAGAGTTCACACGCGACATTCCCAACGTCTCGGAGAAGATGCTGTCGAACCTCGATGAGAACGGCGTGATCCGCATCGGGGCCCGCGTAAACCCCGGCGACATCCTCGTCGGCAAGGTCAGCCCCAAGAGCAAATCGGAGCTGACTCCAGAGGAAAAACTGCTGCATGCGATCTTCGGCCGAGCCGGCGAGGATGTGAAGAACGACTCCCTGGAAGTTCCCGCAGGCACCGCAGGAATGGTCATCGGCGCCAAGCGGTTTAGCCGCCGAATGCACCTCTCCGACGAACAGAAAAGGGACGTCAAGAAAAATACGGCCAAGTACGAGCGTCAGATGAACGCCAAGGCCATCACGTTGTTCCGGCAGATGGTCCGCCAAATGAACGAGGTGCTCGGTACGGAGATGGTGGATCCCTCGACGCGACAGAAGGTCGGGGCGTCAGATATCCCCGAGGTCATCCTGGAACAGATCGAGACCTTCGATTCGAAATGGATCAAAGGGAACAAGGATGCCAAGGCTCATGCGGAGAGGATTCACGATCAATTCTGGCCCCGAATTATCGCCATTGAACAGGAGCGGGAACGCAAGCTCGCGCACATGAAGCGCGGTGATGAACTGCCCTCGGGTGTGTTGGAGATGGTCAAAGTCTACCTGGCCACTAAGCGCCAACTGGCCGTCGGCGACAAGATGGCCGGACGGCACGGCAATAAGGGCGTCATCTCCCGCATTGTTCCTGAGGAGGACATGCCGTTCCTCGAGGACGGGACGCCGGTGGATCTGCTGCTGAATCCCCTCGGCGTGCCGTCACGGATGAATGTTGGCCAAATCCTTGAGACGCACCTGGGTTGGGCGGCGGCGGTACTGGGTTTTCAGGCGGTTACTCCTGTCTTCGACGGGGCAACTGAAGAGGAGGTGCTCGCCACCATTGACGAGGCGAACGACCACGTTCAACAGCGCCTCGCACGGTTCGAAGAGACGGGCGAGGCCCCCGGCGACTCCCGCGAACTGCTTGTTCGTCTGCCCTATGGCGGCAAGGTGCAGCTTTACGACGGGCGAACGGGCGAGCCATTTCATCAGAAGACAACCGTCGGGTATCTGTACATGCTCAAGCTTCACCACCTGGTGGATGACAAGATCCACGCCCGGGCCACCGGGCCGTACAGCCTGATTACGCAGCAACCGCTTGGCGGCAAGGCCAGAACCGGAGGCCAGCGCTTCGGCGAGATGGAAGTCTGGGCCTTGGAAGGCTACGGCGCGGCCTACGTCCTCCAGGAACTGCTCACCGTCAAGAGCGACGATGTGGAAGGACGCACCAAAATCTACGACTCAATGGTCAAGGGCATCAACACACTCGAAGCCGGCATGCCGGTCGTCTTTGACGTGCTGTGTTATGAAATCAAAGGCCTCGGTCTGAACATCACGCTTGAGAAACAGCAACTTGAAGGGGTAAGTCTCTTGTAATCGAGCTTCCGGCGGTCTGCCGTCGGCGATCGGCTCGATTGCCGGCGACAGACGGTTGATCGCTGCCGCCCACATTCTTGAACCGCACGTTGAACGCTAGGAGTTGAGTGCTACCCATGGCCGAAAACGTCTACGACCGCGTCAATGACTACGGTTCGGTGAAGATCACTCTGGCCGGCCCCAACGACATCCGAAGTTGGAGTTTCGGCGAGGTGAAGAAACCTGAGACCATCAACTACCGGACGTATCGCCCGGAGCGGGACGGGTTGTTCTGCGAGCGGATCTTCGGTCCGGAGCGCGACTACGAGTGTGCCTGCGGGAAGTACAAGGGCACCAAGTACAAGGGCATCATCTGCGACCGTTGCGGAGTAAAGGTGACCCATAGCCGCGTCCGCCGCAAGCGCATGGGCCACATCAACCTCGCCGCGCCGATTACCCACATCTGGTTCTTCAAGGCCTTGCCCAGCCGGCTGGGGGCGCTGCTGGCCATGAAGACCGCCGACCTGGAGAAGATCATCTATTTCCAGGACTACGTCGTGAACGATCCAGGGACAACCGACCTGCAGTACAAGCAGGTGCTTACTGAAGACGAGTATCGAGCGGCCGTTGAGAATTTCGGCAGTTCTTCCTTCACCGCGTTGATGGGCGCCGAGGCGATCCGAGATTTGCTCGATCAGCTCAAGCTGGAGGATACCTCCCAGCAGCTGCGCGATGACTTGACCAAGACCCGCAGCAAACAGAAGATCAAGGACCTCTCCAAGAGGCTCAAGCTGGTCGAGCAGCTCCGACTTAGCGAGAACGACCCGGCCTGGATGGTCATGGACGTGATTCCGGTCATCCCGCCCGACTTGCGGCCGTTGGTGTTGCTTGAAAGCGGCAACTTCGCCACGAGCGATCTCAACGATCTGTACCGGCGGATCATTAACCGCAATAACCGGCTCAAGAAGCTGATGGACCTCAATGCGCCGGAGGTCATCATCCGAAACGAGAAGCGAATGCTTCAGCAGGCGGTGGATGCGCTGTTCGACAACGGCCGGTGTCGGCGACCGGTTTTGGGATCCTCTAATCGGCCGTTGAAATCGCTGACCGATATGATCAAGGGCAAGCAGGGCAGGTTCCGCGAGAATCTGCTGGGCAAGCGCGTGGACTACTCCGCTCGCTCGGTCATCGTGGTGGGACCCGAGTTGAGCCTGCACCAGTGCGGATTGCCCAAGAAGATCGCGCTGGAGCTATACCAGCCGTTCATCATCCGCAAGCTGAAAGAGCACGGCCTGGCCGACACCATCAAGAGCGCCAAGCGCATGCTCGATCGTCGTGAGCCCGAGGTGTGGGACATCCTTGAGCAGGTGATCTACCAGCATCCCGTGCTGCTGAACCGAGCCCCGACTCTGCACCGGATGGGCATTCAGGCGTTCGAGCCGGTGTTGGTCGAAGGCAACGCCATCATGATCCACCCGCTCGTCTGCACAGCCTACAACGCCGACTTCGACGGCGACCAGATGGCGGTGCACCTGCCGCTGTCGGTCGAGGCTCAGGCCGAAGCGCACGTGCTGATGCTTTCGACCCACAACATCTTCTCACCCTCCAACGGCGAACCAATTGTCTCCCCGAGCCAGGACATCGTCATGGGTATCTTCTTCCTCACCGTCAGCAGCGACGAGGAGGATCAACGTACGGAGGAGAAACTTCCAAGGTTCAAGGACCCGCACGAAGCGATGCTGGCGTTCGACCTCGGGCGCATTGGCCTGCAAGACCGTATTGTCGTTCGCATGAATCGCTTCGATGAGATTGTGTGCTCTGAAAGAGGTCCCATAGAACCTATTCCCAAACATCACCGCGTCGTGACCACCATCGGCCGAGTCCAGTTCAGCGACATCCTGGCCAGCGGAATGCCCTTCTATAACTGCCCGCTCAGCATGAAGGGATGCAGCCGGGTGATCGACGACACCTATCGCCGGCTCGGCCGGCCCGCAACACTTCAGATGCTCGACGACATCAAGGAGGTCGGCTTCAAGATGTCCACGAGTTCAGGACTGTCCATCGGCATCACCGATATCCGCGTTCCCGCCAACAAGCAGCAGCTGATTGATGAGACGCAGAAGAAGGTCGATCGTGTGGAAAAGAACTACCAGGCCGGGGCGATCACTGAACGAGAACGGCACAATCAGCTGCTCGACCTGTGGGCTCACTGTCGCGAAGAGGTCACCAAGAGTCTGCTTGAGACGCTAAAGAACGACCGACGTGATCCGGCCAACCATCAAGAGCTGCCAATCGATTCCAAGGAGGGCGAACGGTATCTCAACCCCGTCTTCCTAATGTCCCATTCGGGTGCTCGCGGCAACATCAGTCAGATGCAGCAGCTTGCGGGCATGCGCGGGCTGATGGCCAAACCCTCGGGCGAGATCATCGAAACCCCCATCCGCGCGAATTTCCGTGAAGGTCTCAACGTCCTGGAGTATTTCTCCTCCACCCATGGTGCCCGGAAGGGTCTTGCGGACACCGCACTGAAAACCGCCGACTCGGGATACCTCACCCGCAAGCTCTATGATGTCGCTCAGGCCGTCGTGGTGCTCGAACGCGATTGCTCCACCAAACGAGGAATTGCCAAGCGGGCGATCTACAAGGGTGAGGAAGTTGACGTCCCCTTGCGTGATGTGATCATCGGGCGAACGAGCCTGCACAACATCATCAATCCGATTACCGACGCATCGATCGTCAACGAGAACGAATTGATCACTACGGAAATCGCGGCGAAGATTGAGGCTCTGGGCATCGACTCAGTGCAAGTCCGTAGCTCGCTCACTTGCGATACCCCTCGCGGAGTCTGTGCCAAATGTTATGGCATGGACATGTCCACCGGGCAGTTGGTCGAGGAGGGCTTGGCCGCAGGTACCGTAGCCGCACAGTCGATCGGTGAGCCGGGAACTCAGTTAACGATGCGGACGTTTCACACCGGCGGCATCGCCTCTCATGGATTGGTCGAGAACAGCTATCGGAGCAACTCCTCCGGCACCGTTGATATCCGCGAGTGCAACCATGTTAAGGTCGAGACCGAGTCGGGTACTGTGATGATCGCTCTCAAGCGCAACGGGGAGCTTGTCGTGCTGGACGACAAGCAACGCGAGCTCGAGAAATACAAGGTGCCCTACGGCGCCACGCTTATGGTCGAAGCTGGCGCCAAGGTCAAAAAGGGCCAGGTCCTCGCGACATGGGACCCTCACCGTACTCCGATCCTCGCGGAGAAGTCGGGGATCGTTCGATTCAAGGACATCGAAATTGAAGAGACGGTCCGTCAAGAGCAGGCCAAGGGCGCCCGAGCAATGGAGCTCATCGTCATCGAGCACACGGGCGAGAAGCACCCACAAATCATCATCGAGGACGACGCGGGCACGATTCTTGACTTCCACCACTTGCCGGCCAAGGCTCGGATCGAAGTGACCGAAGGTCAGCGTATCAAGATCGGGGCAATGCTCGCACGCCAACCCAAGGAGGTTCTGGGGTCAGCGGACATCGTGGGGGGGCTGCCTCGAGTGACCGAAATCTTCGAGGCCCGCACGCCGAAGGACCCCGCCGTCACCGCCGAGATCTCCGGTCAGATCGAGCTGTACTCGGACAAACGCAAGGGCAAGATGACCATTCGGGTAACCTCCGAGGGTGGGATCGAACATGATCATCACGTCGCCCAAGGCAAACACCTGCTGGTTCACACGGGCGATCATGTCAGCGCCGGTGACCCCCTGACCGAGGGTCCCTTGATCCCCGCGGACATCCTTCGCATCAGGGGTGAGGAGGCTCTCTACACCTACATGCTCGATGAGGTGCAAAACGTGTACCGGTCCCAAGGCGTGCCAATCTCCGACAAGCACATCGAAACCATCCTTCGCCAGATGCTCGGCAAGGTGCGTGTCCTTTCGCCGGGCGATACAGATCTGCTGCCCAATGAAGTCGTGGACAAGTTCTACTTTCGAGAGCGCAACATTCGGATCGCTTCGATGGTCCGCGTGATCGACGCCGGAGAGACGAATCTGCCGACCGGCGCTTTGGTGAACAAAGAAGAAGCCAAGGAGGCCAATGCGCTCGCCGAGGCCGAGGGCAAATCGCCCGCCAAGACCAAGCGAACCGGAGCCGCAACCGCCAGGACGCTGCTGCTGGGCATCACCAAAGCGTCACTTCAGTCCGAGTCGTTCCTCTCGGGCGCCTCCTTCCAGGAGACGACCAAGGTGCTCACCGAAGCGGCGCTGCGGGGGGCGGTCGATGACCTCAAGGGGCTCAAGGAAAACGTGCTCCTGGGGCACCTCATTCCGGCCGGCACCGGGTTCGACCCCTACCTTTCAATGCGGGTCAAGAAACTGGTCGAGCCACCGGTTTCCGAGGCTGAGCAAGAGCAGGCGATGCTGGACGAGGCCGCTGATGTCGCCGAGGCCCTCGGTGCCCAGCGAGCCCCCGCCCTGGTCGAGGTCATGGCTCCGTCGTCCGATACCGGGTCACGGATCGCGGACACGTGAGCCCCCACAGCGAGCCAAGACGGTGGCTTGCAGCGATCCTTTGATGAGGGCATCGAGGCGCCTGAGGGCTCGCGCCCGCAGCCGACCACCACCCTACCGCCCCAAAGGACGGGCCCCCGCAAGGGTCGAGGCGCGAAATCTCAGCCTGGGATTTGAATCGATCACCGTCTACGGTAGAATCTTGGGGTATGATTGAGGCGCGGGTGCATCCCTGCGCGCATTGAGGCCGAACCTGTATTGAGGCAACTCCCACTGAATCCAACTCCGATGACGCCCGCCGGACTCGACCATATGGAGGCTGAAGCATGTTGCTGAAACGAGCCCTCTGCGTTGGTTTGTTTTTGTTCGCCGGCATGGCATTGGCACAATATGACCCGAAGCCTACGGCCGGGAAGCCGGTGCCCGATCGGCCGAGTGCCCAGACCACCCCGTCGCCCAGCGGCAGCCACCTCAGCCAGACCGGCCCGTCCGGCGAGCCTGCCCGTGTGAGCGTCGGCGATGATTGGGGCCGCGACGACCCAGCACTCGCGCCGCGCAAACCCACCCCCAAGACGCCGACGGCCCAGCTGGGCATCCCCCAGGACGCCACCGGCAAGTTGATTATCAAGTTCAGAGACGAGGTCAAGGCGCGCCCCACGGCCGACGGCACCGTCCGCTCGTTAGCCAATAGGAATCTCGATGAGGTCCAGGCCATCATTGACCAGTTCGAAGTTAGCCTCAGCAGACTCATCAATCACCCTGACGGCAAACTCGCCGAACTCGAGGCCCGGGCGGCTGCGCACAGCGGCAAGGCTCAGCCTGATCTGGCCGGCATGATGTACATTGAAGGGCCCCAGGAGAAGCTGCAGGGCGCAGCCAGAGCCCTCAACGAACTGCAGACCGTCGAATGGGTCATCTTTGAGGTGAAGAAGTATCCATTCGGTGGCCTCACCGGGGCCTGCTGCGTACCGGATCTCGGACAGTGCATCGACGATTTGACCCTAGCGCAATGCATCGAAATAGGCGGGGAGTTTCAGGGCAACGGAACCCTGTGTGAGGATATCGATTGCATGTTCCCCGGCGCCTGTTGCGTTGACGACGACTGTACCGACGGTCTCACCGAGGAGATCTGCCTCTCTCAGGGCGGCAAGTGGGCAGGCCCCTTGACCGACTGCGAGGACACCGACTGCGATATCGCTTGCGGCCATGAACTGACGGGCGACTGTTACACAGTCTGTGGCAACGGCAATGCGTTCTGCGACAATGAAGTGTGTTGCGACCTGGTCTGCGGCTTCGATCCGTTCTGCTGCGATGAAAACGACGATGGCGGGTTTTGGGACGCTCTCTGCGCGGCCCAGGCAAACTTCCTGTGTGAAGAACCGCCAGGCGGTGGCTGCGCGAGCCCCCTCAACGGCAGTTGCTTCAAGGTCCACTCTACCGGCGGCTGCGACGACGAGGCCTGCTGCAACATCGTCACCGGGCTGAACCCCAACTGCGCCAACGTCTGGGGCCCCGGATGCGTCACGCTGGCGATTGAGTTCTGCGTTTCCCCCCCCGACCCGACGGACGTCACACCTGACTTCACCCCTCTGCAAGGCTATCTGACGCCCCAAGGCTACGACCCGCTTCCGCCCGACCTGGTTCCGTTCCTTCCCCCCTTCTGCGGCGGCTTCCCCTTCCTCGGCTTCGGCGGCCACGGATGGAATCTCGGAAACTCGCTCAGCCCCGCCGGCGATGACCCTGACAACCCCGACTACCCAGGCCTGTATGGGCTCGGTCAGCGGCTTATTGACGTGGACGGCCACGATGCCTTCGGCGAGGGCAACCTCACCCTCGGCAAGACCATGAAGGTCGCCATCATTGAGTGGGGCTACTACCAAGACCATGAGGACCTCCTTGAGGTCATTCTCGAACCGGGTCAGACGCTGCTCAGCGATCCTGCGGTCACGGTTCCGGAGCACGGCACCGCCACCCTGTCGATCGCCGTTGCGAAGCAGAATGGCATCGGCATGACCGGCATCGCCCTGGAAGCTCAAGGCTACTTCTTCCCGCTCACGTCACTGGAAGAGGGCCCTCGCGAGTTCGCCGCATGGACCAGCGCGTTGCTGACGCTGGGCCCGGGCGACGTGATCTCTGCCTCCTACGGCCCCGGCCCAGAGACCGGGAACCTCAACAACAGTCAGGAAAACTGGACACTGATCCGGCTGGCCTCCGATCTGGGCATCACGTGCTGTATTGCCGCTGGTAACGCCTGTTACAACCTCGACAATGCCCCGGACCTCGGCGATAGCGGCGGGATGGTCGTCGGCGCCTGTTCTCCCGGCTTCCCCTGGTATCGTTTGGCCTTCAGCAACTACTGCACAGATCCCCCCCTTGACAACTCCAGCAGCAATGTCGTCCACGTGAAGGCGTGGGGTACCATTGTCGCCAGCGCCGGCTACGGCCTCCTGTTCAACGGCATTCCCACCCCAGACCGCTCGTACACCCCGCTGTTCGGCGGCACCAGCGCGGCCGCCCCGCAGATCGCCGGACTCGTCGCCTGTTTGCAGGGGTTAGCCAAGCAGTTCTACGGCATCACCATTATGCCCGAGCAGATCAGGTTCGCTCTTGGCGCACCGGGGATACCGCCGCCTAACCCGCCGCGACTCTTCGGCGGCTTCCCTGAGGGACCGGGGGTATGTGGGCTGGACCTCGATCCGGACTTAGGTCCGCACATGATCGGTCCCTACCCCGACGTCGCCGGCAACTTCGGCAGCGCTGCCTCTAGTATCCTCAACCAAAGCCCCGCAGGCTTCGATGACGCGCCGTTGATCGATGGCATCACGGTCCTTCGCGGCAACCTGATCTACGGCAACGTCTTCTCGATCAAAGGATCGGACAACAACTACTTCGTCATCGAGTCCGAATATACCACTCCCAGCCATTCGGGCGGCGGGCCTGAGAATCCACAATACATCACCTTCGGCGAGATTACCGACGTGCTCGTCACCGCCCACGCCCGCCCCCCCGGCGCGAGCGCCTTGCTGGTCGAAGTTGAGTCCCACACAAGCAGTGGCACGAGCATCATGTTCGTCGAGTTGTGGGATTGGGGCTGGAATCGCTACGCCTTCGTCGGTTTCACCCCCCTCTTCGGGGACGATTTCGTGTTCCCATTCGCCGTCGACGGTGCGGCTCGATACATCAACCCATCGGACCAGCGGGTTCTCATTCGGGTTTGGACCCTCTCGTTAGGTGGAAACCCCCCGCCCGGCTTCGGGCTGCCCCCTAACTCATATCGGGTGCACCATGACTTGATCAATCTGCAGCTATTCGAGGACTTCGGCGATATCTTTGAACCGTCTCCGTAATGATCCTCGCCTCGATCGCTTGCCGTTGATGAAGACCCCAAGGCTCCCTCGCCAGAGAGGGAGCTTTCTTCTTTGGCCGCCACGCTGCCGCCGGCCCGGAGCAACGATTCCAAGAGCAGTGTGCGGCTACCTGCCGTTGGGCTCCTCGGGGCCGCATGAGCCTGCGGGGCGAACATAGGTCATATGCACACCCGGTTGCCCGGCGGGAGAAAATCGACTTCGGTCATGTGCGCTCGCATCAACACGATACCTCGACCACAGGGTATGTCGAGGTTCTCCCGCCTCGTCGGATCGGGTACAGCCTGTGGGTCAAAGCCTACACCCTGATCTTCGATCTCGATCACCACCCAAGACCGGGCGATACGATACTCCAGCCTCACGGTCTTGCCCGGATCATTCCTGTTCCCGTGCGCCAACGCGTTGGCCAGCGCTTCGGTCATGGCCAGGCGGACGGCGAAACGACTCGACCGGCCATAGCCGCGCCGCTCGATCATCTCCAGCACACTGCCCTGGGCTCGCTCGATCTCTTGACGACGATTGCGCAGAACGAATCGGCCCTCAAGAACGTCGTGATCCGAGGTGGGCTCAGTCATGCCCGCGCGAAAAAAGGCCCTGTGATGACGCGTCGCGTCTCTACGTGAAGCTGGCCAGCGCCTGCTCGGCACTGTCATGAATCTGGAAGAGCTTGTTGAGCTTGGTAATCACAAAGACCTCGTAGATCTGCGGATCGATGTTCGCCAGGCGCAGCTGGCCGTCTTTGCTCCGGATCTTGTTGTTGATGGTGATAAGGGTGCCCAGCGCCGCGGAGGAGAGGTGGTCAACGTTGTCGAAGCTGATCAACACCTTCGGCTGTGGCTTCGTCTCCACCAGTTGGCTGATTTCTTCGCCGATCTGTTGAATGTTCGCCTCATCGAGAATGTTGCGATCGACAAACTCGATGCGCAATACGCCCTCTTGCTCAAGCACGCGGATACGGGAAGCTGCGGAAGTCATGGCGAGACCCCTTCGGGGCGAACCCGCCGATAGCCTACTCGCGGCGGCCGACCAAGGCAACACAGGGCCATAACCCTCGCTAGGCAGGCGAGAAAGGGGTGCTCGCCCGTCAAAGAGCGACCGCCCCTTTGATGCTCCAAAATGTGTGCTGGCTGCAGAGGGCCTAGCGCATGTACGCGGCCGCCCCGCCCAACGAGTCCGACAGGCCGGGGAACAGCAAGTCCTCGTTCTCCTGCTGGATGATGATCTCCGGGCGAATGAGGATCAGCAGCGTCTCCTCCGTCTTGGCCGTGAGGCGGTTCGTAAAGAACCGATTGATGAAGGGGATCTTGGACAGCACCGGTATGCCGGTCTCGACCTCGATCTCTTTAACCAGCCGCTGACCGCCCAGCAGGACGGTGCCCTTGTCGGGAACGGAGACCGTGGTCTGCACCAGCGACACCTCGACCTCCGGTAGCTCCTGAATCGCGGTGAAGGCGATGGCCCCGCCGCCGCCGAGCCCGCCGCCGCCCACCGCCCCCTGGACCGCCAGCTCCCGGATGTTGAGGATCTCAGAGAGGCTGACGATGACGGTCATGGTCACGTAACGGCGATCTGCGGAGATGACTCCCTCCACATCGAGCACGACGCCTTCAGAGACGACCCCTGGGATCGGCAGGAACACCCCTACCGCGTCACCGGTGAGCGCGGTCAGGGCCGAGACGAACGCGACCTGTCTGGCCACCGCCACCCACGCCCGCTGCCCGTTGAAGAAGGTCAATCGCGGGGCGGTGAGCACCACCGATCGCCTGTCCGCCTGGGTGGCTTCGATCAGCAGGTCCACCTGAATATCGTCGAGAAACTGGATGCCCAGCGCCAGCGTGGGGTTAGCCGCGGCCAGCGCCGCCGTCCCTTCCAGGCCGGCAATCAGCCCCAGCAGGCCGATTGAATCCTGCACGAACCCGATTGGCGCGAAGCCTCCCGTGGCTTGGATCGGCGCGGTCGGGCCAACGGCGAAGATATTGGTGTCGGGAATGCCATCGCCGTCCGTATCGACCGGAATCCCGAAGGACGTGGGGTCAGGGATTAACGGGCTGATCAATTGACCGGTGTCGGGATCGAAGAAATCGCTGAGACGAGACTGTGGATTGATCCCCAGCTGCCGTTGGCGCAACGTGTTGTTGGTGTTGAAGTAGAGGTCAAGATCGACTCCGATCTGCTCGAACCAGTCGGCGCTGACGGTCAGGAACCGGGATTCGACGTTGATCTGAAGGGCCCGGATCTCGCGAAGCTGACTCAGCAGGCCCTCGATCGTGCGATGATTTCGCAGGGTGTTGGTGATGATGAGATTGCCGTTGAGCTCCTGGAGGCTGCCGGTGTCTCCGCCGAGGTCGCGCCACCCGTCGGGATCGATGTTGTCCTGGATGATGTCGATGATCTGTCCGACGAGCTCCTGTCGAGTGAGCCGAGGGGGCTCGTCGCCGGGCGGCGAAAAGATGTCGCCCCCACCTCCGCCTCCCCCGCCTCCGCGTCCCCCGCCTCCTCCGCCGCCGCCGAAGCCCCCGCCTCCGAAGCCCCCTCCGCCGCCGCCCTGGTTCAGCGCAGTAGCCAGGTTGAGTTCCGGTGCGTTGCCGAAGTAGGGAACCTCAAACAAAAGGTCGCGGATGTCGTAGACGAGGGTGTGCGTGCGTGTGCGTAACTTCTCCTCGCTGGAGATGGTGAGAATCCCATCCTGGATCGACCATTGTGGCCGATCAAGATCGTCGCCGGCCTGCTCCAGTATTCGCTCCAAGGCCGTGGCCACAGCGACATCATTCAACTGAAGGGTGATCTCGTCGGACGGGTCCACGCCGATGAAGTCCAGCGCCTTCCAATCCACGTAGATGTCAACCCCCGTGACCTGGCTGAGGAAGCTGATTACCTGGTCGAAGCTGTTGCGACTGAAATCGACGGGAATCCTGGTCTGGCTGAGGATCTGGGCTACCCGTTGATTCGCCGGGGACTCACCGAAGCCGCCCTCGTGCGAGCGGCGCAGGCTTAGCTGGGCCCAATCCTCGGGGTACTGCATGACGCCCGTGGTGGAGCGCTCGCCGGGGCCTGAAACGTTGGGCTGAGGCGGGATCATCGCCCGCTGCCCTTCGAGGGTCAGCACGGCGTAGCCTGGGTCCTTCCTGCGCTGCAATTCGGCGTATTCGCGGTACAATATCGTGTTGCGAATGGTGTCGCGCAGCACCAGCGCGGCGGGGTTGTATTCGTCGATGAACAGAATCTCGTCAACGACCTGCAGGGCCTCGTCGTACTTGAGTTCCAGCTGCAACTGCCTGACCCGCAGGAGGTTCTGGGTGATGATGCTCCGTCGCTGCTGGGACTCACGGATCTGAGCCTCCTCCTGAGCGCGATCCGCTTCGAGACGAATGCGATGAGCCTCCGCAAGCCGGGCGTCCGTCCGCCTGACATCGATCTCCACCAGAAGATTCTCGGCTTGGCGGTTGCGCTCGTTGTGCTCGCGATCGCTGAAGAGGTTGCGGACGCGACGGAGCCTGATCTGGGCGGTAAGGACCTCGCGCTCGGCCCCGGCGAAGTCCTGCTGAGCCAGCAACTCGCCGGCCCGCCGAAGAGCCACGTCGAACTCTTCCCGGGCCCGACCCAGCTGGACCTGTCGTTCCTGATCCACATCCCCGATGGCGGAAGCCTCGTCGAGCTGCGCCTGGGCTTGCCTCAGCCCCGCGAGCGCATCTTCGTTGCCGGGCAAATACCGCAGGGCAGTCTCAAAGGCGTCGATCGCTCTCTGCCAGCGATGAGCCCCCAGGTACACGCGCCCCTCGGCCAGGGCCGCTTCGCCCCGGGCCTGATTCAGCAACACCTCCTCATCCGGCTGGTCCTGCCCGGCCACAACCAGCCCAAACGAGGTCTCGGTCGTCCCACCCCAAGCGATGCCCAAGCCAATCGCCGAGGCCGCTACCAAACGTCGTGTCGCAAACAGCTTCATCCCTACCTCCCAGACCGCCCAGCCGGGCGTTGGCCGCAACGCCTGCACCCATTGCCGGCAGGGTGGACGGACACCGCCCCGGCGCGGCCCGAGCCCACTATACATCGCCCTGCCGATTGCACCCAACGCCAAGCACAAGCGTACTTCGGGCCTAGATGGTACGCAATCACCGAAGTCACGGTTGCGGCCGATGCTCATGCCGGTTGTCAGCCGGATGACACCCTCGGCGGTGCGGACTGGGCCCGGAGCATGGACTCGGCGTCGATCGGCTGACGCGTCCGCATGAGCTCGATAAAGCAGTCAAACAGGTAGGTCGCGTCGTGCGGCCCCGGCGATGCTTCGGGGTGGTATTGCACGCTGAAGATCGGCCGTGAGCGGTGCCGGAAGCCGGCCAGGGTCCCATCGTTGAGGTGAACATGGGTAACCTCGCAGTCGATTCCCACCAGCGAGTCCACATCGACGCAGAACCCGTGATTCTGGCTGGTGATCTCCACCCGTCCGGTCAGCAGGTTCCGCACCGGCTGATTCGCCCCGCGATGACCGAACTTCAGCTTGAAGGTCCTGGCTCCCAAGGCCAGGGCGAGCAGTTGATGCCCCAGGCAAACGCCCAGAGTCGGAAACTCGCCCGCCACCGCTCGAAGCACCGCGATGGTCTCTTGGACCGCTTCAGGGTCACCCGGACCGTTGGAGACGAGCAACCCATCAGGATGCAGTTTGCGAATTTCCGCGGCGCTAAGATCGTGCGGCGCCGCAGTCACCTCGCATCCGCGATCAACCAGGCTCCTATAAATATTGAGCTTGGCCCCACAATCCAGGGCAAGCACTCGAAGCGGCCGTTCGCCGTCCGATCGTTTCGTCGGCGCGGGTCGCCGGGAACCCAGGGCCTCGGTCCACTGTGACGTTGTCTGGCGGCTGACCTGAGGCACAAGGTTCTGCCCGGCCATCAGTGGGCTGCCGCGGGCCAGGTCAACAAGTTCGGCGTCACTGGCGGAGCTGTCACAACTGACGACGCCGCGCATCGCGCCTTGCGTGCGAATGCGCCGCACCAGTGCGCGTGTATCCACGCCCTGCAAGCCAGACACCCCGGCGTCGGCCAACCACGACGACAGGTCCGCCACCGCGCGATGGTTCGAGTGCAGCCGGGCCAGTTCGCGCACGATGAACCCCGCCACCTGCGGGCGCGACGATTCGACATCCTCGGGGCACACACCGTAGTTGCCGATCATCGGAGCGGTCATCACCAGGATCTGCCCGGCGTAGCTCGGATCGCTCAGCGCCTCCTGGTAGCCGCACATGGCCGTGTTGAACACGACTTCGCCGGTCGAACTCCTTGGCGCGTCACAGGCGCCAAACGCCCGGCCTGCGAACACCGTGCCGTCTTCCAAAGCAAGCCGAGCAGTCGGTGGATCGGCTGACATGTCGCTGATGATACGCCGTCTCGCCGCCAGCGGTTTAGCCCCGGCCGCCAGGCCGCGGGCCGTAGCTCACCCCAGACCATGCAAGAATGCCTCGCTCCGAAGCACCGAATGGCAATCCGGTGCTGAGCCCCGCATTGCCATGCGGGGCTCGCACAGAAAACTCTTCCTCCCAGCCGAAGGGCGCGGTATCCTGTAGCTGCACAGGTCTTTTCATGGCTCACCACAACAACCCAGTGGTCACCCGACAGCGATCAACAATCAGCCCATCCCTCGTGCTGGCAGGATCGCTGCTGACCGCTTTCTTGCTGCCAGGCGCCGCAGCCTGGGGCCAGTGCACCGCCAACGAGCTGACCAAACTTACCGCCTCCGACGCCGCGGCGGGTGACGAGTTCGGCATCTCGGTCGCGAGCAGTGGCGACGTCGCGGCGGTCGGGGCCAGGTTCGACGATGACAACGGCATCGATTCCGGGTCGGCGTACGTGTTCCGGTGGAACGGATCTGCGTGGCTGCAGGAAGCCAAGCTCATCGCCTCCGACGGGAGTCCCGGTGACCAGTTCGGCTTCTCGGTGTCGATCAGCGGCGACGTGGCGTTGATGGGGGCGTTTCGGGACGATGACAGCGGAACGGATTCCGGCTCGGCGTACATGTTCCGCTGGAATGGCTGGAGCTGGGTTCAGGAGGCCAAGCTTACTGCCTCCGACGGCGCTGCCGATGACTTCTTCGGCTTCTCAGTGGCGGTCAGTGGCGAGTTGGCCGTGGTCGGGGCCGTTCGGGACGAGGATGCATGCCTAGGGTATCCTAACTCTAACCCTAACTGTAATACGGGCTCAGCGTACGTGTTCAAAAGGCCAGCAGGCGGCTGGGTGGACATGACCGAGACCGCCAAGCTCACCGCCTCCGACGGCGGTGTCGGTGACGAGTTTGGCTTCTCAGTGGCGGTCTATGGCGAGGTGGCAGTGGTCGGGGCCAGGCTCGATGATGACAACGGACAGAACTCTGGCTCGGCGTACGTGTTCGTCAAGCCGCCCGGCGGTTGGGTGGACATGACCGAAACCGCCAAGCTCACCGCCTCTGACGGTGCTGCCATTGACCTGTTCGGCTCCTCGGTGGGGCTCAGCGGAGATATGGCGGTGGTCGGCGCCCATTTGCATGATGTCAACCGTGCGAGCGTCGGCTCAGCGTACGTGTTCGAAAAGCCAGCAGGCGGCTGGGTGGACATGACCGAAACCGCCAAGCTCACCGCCTCCGACGGCACCGCCGGTGACAAGTTCGGTTTCTCGGTGGCCGTCAGTGGCAACGTCACCGTGATCACGGCAGTGAACGACGATGATAACGGTGTCAACTCCGGCTCGGCCTACGTGTTCCGATTCGACGGCACCGACTGGATCGAGGAAGCCAAGCTCACCGCCTCAGACGGCGCTCCCTCTGACGATTTCGGCCTGTCCGTAGCGGTCAATGGCGACGTCGCCGTGGTCGGGGCGTTTTGGGACGATGACAACGGCGGGCAGTCTGGCTCGGTGCATGTCTTCGGCGGTCTGTCCGACTGCAACGACAACGGGGTGCTCGATCTGTGCGACATCGCCGACGGTACGAGCACGGATGCCAACGCGAACGGTGTTCCCGATGAGTGCGAGTGCCCCTGGGACCTCGACGGTGACGGCGGTGTTGGCATCCTCGATCTGCTTGCATTGGTCGCGGCGTGGGGGACCGACCCCGGCGGGCCGCCGGACTTCGACGGCGACGGGATCGTCGGCATCCTTGACCTGCTCATACTCCTCGCCAACTGGGGCCCGTGCCCCTGAAGAAGGCATCGAGGCATCAAGGCACCGAGGGGCGGCAACCGAGCCGCGACCTGTGGTCGCGGTCCAACGCTGTGCGTGGCAACTCGCTGGTACTGCCCAACACGAGCGCTGCAGAGTATCGCCCTACACTGTGATTGATGGCGACCCTGTTCGAGCATGAAGTTGCATTGGGATATGCCCGGGTGGCGGTGGAGCGCGGAGTGGACCGCTTCCCGGACGGTCTCACCTACGCAATTCCCGAGGCGCTGGGCGATCTGGCCGTGGGCGAGCGGGTCATCGTGCCGCTGGGACGATCGAACGTACCCACGGCCGGGTATGTCATTGACCGCTGCGATGTGACCGATCTCGACTCGCAGACGATCAAGCCGATCGCCCGGCGCGACCACACAGGCCCGGCGCTGCCCGGCCAATTGCTGGCCCTGGCCAGATGGATCAGCAGCTACTACTGCTCGCCGATGGGGATGACGCTGGCCGCGATGGTCCCCGCCGCGGTCAAACGGCGGGTCGGCATGGTCAGCCGCACGATGATCGACATGGCGGCGTCTGCTGGGCCGAGGGCCAAACTATCGCCGAAGCAGAGGCAGGTGGTGGACGTGCTCTCGGCTCTCGCGCCAGAGAAGCGTCCTGTGGAGCTGCGGGCGCTGGCAAGGCTGGCCGGCCTGGGCACAACCTCCCCGGTCAAACGGCTGGTTGACCGCAACGTGCTCGTAGCCAGCACGCGTAGCGCGATCGAAGCGGCGTGGGTGCAGCAGGCGGTCGATACCACAGTCCCGGAAGCGCTCACCGGCCCCCAAGAAGCCATCATCGAGCGGATCGGCGATGCGCTCAATGGTGGGTTCTCGGCTCACCTGCTGTTCGGTGTGACCGCATCGGGCAAGACGGAGGTGTACATTCGGCTTATCGAACGAGTCGTCGCCGCGGGCAAGGTCGCCCTGATGTTGGTGCCGGAGATCGCCTTGACCCCGCAGACCGGGGGACGATTGATCGGGCGATTTCCCAACCATCGGGTCGCGGTTCTTCACTCCGGGCTGGCCGCGGCCCAACGCCACCAACAATGGGCGCTGGTCGCCAACGGCACCATCGACATCGTGTTGGGGGCTCGCTCAGCGGTCTTTGCGCCCATTAGCGACGGCCGGCTTGGGATTGTCATCGTCGATGAAGAGCACGACAGCTCCTACAAACAAGATCAATTACCGCGCTACCACGGCCGGGACGTCGCCATCCGCCGGGCTCAACTGGCCGACTGCCCCGTGCTGCTGGGCAGCGCCACCCCATCCCTGGAAAGCTGGCACAACGCCGCCGCCAACGGCAGCTACATGCTCCACCGCCTCAACGAGCGAGTACCAGGCATGTGTCAGCCGAAGGTGCAGATCGTTGACTTCGTCGAGGAGCGCAAGAAGCGCCGTGACCACCGCGTACATTTGCTAGGCCCGCAACTGGAGACCGCGATCGGGCGAACCCTTGACCGCGGCGGCCAGGTATTGCTGCTGCTGAATCGTCGCGGCTGGGCCAACTACATCGCCTGCCCCGATCATCGTTGCGGCTGGATGCTGGGCTGCGACTATTGTGACACAACCGTGGTCTACCACCTCGATCGGCTCCGCCGCGGCGGACGCACCGGCGGCTTCGTGCGCTGCCACCATTGCGAAGCCGAGCAGCGCCTGCCCGAGATCTGTCCGGTCTGCGGCAATCGAATCAGCACCTTCGGCCTGGGCACGCAGCGCGTCGAAGAGGAGTTGGCCCGCAAGTTCGGACAGTTGGTCGAGGGCGAGACGATGCTTCGCGTGGACTCCGACTCCATGCACGGAGCGCGGGACTTTCACGATGCGCTGCGACGATTCGGCTCCGGCGAGCTTCGCCTGCTGCTAGGCACGCAGATGATCGCCAAGGGGCTGGATTTCCCCGAGGTTCAACTGGTGGGCGTCATCAATGCGGACACCGCGATCCACCTACCGGACTTCCGGGCGACCGAACGGACATTCCAACTGGTCAGCCAAGTGGCCGGGCGGTGCGGTCGCAGCGCGACGCCGGGCCGAGTGATCGTGCAGACCTTCCAGCCGCAGGCGGAGGCAATCCGCCTGGCCGCGAGTCATGATTACGAAGCCTTCGCCGCCGGCGAGCTGGCCGGCCGCAAGCGTTGCCGGCTGCCGCCGTTTACCCGCATGGTGAGGATTGTGGCCCGTGATTCCGATTTCACACGCTGTGTGAGCACGGCCCGGCGGCTCGACGGACGGCTGCGCGCGCTGGCCGACGAGTCAATACGTGTCCGCGGCCCCGCTCCATGCCCGATCGCACGAATCGCCGGCAAGCACCGTCAGCAGATCGAGCTGCTGGCCGAGACGCCGCAGCCCTTGCAACGGCTTCTCGCCGCAGCCCGCAACGAGGGACTCATCAAGCCGGGAGCGTCGATGGTGGTCGATGTGGATCCCATCTCCCTGCTTTGACCAACCCTAGAAACTCACCGCAAAGCCGCGGATGAATCTCCGCTGCCACGCCTCCCGGCCTTAACTGCCGGAGGTACTTGGCCGATAACTCAGTCCCAATCGCCTAGAATACCGGGTGCGTCGAGCGCGCAAAGGCCCTTGGGCCATCACCGAGCCCACAGCACCCGGGCTCGCACGCCCACACGGCCTCCTCGACGACGCGCAGAGAAGAATCGACCCATGGCCACCCCACGAGCAGAGCTTTCGGTCAACGGATGGAACGGCGAATACCTCGACGGGCTGTACGAACGCTGGTCAACTGATCCGAACGCCGTCGATGAGCCGTGGCGGCAGTTCTTCGAGGGTTTCAATCTGGGCGCGAGGCGAGTCACAGGCGACGGCGAGCTTGCCCCTGCAGCCGGGTCCGCCCTGGAGATCGCCCACACCAAGCAGGGCCAGGTCGATGATCTGATCTATCACTACCGCGACATCGGTCATCTGGCCGCCACGCTGGATCCTCTGGGCCGCGAGCGATCGGCTCGCCCGCAACTCACGCTTGAGTCATTTCGGCTGGCGGAACAGGACCTCGATCAGTCGCTTGATCCGGGTGATCTGCCACTGGACAACCCGGCGACACTACGCGCCATTCTCCAACTGCTTCAGGACACCTACTGCCGAACCATCGGCGCCGAATTCATGCACATCCAGGACCCCCAGCAGCGGCGCTGGTTGCAGCAGCGGATGGAAACGGTGCGCGGCCGACCGGATATGACGCACGAACAAAGGATGCGCATCCTTCGTGAGCTTTCCGAAGCCGATGCGTTCGAGAACTTCATCCACACCCGCTATACCGGGGCGAAGCGGTTCGGCATCGATGGTGGTGAGTCGGTCATCCCCTTGCTCGATGAGATCATCGAGCAAGGGCCGGTCAACGATGTGAAGGAGTTCACCATCGGCATGACCCACCGCGGCCGACTCAACGTGCTGGTGAATATCCTGCACAAGACGTACGACCAGATCTTCACCGAGTTTTCCGAAGCGTGGACGGAGGATTTCATTGCCGGCGGCGGCGATGTGAAGTATCACCGCGGCTATAGCAGCGATCATATCACCGAATCGGGAGAGACGATTCGCCTGACGCTCTCGCCCAACCCATCTCATCTGGAGTTCGTGGGGCCGGTGGTGCTGGGGCGGGCACGGGCCAAGCAACGCCTCCGCAACGACAGCGAGCGACGACAGTGCGTGCCGATCCTGATCCACGGCGACGCCTCATTCCCTGCTCAGGGCGTCGTGGCCGAGTGCCTGAACATGGTCCGCCTCGACGGCTACACCGTCGGCGGAGCGATCCACATCATCATCAACAATCAGATCGGCTTTACGACCAACCCCAACGATGCCCATAGCGGGACCTACTGCACCGACATCGCCAAGATGACCGAAGCCCCGATCCTCCACGTCAACGGCGACGATCCGGAAGCATGCGTCTTTGCCGCCAAGCTGGCGCTGGAGTATCGCCAGGCGTTCAAGAACGATGTGGTCATCGACCTGTGGTGCTATCGCAGGTACGGTCACAACGAGGGCGATGAGCCGAATTTCACCCAGCCGGCAATGTACGCAAGGATCAGGAAGCAGCAGCCGGTGCTGCAAAGGTACGTCGAGCAACTCATCGACCAGGGCGCGATCACGCGCGAGCAGTTCGATGCGCTTTATGACAAGCTCAAGGGTGAACTCGACGCCGCCCAGACCCGCACCAAAGAGACGCCGGTCAAGCCCACGGTGAAGGCGTTCGGCTCGGTGTGGGCGGGCGTGACGGAAAAGTACTCATCCGCCCAGGTGAAGACTTCGGTCGCCAAGGAGCGGCTCGACGCGGTCGCCAGTGCTCTGGGATCGGTCCCGGACGGGTTTGTGCCGCACCGGAAGCTGAACAAGCTGCTTACGTACCGGCGGGAGGCCGTGGCGAAGAATCTGCCGCTGGACTGGGCGATGGGTGAGCTATTGGCCTACGGAACCCTACTGCAGGACAACTATGCTGTTCGGCTGACCGGCCAGGACGTCGAGCGCGGCACGTTCAGCCATCGCCATGCTGTGCTGATGGATCAGGCCACGACCGGGGAGGGATACGACGCCCTCAACCACATCCAGCCTGGACAGGCGCGGTTCTGCATCCACAACAGCCCGCTCACTGAGTCGGCCTGTGTAGGCTTCGAATACGGCTATTCGCTGGGCGATCCGCAGATGCTGGTGATCTGGGAGGCGCAGTTCGGCGATTTTGCCAACGGTGCTCAGGTCTACTTCGATCAATTCATCGCCTCTGCTGAAGTGAAGTGGCAGCGCTACAGCGGGCTGACCTTGTTCCTGCCACACGGCTATGAAGGCCAGGGTCCGGAGCACTCGTCCGCCCGGCCCGAGCGGTTCCTGCAATTGTGCGCCGACAACAACATGCAGGTGATCAACCCCACCACCCCGGCCCAGATGTTCCACGTGCTTCGCCGGCAGATGAAGCGGAACTTCCGCAAACCGCTGATCATCCTGACGCCCAAGAGCCTGCTGCGGCACCCCAAAGCCGTCAGTAGCGTGGACGAGTTGGTCGCCGGGCGATTTCACCTGGTGCTGGACGATCCGCGGGTCTCCGATTCCAAGGCGATCGCCCGTGTTGTGCTGTGCTGTGGCAAGGTCTACTACGACCTGGTTGCACATCGAGACAGGGTGGGCTGCGATGATGTGGCGGTCGTTCGTATCGAGCAGCTCTACCCCCTGCCTGAGCAAGAGCTGAACGCGATTCTGAATCGCTACAGTTCGGCTGGGGAATTCATCTGGGTCCAAGAGGAGCCGAAGAACATGGGCGCGTACCGGTTCCTGAAGACGACGCTGCTGGAACGGATCGATCTCGATCTTTCATACGTGGGCCGAGACGAACACGCCTCGCCCGCAGTGGCGTCGGCCAAAATGCACCTTCAGGAGCAGGAGAAGATCATGATTACCGCCATCGGTTTGGCCGACACTGAGGGTGATTCCCACATTGCCGAGACCAGCCACAACATGGTTGACGAAGCCGAACTGTCCGACCGAGCCGGACTGTCCTCGGCCCCCACCGGCCCGGGGACGAGCCGGCTCTGAAACCCTCTTCCCAGGATCGCACCTTCCCATGCCTGTCCAGATCACCATCCCCAGCCCCGGCGAGTCCATCACTGATGTGGTGGTCGGTCCGTGGCACAAAGCGTCAGGCGAATGGGTCCAGAAGGATGAGATCATCGTCGAGATCGAATCGGACAAGGTCACGCTGGAAATCCCGGCTCCCGAATCAGGCCTGCTGCATAGGGTTGCCGAGGACGGTGCCGAAATGACGGTCGGCGACGTGATCGGCAGCATCGAGCCGGCGGCCCAACGCCCAACAGCCGAGACGGTTCAACCAGTGACCGCCGCTCAATCCAATGCAGCGCCGGCGCCTTCGGCCCCAACCGGCGATGGCGAAAGCAAGGCGACGTCCGTTGCGAGAAAGTTGGCGGCAGATAGAGGCGTGGACTTGGCTCACCTTGCGGGCACCGGATCCTCCGGCCGAATCACCAAGTCCGATGTCCTCGCCGCAGCTGCGCCCCAAGCCGGACCTGATCCGCCGCGGCGGACCTCGGCGGACGAGGAAGGTCCGGGTCTCTCCACCCACCTGGCGCCGACACCCTCGGCCGCCGCCGTGCCCGGCGATCGGGCCGTTCGCCGCCAGCGCATGAGTAAGTTACGCCGGCGCGTCGCTGAGCGGTTGGTGGCCGCCCAGCACACCGCGGCCATGCTCACCACCTTCAACGAAGCGGACATGAGCGGGGTCATCCGCCTGCGAAAGCAGCACAAGGAGGAGTTCCTCCAGAAGCACGGTGTCGGCCTGGGATTCATGTCGTTCTTTGTCAAGGCGTGTGTATCAGCCTTACGGCAGTTCCCGCGCGTGAACGCCTACATCGTCGGCGATGAGATCGAATACCACGACTACGTGGACATCTCAATTGCGGTCGGCACCGAGAAGGGCCTGGTCGTGCCTGTGATCCGAAACGCCGAAGCGATGTCGTTCGCTGATATTGAAACGACCATCCTCGATCTTGCAACCCGTGCGCGAGAAAGCAAGCTGGCGTTGGAGGAAATGACAGGCGGCACGTTCACGATTTCCAACGGCGGCGTATACGGCTCCATGCTCTCCACGCCCATCCTCAACCCGCCGCAGTCCGGCATCCTCGGCATGCACAACATCACCAACCGCCCCGTCGAGGACCCCGGCACCCCCGGCCAGATCGTCCTGCGCCCGATGATGTATCTCGCGCTCAGCTACGATCACCGCATCGTGGACGGCGCCGAAGCTGTCGGCTTCCTCGTGCATGTGAAGAACTGCATCGAGAACCCCCAGCGCATGATGCTGGGGTTATGACTCGAACCTTGCCCAGATAGCCCCCGGCTTGCCGGGGGCCAATGATCCGCAACCCGCACACGATTTGATGAGCAAAGCCCACGGATTCGAGTCCGTGGGCGTCTTGCTCTTGAAACCGCCGGGTTCTGGGTATGTTGTGCCGGCGCTCGGTGTGCAGGTCAGCACAGCGGGCTACGCGCTAAGCGGCTCCAGCTCCGGCCATCCCGACGGCGAGGATGATGACGAAGATGAAGTACCCGCAGCCGCACAGCGTGGTCACCGCCCCCAGGCAAAGGCCGATGATGCTGCACACATAGCCGGCCTGGGCGATCCCGGCGTTCGCATAGATGCCTGGATTCATCTCGGCGGTCTGTTTGGCCGCACGTGACTTCTGGAACCCGAGAAACCCCAGGATGAGACCGATGATCGGTCCGCTGAACACGATGCTGCAAATGCCCAGCACCAGACCGGCCGTGGCGCCCGGCAACTCCCCCAGAGAACCGATGGGCCCCGGCGCTTGCGGAGGGGTTGGAGTCTGCGTCATCAAGAAAGTCTCCTTCGCACTGTACGGGCCGCTGGGCGAACCATTTCCGCCTGGCATCATCGCCGACGCAACCGGTCCGCACAGCGGGCTCTAGGGTATCGACGCGTCCCATAGGTAATAAAAGCCAGGTGAAACGAAGGCGTAGTCGGCCACGTTCAACTGCAAGAGATTGATCTGGGTTGTGGCGGTGGAAGGGACCTGCGAATAGGCACTGCCAACATGTTCGAGCAGGCGATGGTACTTGACGAGCTTCGCCTTCACCACGCCGGCCCGAGCCTTGGCGGCCTCAAACGCATCGCGCAGGCCACCGAGGCGATCAATCAACCCGACTTGGGCAGCCTTGCGGCCGGTGACCACTTGCCCATCGCTGATCCACGCCAGGTCATCTTGAGCGAGATTGGGACGGTTCTCGACCACAACCGAGAGGAAGTTGTCGTAGAACTCATCGACCAGGCCTTGCAGCAGCGCCCGGTGCTCCGGCGGCATCGGCTCGAAAGGAGATCCCGCCGCCTTGTTCGGGCCGGACGTGATCGCATCGGCGCGGATGCCGATCTTTCCCATGCCTTGGGAGAAGTTGAAGGTCTGAATGATGACGCCGATGGACCCGGTGATGGTGGTGGGATGGGCGATGATCTCATCGCCGCCACACGCCAGGTAGTATCCGCCGGAGGCCGCCACGTCGCCCATCAGAATCACCACCGGCTTGCTCGTTCGCTGCTTGAAGTCCTTCAGCTCGCGGTAGAGCACGTCGGTGGCGGTGACGGCTCCGCCGGGCGAATTGATACGAACAATAATCGCCTTGACGCGTCGATCGGCCTCGGCCTTTCGCAGCGATTCGACAAACCGCGCCACCGGGTTCTCGCCGGGTCGTAGAATCCGGCGAGATTCGGCGTCAACGATCAAACCCCTGATGTCTATTAGCGCAATCTTTGCTGCCGACCATCCTGCCCCGTCGTCTCGAAGCACCTCCGTTTCGGTCAGCTCATCGACCGCGGGCACAACATCGATAACGAACCGCAGCCGCGCGCACCCCGCCACAGCCGTCACCAAGAGCACCAGTGCCGCGAATCGCGCAAACATTGTGCAGCTCCTTTGCGTCCGAATAATCAGCTTCGGCGCTGGCTGTGCGATGAATAACCCTATCACGAGACGCGCGGGTCCGCGACCCCCGGCTAGACTCAGCGCCTCCATGCCTGTGCACAACGATGCCCAACACACCCCGGTTCTGCTGGCCGAGACCATGCGGCTGCTCGATCCGAGCCCGGGCGAGATCGTCGTGGACTGTACGGTCGGGCAGGGCGGCCACAGCCTGGCCTTGGCTGCGGCAGTCAAGCCCGATGGAAGAGTTATCGGATTCGACGCCGATCCCGCCCAACTTGAGTTTTCCTGCCAGCGGGTCCGGCAGGCGTCAGGGCGGTTCGAACCGACCCATGCCAACTTCGTTGAGGCCCCCCGGCGCCTCAAGGCGCTCGGCCTGCGTGCAGATGCCGTCCTGGCTGACCTGGGATACAGCTCCCAGCAGATGGACGACCCTCGACGCGGCTTCAGCTTCTCCGCCGACAGCCCATTAGACATGCGCTACGACCCCCACGGACCGCTCACCGCCGCGGACCTCATCGCATCGCTGACCGAACGGGAGCTGGCGGACGTCATCGCCCGCTACGGCGAGGACCCCCTGGCCCGAAAGATCGCCCGAAAACTTGCACAAACTCGACAACGGGAGCCGATTCGTTCTACCGCACAGCTTGCACGAGTGGTCCAGGAGGCTTACGGCTCACGGGCCCGCCGGTCGCGGATGCATCCAGCCACGCGGACCTTCATGGCCTTTCGAATCGCGGTCAACGATGAGTTGACTGCCCTGGGCTCACTCCTTGAGCAGGTTCTTGAAGGCGCCGGGAAGGTCAACGAAGGAGGCTGGCTGAATCGGGGCGCGCGAGTGGCGGTCATCAGCTTTCACAGCCTCGAAGACCGCCTGGTCAAGCGAGCCTTTGCCGAGCTGGCCCAACGAGGCCACGCCACGCGACTCACGAAGCGGCCGATCACCGCTACCGCAAGCGAGATCGCCGCCAACCCTCGGTCGCGCTCGGCTAAACTACGGGTTGTCAAGGTTGACGGCCCGGCCACTCAGGATGCCGCGTCGACGGTACCCAGTCCGCCAACGCAGCGACGCAGCATGGACGCTTCACCATATGACACGTGAAAACAAGGTGGCCCTGGTGGTTGGGTTCGGCCTGATCCTCTTCGTCGGAATCCTCATTTCCGATCACCTTTCCGACGCCCGAACTCAAGAGCCCGCCAACCTCGTCCCGCCCAGCGCCCTGACTGCGACCCCGACACCCCACCTCGGGCCGGAACTGATTGACTTGCAGATCCACGGCGACGTCTTGGGCCCCCCACGAAGAAACGAATCGTCGCAGGGGCCGCCGGCGGTCACGACCACTCAATTCCCGAGCCCAACCGCGAACGCCCCGCAACAGCGCGAATCTCGCATCGACCCTCCCATCATTCACATGCCCACCCTCGGGGAAGGTTCACAGCCCGCAATCGGGCCGACCTCAAATCAGGCCGGCGAGGCTTCCATCACATTCCACAAGGTGCGACCAGGCGAATCGCTGTCATCAATCTGCCAGCGGTACTATGGAGACGTTCTGCGGGTGTTAGAACTCGCACGATACAACGACATTGCGGACCCCGACGTCGTGCGAGCCGGCCGAAAACTTCGCATCCCCAAGGCCGACGCCCTAGCTCGCAACGACCAAAGCAACCCCGCCGCCTCCTCCGACGGCGCCGACCGATCTCGCACGTACACCATCAAGCGGGGTGACTCGCTCTCGGTGGTCGCCCAACGCCTACTTCATTCCGCCGGCCGATGGCGACAGCTTTACCAGCTGAACCGCAACGTGATCAGCGACCCGGACACCCTCCAGGTTGGAACCGTGATCAAAGTTCCGTCCAGTCCGTAGCCCCCGGCTCTGCCGGGGGGCTCTGCCAGGAAGCCGAAGCCCGGTCGCGAAGGAAAACAGCCTGCCATGTTCGCCAAGCTTCTGCTCATCATCCTCGTCATGGGTGCGACCGCTTGTGCACTCTTGGCCATTCGCCAGCAGCGCATCGAGACGGCCCACGAATCGGCGCTGCTCCACCAGCGGCTGCTTGATGGTGAACAAGTGATATGGAAACTGCGCAATGAGATTGCCGTGCGGTGTCAGCCCGACCAGGTGCGCCTGGCCATGGCCGGGCTCGGCGGCTCGTGGACCCCGATCCTGATTCGCGCCGTTGAGAGCGACACGTCACAAACGCACCTGGCGTCGCACACGAATGCACGGGCCATCGACTTCGATTGGGGCGGATAGCCCGATGGCCGGAGCCAACGAAACCCGTCACGCGCAATTGGATCGGGCGGCGGCATGGGCCAGGTTGATTGTGCTGGGCCTGGTCCTGGCGATGCTTGGGCTGTTGGGGCGGGTCGCGCAACTGAAACTGTACCCCGATGCGCAGCTTCTACCGGCCGTTACGCCCCCGGTCTCCAGCCGCCCGGAATTCGCCAGACGAGGCAATCTGCTCGACGCACGCAACCGTCTCATCGCCACCAGCACGATGGGGTATCGGTTGTTTGTCGATCCCTCGCAGATGGTCGATGCCCCGACGCTCGCCGTCGATCTTGCCGCTGTGTTGGGCGAGGATCCCATCGAGATCGACAAGAAGATCCTCCAGCGCGCGGATCGGCAATATGTGGTGATCGACCATCTGCTGGAGGACTGGCAGGTGGCCGCGATCCGCCGGGCCCGCCTGCGCGGGGTCGCCCTGGAGCCGCGATTGGTCCGCCATTATCCGCACGGCAGTGTCGCGGCGACCGTGATCGGTATGGTGGGATTCGAGCACACCGGCCTCGGCGGATTGGAACACGCCTTCGATTCGGCCCTTGCCCCCCGCCAGGGACGATTGACTTACGTCCGCGACGCCAGACGCAGAGTTCTGTGGATCGAGCCGCAGGGCTACCTGCCCGGCATTGAAGGCCGGGACGTGCGCCTGGCCATCGACCTGGTCATCCAGCAACACGCCGAACAACGACTCCGTGTGGCGGTCGAGGAGCATAACGCCGGCGGCGGGCGGGTTGTCGTCCTGAACTGCCGGACCGGCGAAATCATGGCCATGTGTGATGTGCTCAACACCAGGCCGGGGTGGGATCAACTCACCGCGGACCCTATGCGCGATGTTCAGCCGGCGCTGGGCCGCAACCGCTGTGTCACCGATCCCTATGAACCGGGGTCAACATTCAAGCCGTTCATCTGGGCCGTCGCCACCGAACTCGCCAGGGCTGAGCCTGATGAGATCATCCCCACCCCGACCGAAGGATCGTACCGCACCAGTCGCGGCCGGCGAATCCGCGACATCCATACCCACGGACCCGTCAGTTGGCGCACGGTGCTGGTCCGTTCAATCAACAGCGGTATGGCCATCGTGGCCGAGCGCCTCAGTCATGAGGAGATGCGCGAGGCGGTGTTGCGCTTCGGCTTCGGCGCCAAGACGCGCTGTGGCGTGCCGGGCGAGTCGGCCGGGCTGGTCACCACCCCGAAGAATTGGAGCCACTACACCCAAACATCGGTCGTGATCGGGCACGAGATCGCCGTCACCCCCGTACAGATGGTCCGCGCCTTCAGCGTCTTCGCCAGGGACGGCACACTGCCCGATCTGTACATCACCGCCCGCAATCAAGAGGACGAGCAATACCGCTTCCACCATCAAGTCGTCCCCGAATCAATTGCCGAACTCGTGCGTCAAGTGCTGCGCGAGGTGATGATCGAGGGCACAGGCCGCCAAGCCCAGTCGCAGCGCTACGAACTGTTCGGCAAGTCCGGGACGGCTCAGCTTCCCAAGCCCGCCGGCGGCGGCTACTACGAAGATCGCTACGTCTCCAGCTTCATTGCCGGGGCGCCCTACGAACAGCCGCGCATCGTCGTCCTCTGCGTGATCGACGATCCCGACAAGTCGCGCGGTCACTTCGGCAGCACGATCGCCGGCCCGGTCGTCCGCGACATCATCGACGAAACGCTTGCCTACCTCGGCGTGCCCCCAACCAAGACGCCCGATGAGTCGCTTGTCGCTGCGCAACAGTAACTGAAGCCCACGGACTCGAGCCCCTGGGATTCAAACTTGAATTACCGCGCGCTGAGCCGTATCTTCGCCGCATGCCCTACATCCCCTCCTCCGACCGCCCAGCCTACGACCCGCAGATCGATCAGTTAGCTGAGTCACTCGCCCGCCAGCCGGCCGATCGTCGCAAGGGCCACGCCAACTATGTCATCACGCAGATTCTCCGCAAAGCCTGGGGCGTGGATCGTGCAGACAACGAGTCGTATTCCAGCTATGCCGACATCATCGGCACGTTGGAATGCGCCAAGCTCGAGCTCTACCGCCGCCAGCTCGCCGCCTACGAAGACACCGCGATCGACAAACATGGTGATTTGTAGGTCCGTAGGGTAACTCATCCGACCGACCGCGAAGCGCGTTGATCGACCGCAACCCGTCCCATGTCTACCAGTTAGCCCCCGCGTGATTCACCCGAGGCCGACTGTCGCTTTCGCCGCCCTGCCCCCTTGCCTCGCCACCACGCAAACTGAGACACCGCACATTCATCGCTGGAGCTTTCACCGACCACCCTTGTCGCACAGCAGTGGAGCTCGTACACTGCTCTGATGGCGAAGAAGCAGACGATGGCCGACGTGCTTGACCTCAGCGCCGCCGAGCGGATTCTACTGGCCCAGGATCTCTGGGACAGCATCGCTGACGAACCCGATGCCTGGACGCTCAGTGACGCTCAGCGCGGCGAGCTTGATCGTCGGCTGCAAACCTATCGCAACCGCACCGCGCCCGGCTCGTCCTGGAAGACAATCAAACCCCGCATCCAACGCAAGGGATGACCGAACGGCTCCTCATTCGGCCGGAAGCCGAGGCTGATCTGGCCGAAGCGTTCGCGTGGTACGAAGCGCGGCGCGATGGACTCGGCCACGAGTTCTTGCTTGCCGTTGAAGCGCGCTTGGCCGCCATCCAACGACACCCTGTGTCGTTCCCGGTCGTTCACCGGCAGATTCGTCGGGCATTGATCCGTCGCTTTCCCTACGGCATCTTCTTCATCGTCGAGGAATCAACCGTTATCGTCCTGGCCGTCTTTCACGCCAAGCGCGATCCACAGCACTGGCAAACACGTGCCGACCCCAACGAGTAGCATCCCCTCGAATCCCGGCCAAGCGCCCAAGCTCGCCCCGCCCCCTGAGTCTTTGATACCACAGCCTCACGACACTGGGGCACGCTACGCTTCGCCCCAGCCACCCGCCGGACAGCACGGCCTTGCACGAACGCTTGCCTTAGCTCCTCGGAAAAACCTCGTTATCAGCGGCCGTCTTTTTGGCTGCCTTCAGTGGCCTCGGCATCGACCTCTTCATACCGGATCTGAATCTCTTTCACCTTGTCCTTGTCAAGGTCCGCTTCTGCCCCCGAACTCAGCTTGACGCGAATCTTCGCATCTTGGAGCACGCCGCTGATCCGATCTCCCACCTTTAGGATCAGCTCGTCCACGTTGAAACCACCGCCCTCGATGGTGATGCGGTCGATCTGAGCACGCGGGAAGGTGAGCACCCCGTAGGACGCCTTGATCGTAAACGACTCGTTCAGGATGACTCCCGACATCGTGTCGCCGTTCTTGAGTTTGATGGCATCGTACAGTGGCCTCCGCGCACCACCCGCTGCGGCTGATCCGACACCAGGCATCGCGCCCGTCTCCGCCGCACCAGGTACCCGCAGGTCAAGTACCCAGTGCCAAAAGTTCAGTTGCCACCGCCGCCAGTCGGGCCCGAAACCTTCATTATAAAAATAAATTGTGCGTTCGCCGTACGCGAAGGCACCGCACACTACCCGAGCTTTATCGACATCGACAGTGGCAATCACGGTGCTTGCAGCAGGATCAAGTTGATAAAAATGGTAAACGGCCCAGACAGAAGAATCCTTATTGCTTTTGGCATATCCGCGGAAATAGAGATTTCGACAATCAGTGTTCACAGGATGAGCTACCAGGAAATCTCGAGGCGCGGGAAAGCCTTGCTTTTTCGCGCGCAGACCGAAGATGGCCGCATACTTTTGGATATCCTGGTCCTTCAACACCACCTTGTTGTGCCTGGCCCGAATCCACGCATCGAGAATGTTCCTGTGAGCGGTCGAAAGCTTGTCCGCTTCAAAGTTGAACATCACCACATCGGCATCCCGGCGCGGCTTTTCGCGCAGCCCGAAAATGTCGCCCTGTTTGATGACCTCGATCTTCGGCCGGGTGTTGTAGCGCAGCCCGGGGTCCATCTGCCTCAGGATGTCGGGCGGGATGTCCTTGTTTTCCTGCGGTTCCTGCGGCTGCTTGGCCGTCTGGCCCATGACGGGCACCGCCAAAGCCATGACGAGGACCAAAGCTGTACTCAACTTCGCCATCGCTATCTCCTTCCCGCGAGAGGCTGTTGTTGTGATCTCACGATTGTCTCAGGAGACACCCCAAGAAGCAAGGGCATTCCAGACCCTTGTGGGGCCAAGCCCCGATCTTCTGCCCGGCGCGCCGCGAGCGGGCAGGTGGCGGCAGAGGAAGGGACGGAGTAGGAGAGGCCGGGGGATGGTTGACGGTTGGTTCGATCGCGGAGGGTCCCCCGGCAGAGCCGGGAGCTATGGGAGTGATGAGCCATGCGGCATGAGCCAAGCGCCGACAATCATTTCCGTGCGCGCTGCATTGTTTCACCCCTCACCCTAACCCTCTCCCCTCAAGGGGAGAGGGGATAAAGGCCCCCTCGCCCTTCCGGGCGAGGCGATGGTCACATGCACAGCGAGCGCCCGCTGAACCCTCAAGCCTCTCGCCTCAAGCCGTAAGCCTCAAGCCTTTGCTCACCCCGCTTGGCCGTAGGCTTCCAGGTCGTACTGCTTGATCTTCTTGTACAGTGTCGTGCGGTTGATATCGAGCTGTTCGGCGGTCTGCTGGCGATTCCAGTTGTTCGCCTCGAGCGCGGCGAGGATGATCTGTTTCTCAGGCTCTTGGAGAGCTTCGCGCAGGGGCATCGGCTTGCCTGCTGACCACATTGCATCGCCGGCCAGGTGCAATTGGACGTGCCGAGGAAGGAGCTTACCGGTTGAGTTGTCGATCACGTGCGGAGGCAGATCGTCCACGTCGATCCGGGTGGATCGGGTGAGCACGACGGCCCGCTCGACAATGTTCTCCAGCTCGCGGACATTGCCGGGGTAGGCATAGCCCCGTAGAGCCTGCATCGCTTCGAGGGTGAATCCGGCGATCTGCTTGGACGCCTCCTTGGACTTTTCGGCGAGAAAGTGCTCGGCGAGCAGCGCAATATCGCTGATCCGATCCCGCAGCGGCGGCAACTGGATCATCACGACGTTGATGCGGTAATAGAGGTCCTGGCGAAACTTGCCTGCCGCGACGAGCTCCTCCAGCGGCTCGTTGCTTGCAAGGATCACCCGCACATCAACCTCGATCGTGTCGTTGGAGCCGACCGGCTCGAAGCGGCGCTCCTGAAGCACCCGCAGCAGTTTGAGTTGCATGCCGGGCGAGGCTGCGTTGATTTCATCGAGAAACAGCGTCCCGGTGTCGGCCGCGAGGAACCGCCCGGCTTTGTCCGCGTAAGCGCCTGTGAACGCTCCCTTGACATGGCCGAACAATTCCGACTCCAGCAGGGTCTCGGGGATCGATCCGCAGGAGACCTCAACGAAGGTGTTGTCCGCGCGTGACGAGTTGCGATGGATCGCCCGGGCGATGAGCGACTTGCCCGTGCCCGATTCGCCCAACATCAGAACCGTCGTCTTGCTCGGCGCCACGGCCTCGATCACGTCGTAGATGCGTCGCATCCGCGGGTCGGAGCCGATGATGTTATCCAGTCCGTAGCGCTGCTCAAGCTGGCGACGCAGGTTTGCGTTCTCAGCCAGCAGGACTTGTTGGCGAATCGCCTTCTCCACCGCGATGCGCAGCTCGTCGTCCACCACCGGCTTGGTCAGATAGTCGATCGCCCCCGTGCGAATGGCCTGGACGGCCGCCTCGATTGTTCCATATCCGGTGATGGCCAGCGGCACGATACTCGGATGCCGCTTGCGCAAGGTCTTGATCAGCTCAAGGCCGGACATGGCCGGCATCGACATGTCAAGAATCAACACCGCAAAGGGATTCGGCGCCATGCCGCCGACGGCTCGCTGGGCATCGTCGATGGCCGCCAAGGCCTCCTCGCCACTGTTGACGGCTGAGGTATCGTAGCCGACGTCGGACAGAAGCTCTGCGATCGACTCGGCGACGATCGAATCATCATCTACGATCATCACTCTCGGTTGAGCAACACTCATCGGTAAATCAACCTCGACACCGGCACTTCCTTGTCGATGGGTTGCACCCGGTGCAGCAGGCGCCCCGTGGCATCGTTGCTGCGCATGACCCGGTCGAGAAGCTCGGCCACCGGCGTCATTCCGTCCTGGGCCGTGCGCAGCTTCGCCCAGATCGGCTCGCCAGCGAGCGCCGCGCCATCGTCATTGAACTGTTCGAGCAGTCGCAAGGCGAGCCACACACGGGGCGATGAACCGTTCAGCAAGGAATCGAGTTCGTGAGCGAATTGCCCTAGAGACAGCGCGGCTCCGGCAGTGGCACTCGCGGTGAGGTGCTGATCTTCGGACGCTGCATCGACCCCAACCATGGCTAGGAGTCTGATCGACGTGGCGCAACCTCTTCTGAAGCCTCATGTTGCGGTTTCACAACGTGCTTCTCGGACCGCTTCTCCCAAAGTGCACCATCGGCCATGCCTGCCAGCGCGGGCCACCTCATAAACCCCCTATCTTGTCACGAGAAATCGAATCAAATCATTGAAAGCACGGCATTTGCGCTTGGCGGCGGGGCAAGGTTACCGTAGTCTGTCACCACAGTCGGCTTGTCGAGGATGGCTTTGGAGGAGAAGCTGTCCGGCAAGCCGTCTGTTTTTTTCCCGTTTCGATTCAAGGTGTTGGCTTCTCAGCGGTAAACGATCGGGCGACCGGAGAGCCCGGTGAGCTCCTTGATCATGGTCATCGCTCCAAAGCCGCAGATCGCGAAGGCGCCGAGCCACGCCGCTTGCATCTTGTAATCCAGCGCGAACAGCCATGCAGCGCCGTACAGCGCCTGCCACATCGCGCCGTATCGTTTGAGTTTTTCGGCGGCCACGCTTCCCGACACGGCGCTGAGCTTCCACTGGGCGACGAGAACAAACGCCAATACGGCCGCCACCGGCCAGACCGCCGCTCGGACCGGGATCGCCTGCGGCCAGAGGCCTTGCCGCCACACGCCAACCGCGACGATCAGTGCGGACCAAAACAGCCAACCGAGAACCATTGCCGCTACGCTGCGACGAGTCAATCGAGGTCGCTTGTCCTCAAGGATGTGAACGGCGGTGGCGATGCCCATCGCGTGGGTCATCACCAGCCACACTGGAAGGGTGAAGCTCAGCCGCGCATTGGGAATGAGCATGTGCGCGGCATTGATCAACCCGATGGTCACCAACCCCACTGCCGGGATGTATTTGCCAGCGGCGTTATAGAAGAGGATTCCCGCAGCGACGAGCAACGTGATCCAAAGCGCTAGCGTGCCGAAGGCCGCGCCGGCGAGCACCGCGATGATCAGCGCGCCAACCGTCATCACGATCGCCTGACCGAGCTTGATCCGCCCCGCGGGTATCGGCCGATGGGGGCTGAACGTGCTGTCATGTCTTACGTCCAGCACATCGTTGAGCGATGCGCCGTATGCGAACAGGCCGATTGCCACCACCGCCCCCGCCATCAGCGCGGCCGCCAGAGGCATCCCAAAGACCACAACGGCCGCGTCCTCATCCCTCTGGGCCCGGGTCAGCAGAATGACGAACCACACATCGCTCACCGCGCCGAAGGCCATCGTCAGCCGCGTGAGTCGAATTGCCGTGATCAGCTTAAGGAACAGCGCTCGCACAGCCTCCATCCTACCCGGTTGATCTCCACCGCATTGATCGAACGGGCGCTACGTCGTACCATGCCTCGCCCGCAAGCATGGATCTTGTCACAGCACATCAGTCGGATGTATACAGAGTTGAAGCCTAACGTCAGCGCTGCGGGGCTGCGCGTCGGCCTGGCTGTCAGCCGCTACCACGCCGAGATCACCGCTGCTTTGCGTGATGCGGCGATCAAGCAATTCACCGAGGCCGGCGGCGCCGCGGATGATCTGCGCATCGTGTCCGCCCCGGGTGCGTTCGAGTTGATCGCGGTCTGCCGGGCCCTGGCCATGGTCGCCGATACCGATGCAATTGTGGCCATCGGCTGCGTGATCTCCGGAGAAACGATGCACGATCGGTACATCGCAGCAGCCGTCGCCCACGGGCTGAGCATGATCACGGTACAGAGGGGCGTTCCGGTGACGTTCGGCGTGCTGACCTGCCAGAATGTCGATCAGGCCAAAGCCCGCGCCGGGGGCGACAAGGGCAACAAGGGCGCCCAGGCCATGGCCGCAGCGATCGAAACCGCTCACACTGTCAAGATTCTCCACGAAATGGAGGCGCGTTGCTGAGATGCGCTCGCCGCGCGACATTCGCCGCTGTGCCTTGCAGGCGCTGTACCAACTCGACGCCGGCCAGGTCGAATCGTCCGAGGCGATACGCGAATCGCTCGAAAATTCGCCCGGCAACACGGAAGTCCATCAAAGGGGCTTTGAGCTGGCCCACCTCGCGTGGGCCCTGCGCCAGGAGGCCGATGCCGCAGTCGCCGCCATTGCGCCCGATTGGCCGACCTATCGCCAGCCGGTCGTCGATCGCAGCATTCTTCGGCTGGCGTACTATGAGATGACCGCTACCGACACCCCCCCAAAAGTCGCGATCAACGAAGCCGTGCTCCTGGCCAAGGAGTTCAGCACCGAGAAGTCGCCGCTGTTCATCAACGGCGTCCTGGACAAGATCTACAAGTCACGCGTCCGGGATCAGCCGGCGACCGAGAAGATAGGCGGGAGTGACGGTTCTGCGTAGGCTATGGGTGTGTTCGCTTCCACCGTCAGCGCGATTCGCAGAGGCCTCGCTCGAACTCGTGAAGCGTTGGGCGGATCGCTGCGGAGAATGCTGCTCGGCCGGCGCCTCAGCGAAGAGCTGATTGACGAGATCGAAGCCCGCCTGATCGCCGCCGACACGGGCGTGGCCGCGACGACGGCAATCATCGACCAGTTGCGGCAGGCCTACCGCACCGGCAACACCACCAGAGGCGACGACGCACTGGAGTCTCTCAAGGGCCAGCTCAAGGCTCGCCTGGCCGGCGCCGATCGCAGCCTCGCGGTCGCGGCCGTGAAGCCGACCGTGGTCCTGATCGCCGGCGTCAACGGCTCCGGCAAGACCACCTCGGCGGCGAAGATCGCCAAGTCGTTCACCGACGATGGGCACAGCGTTCTGCTCGCCGCGGCCGATACATTCCGCGCCGCGGCCGTGGCTCAACTAAGCATCTGGGCCGAGCGGCTGGGTGTTGACATCGTCAAGGGCGCTCCCGGCGCGGATCCCGCCGCGGTGGTCTTCGATGCAGCGGATGCGGCGTTGGCGCGCGGCGTCGATGTCCTGCTGATCGACACAGGCGGCAGGCTGCACACCCAGGCAAACCTCATGCGGCAGCTCACGAAGATTCGCGATGTCGCCGCGAAGAGAATTCCGGGGGCGCCGCACGAGGTGCTGCTGGTGCTCGACGCCACCGCGGGGCAGAACGCGATCGCCCAGGCCGAGATCTTCACCAAGGCCATCGACATCACCGGCATCTTTCTCGCCAAGCTCGACGGCACGGCCAAAGGCGGCATCGTTGTGGCGATCCATGATGCGCTGGGCATCCCGGTCAAGCTCATCGGCCTCGGCGAAACCCCGGATGATGTTGAAGTGTTCGACCCGGATGCCTTCATCGACGCCATGTTCGCAGACGAGAAGGCATAAGCCATCAGCCAGCTGTTCGTAGAGGAGCCGGGCTGTCCCAGCCCGGTGGACGCCCAAAGACGGCTTGCTTTCTAAGCAGGCGTAAGTAATAACTTTGCCGACTTTCGCCCACCCTGCCGCCGGGACACATGATCGGCGGCATCCAAATGAAGCTGCGTGCCGACACGCCTGATACAATGTTCGTTGCCTAGGAGAGTTGGAACAATGCGCTTCCGAGTGATTGGGGCAAGGCGAGGCACAGGTGAAGACATCACGATCGTATTGACTGCGGTGTCACGATGTGCAGCCCAGCGCCAGGCGCAGGACCTCGACATTCTGGTTTCCAAAGTCGAGCCGCACTCCAGGCTCCGAATACTCAGCCGCATACGCTCAGTGTGGGCTGTGACTGCAATTGCACTGGCGGCTGGTGCTGTGGGGGCGTGGTATGCGCTGTCAGCAGATCAAACACCGGAAACATTTGATGAACTGATTGAAGCGTGGGGGGACGCCTTCGACAACAAAACGAAAGAGCGTGCGAAAATAATCGCGCGTCGTGATGAGATCAGCGGCTTTCTGACGACTGAGGGTGGTCTTAAACTATTGGTCTACAAGCCGCATTTGCTACTGAACACATTTGAGCACATCTTCCGGGTGGAGATCATCAACGTCAGCAAGCAGACCATTGTCAAACTAGTCGGCCAAATAGAGCTTCTGGACGACCAAGGTAGAGTGTGCGCGAGGGAGAGAATCTACTTTGATGTGTGCCAGGACCGCCCGATGAATCCGGGGTATAAGGGTGAAGGTGAGGTCACCTTTATATCCGTGCCTGCAGTCTGGCATAAAGCCTACGCTGATCCGCCACCGGTCCATCTGTACCATCCATACGGCAGAGAGATGGGTCGGTTCCGAACCGATCAGCTGCCTATTCAATGTGCGCCTGATTCCGCACGGTTAGGCTGGTTGTACATGCGACTTGAAGACCGGACGGAATACGGCGATCAGTGGATGACGATCGGCGCTGCCCATCAATCCATCACAAGAGACGCGCTGACGAGTGACGATATTGAGCGGTGGAACGCTGCGATGCTCGAAGATTTAAACCAACTTGCCAGGGATTCGGATTGAGTTCCTATCCATGACAAGGCGGCTGTGAGCCTAAGCTGACTTCAGCCTGCCGCGCGGTTTGGGCACGGGACGGCCTAGTTCCTTGGCGGTTTCGATCCACTCTTGGGCGACGCGCTCCACGGCGGTCAGGGCGTCGGCTTTGGTCGGGCCGTCGGCCATGCAGCCAGGCAGCTCCGGCACTTCCGCGATGAAAGCGCCATCGTCGTCACTCCAGTAGATGATCACCTCGTACTTCACCGATCAATCTCCAAGCGATACCTCGCTATGAGCTGCCGCACTTGCTTTACCTGGTATGGCTTCGCCTTCCCGTCCGGCAACGGCTGAAGGTTGATGATCTCGACGATGCCGAGCCGCATAAAGATATGGTGGTCACCCCTGATCCGCTCCTCGAAACCCAGTCTTGACAGCAGCCGTCGCAAATCATCAAAGCGGATGTTCGCATCCGACTTGGCCGAAAGGATTGTAGGCAGCAGCTTCCGAGGCGAGACCATCTGCGACTCCACATCTGTCGGCGAAGCAGAGGCAATGTACCGGATCGGCCCTCCGGTTGCGGGCGGAAAGCGGCGGTGGCACGTGCGGTCGGGCCCAATCGCCTGCCGGCACGCGGCTATTACGAGAACCGACAACCCAGAATAGTCCGGTTGTGACGCGCCCCCTCCGCCCGTATGATCCGCGGCGTGGTGGATGACGGCAGGGCATTGAGCCGAGAGCTGAATCGATTCGGCGATCCCATCAACTCGCTGCGAGTGCTTGTGCTGCTGGGCGGGCTTGCGATCGCATCAGCGCCTGCCGCAGGCCAACAAATCATTCCGATCACCGGCGACCAACTGAGCGGATTCGTGTTGCCGATCGAGCCTCTGGCCGGCGACATCCGCCTGGAAGCGCTGCGCGCGTGGGCATGGGACGTGGACGACACTAAGCGACTGCTGCTGCATGGCGAGGTGAAGGTCCATATCGGTCGCCACACGTTCGACTCCGACGCGGCGGTGGTGTGGATCAACCGAATCCCGACCGCTGAGGGGTTGATCAACCAGATCGCGGTGTACTTCGACCATGTTGACGATCCCACCAAACGGGCCGGGCTCGGCGTGAGCGGCCGGCAGTTGCTCATGACGGCCAGCACCCGCGGAGCGGTGGAGCTGAACGTCGCTCTGCTCGACCGGCAGCAGCCGAGGCGCAGCAGCTTCGTTGACCAGGCCCAGCGCCGGCTGGCCGATTACCTTCAGCGACTCCTGGCTCAGCCGCCCCCGCTGGAAGGGCGACCGCAGATCGAGGCAGCCGCGACCGTGGAACCGCCACGACCGAGGCCCGGTGGCCCGATCGCCGGCCAGGAGCTTGTCTTGCCGACCGAGATCACCCTTCCCCCACCGCTGACGACCACGCCGCCGTTGTTTGTGCCCCAAGGCACGGTGCGGTTCTCTGCCGATCGCACGACCGTCACCACCGGCGAAGACGAGAACGTCACCATCGCCATCGGTTCAATCGTGGTGCAGTATGTCGCCGACCGGGGCGACGACCGCTGGTCCGAGCTGACGATCTCTGCTGACCGTGCGGTGGTGTTCAGCGATCCCGGTTCGATCGAAGAGATGTTGGGCGGGCAGATGACCGCGGAGTCGATCCGAGGCATTTATCTGGAGGGCAACGTGATCGCGACCGCCGACGAAGGCGAGTACACCATACGCGCCCCGCAGGTGTATTACGATTTTCGTACCAATCAGGCGATCATGCTCGAGGCGGTGCTGCGCACGTATGCGCGGGAGTTACGCGGACCGCTCTATGCCCGGGCGCAGGAGATGCGCCAGATCGCCGCCAACCAATGGACGGCCAGGCGGGTGCGGGTGTCAACCAGCGAGTTCTTCACGCCGCACCTGGCGATCGGCGCCAGCCGGATCACCATCACCCGCCGACCCTCTACAGGAGATCCCGAGCAGGTCGAGACACGCCTGGACGCACGGCACGCCACCCTTCAAGCCGGCGGCATCCCGTTCATCTACTTTCCGCGGTTCTCCGGAACGATCGACGACATCCCCCTGCGTAGCATCGATGTCGGCACCCGGGACAATGATGGCGTGCGCATCAGGACGAAATGGAATCCCTTCTCGCTGCTGGGCATCGAACCGCCCGAAGGAATTGAGGCTGATCTGGGCCTCGACCATTTCACCAAGCGGGGCAGCGGTGTCGGTCTCGACCTGTCCTACGACCTGGGCACAACACAGGGTGCCGTAGAACTGTATGGCCTGCTCGACGACGGCGTCGATCGTACCTCGTCGGGGTTGGAAGTGAACCAGGATGATGCGTACCGGGGGGTCGCCCTGTGGGACCACAAGGTACAACTCAATCGGTACTGGACCCTGCAGGCTGAGGCGGCGTGGATCAGCGATGAATCCTTCATCACGACCTGGCATGAGAACGATTTCACGAGAAGACGCGAATACCAAACCAGCGCCTATCTCAAGCATCTAAAGGGTAACGCCGCGCTGACGCTACTGGCCAAGTACGATTTGAACGACTTTATCTCCAATAGCTACCTGCTCGCCAGCCGGCAATACCAGGTCAACAAGCTGCCGGAGCTGACATATCGCCGCTACGGCGATTCGTTATTTGGCGATCGGATCACCTACTCCGGCGAAACCCGTGTAAGTCGCATGCAATTCAGCTTCGAGCGCAGCACGCCGCGCGAGCTGGGCGTTCCCGGCGCGGCCTTCGGACTCGGTAACGACGATCGGATCAGCGATGCCCTGCGCGCACAAGGCTTGGTCAGCTCGTTCGTGAATCGGTTCGACACTCGGCATGAGCTGGCGCTGCCGCTGGCGTGGGGCGTCTTGAAGGTGGTCCCATTTGTCGTCGGCCGGCTCACCGCGTACGACGAGGACTTCGACGAGTTCTCCTCACAGGCGGATCAGGCGCGCGTGTTCGGTGCGGCCGGTGTGCGCCTCAACACCCAGTTCCAGCGAATCGACAACAGCGTCGAGAACCGCCTGTTCGATCTGCATCGGCTGCGGCACCTCGTCGAGCCGAGGATGGCGCTGTGGTACGGACACAGCGATGTGAGCGAAACAGACTTGCCCGTCTACGACGAGGCGGTGGAATCGATCGGAACAGGTGCGGTTGCTGAGCTGGGCCTGCGCAACACCTGGCAGACACAGCGTGGCGGGCCCGGCCGATGGCGCTCGGTGGATGTGCTCACCGTCGACGCCGCCGTGGTGCTCAACTCCAACGATACCAACACTGAATCACCCGCCCCACAATTCTTCGAGTATCGTCCTGAGTATTCGCAGTTCGGCGACCATGTTTATACGTCCATGATCTGGCTTCTGGGCGACCACCTTTCGGTCGTCGGCGAAACCACGTACGACCTGGATAACAGCATCGTGGCCCGTGGATCGATCGGAGCCGAGCTGCGCCACTCGCCGTTGTTTTCCACTTCTGTTGAATACCGTTTCCTCAACGCCAGCAGCAACGAACTGCTCGAGCTCGGCTGGACCTACCAGTTGACACCGAAATACAGCATGTCGCTGTCACCACAATGGGACTTCCGTCGGGACGAATTCCGCGCCGTGAGTGTGCGCGTAACCCGCCGATTCCCCGATTTCGACCTGACCTTCCAGATCCGGCGTGATGAGATCCGCGATGACACGTCGATCGGCGCGTCGATCGGCCTGGTTGAGTTCTGAATAGCCCGGAAGATTCACCACGGAGAACACAGAGGACACAGAGAAGAGGTAGAATCTGCTCAGGCAACGCGTCGGCCTCGATCTAGGTCGGCGCAGTGCGCGCTGCTCGGGCAGCGGCCCCACCTCAGCATAACTTCCTCTGTGGCAACCCTCTGTGTTCTCTGCGCCTCAGTGGTGATGAATGATCCGGGATAGGGTGGAGTCTTGAGGCTTGACCGGTTCCGCCGGCTGCTGGGGTATCAAGAATCAAAGTACCTTCCCCAGAGGACGCGCAGACGATCTATCTCGCCGCGTTGAATCTTGCTCTTGTCCGACCAGATCGCCAGGCGCAGCGCGTCGTGTGCGGGGCTGGGTTCGTCACCCAGCAGCCCAACGTTCTGCAGCGCTGCACTGAGCAGTTCAATTGACGATTCAGTCGCCTTGGTGAGGTTCGCGGTGATTTCGGTAAGAAGTGAGGCTTCATCGACGGAATCGTCGCGCCGTCGCCAGCAGTCATAGTCAGTTGGTAGCGCCACCAATGCGTAGGCGATCTCCGCCTCGCGGGCCAGCCGTGCCTCGGGAAGCGCCGTCATACCGATCAGGTCGCCGCCCCATTGCCGGTGCACATTGGACTCGGCCCGGGTCGAGAAGCTCGGCCCTTCCATGCACACGTAGGTTCCTGAGGGATGAAAGGTCACGCCGCCGAGCTTTGCCGCAGCCGCAACCAGCCACCGACGCATCACGGGGCAAAACGGCTCGGCAAACTCGACATGCACCGCGGCATGCTCGAAGAAAGTCCGTTCTCGACCCGCTGTGCGGTCGATGAGTTGATCGCAGATCACCAGATCCCCAGGGGCGATCTCTTGGCGAAGTGAACCTGCCGCACCAAACGATACGATGTGCGTGCATCCGAGCGACTTGAGGGCATAGATATTCGCGCGGTACGGTATGGCTGCGGGGTTGAGCAGGTGACCCTCGCCGTGACGCGACAACAATGCAATCGACACATCACCGCAACAGCCGGTGATGATGGGGCCGCTGGGCCGGCCGAACGGCGTATCGCATACGATCGACTTGGCGCCTTGCGGATCGACACCACCGAGCAGCGTTTCTTCCAACCCGGTGCCGCCGATGATGCCGATTCGGATCTCAGAGGCCATGCGATGCATCGTACCGCGTGAGGGACGGGCCGGCCTTACTCCGCGGTACTCGGCGACGCCAACCGCCACAACTCGATGATCTGTTGCACCGTCAGCGCTCCGGGTCGCAGGTCGGGCCTGACGCCTGCGGGCCACTGCGAGACGTCGCGGCCGATGATCTTCCCCAACTGCTTGCGCCGCTTGCTGAAGAATCTGGTGACGAAGCGCGCGAAGCCATCGGGATCGTCGATCCCGTGGTCCGGTCGGGGGCAAACGGCGATCATCGTGCTGGTGACCTTCGGAGCAGGCCAGAAGCACGTCGGCTTGACCACTGCAAGGCGACGAATCTCGGCCAGCGCTCGCACGATGACCGTCAGCGGTCCATATTCCTTTGTGTGCGGCTGGGCGAGCATACGATCGGCGACCTCTTTCTGGATCGTGACAAACTGCCCCAGGCACTGCGGATGTTGGATCAAGAGCACGCAGATCAGGGTGCTGGCCACTTGAAACGGCAGATTGGCCACGAGGTTGAACGGGCGGCCGTCCAGCGCTTCGCCCACCGCCGGGTTCAACACCCGGTGACGCAGTAGACAATCACCGCAGATCAGGCAAACGCGCGAGCCGAAGCGATCCGCGATGATCGCAGCCAGATTGCGATCAACCTCACAAGCGATGACCTCGGCGCCGCGATCGAGCAGCGCTTCGGTCAAGGCGCCGGTCCCGGGGCCAACTTCCAGCACCACATCGCCCGGCTGCACTCCGGCCGCGTGGACAAGCCTGGTGACCTGGTTCTTGTCGTGAAGAAAATGTTGCCCCAGACGGTGTTTCGGCCGAATACCCCGTTCGGCGAGAACAGCGCGGATTTCAGACAGCGTCTGCATGCGCGCGGCCCGACGGCGGGGCAAGGTGAGCCCGCGAAACACAAGCCCCGGAGGCAAGCCCCGCAGCTAAACAGACGTTTATCGCTTGGACGCTCATGCCGTCACGCCTTGCCCAGATACTCACCGGTCTCGGGATTGATCCGCACGACCTGACCGTTTTCGATGAACGGCGGCACACGGACCCGAGCCCCGGTTTCGAGCGTCGCTTCCTTGAGCTGGTTCGTTGCGGTCGCGCCCTTGGGCTGCGGTGCGGTCTCGGTCACCATTAGTTCGACGGCGGCCGGCAACTCGAGACCCAACGGCTTGTCACGAAACAGCAGCACCGCGCAGTCGGCATTCTCCTTCAGCCACTGGCTCTGCTGAGGCGGGATGACGTCGTTGCCGACCTCGATCTGATCGTACGTCTGGCTGTCCATGAACACGAACGGGCCGTTGCCCCGCCCGCCCGCATCATAAAGGTACTGCAACTGACGCCGGTCGATGCTCACGTCTTCGAATCGATCCGCGGAATTGAGCCGGTTGGTCTTGATGGTGCCGGTCTGGAGGTTCTTCATCTTGGCCTGGATGTAGGCCGGCCCCTTGCCCGGCTTGACATGCTCCGTTTCCAGGACAACGTGTAGCTGACCCTCATACATCAGGGCCTGACCGCGCTTGATCTCCGTTGCTCGTATCGGCATATGGGCAAAGCTCCATTGCTGGACGTTAACGGGCCGTGGCTTCGGCCCGCACCTCGCGAAGAACGGTCACCTTGATCTCGCCTGGGAAGGTCATTTCCTGCTCGACCCTCGCGGCAATACGACGCGCAATAGCGAAGGCCTCGGCATCGTCGGCCTTCTTGGCATCGACGATGACGCGGACCTCGCGGCCGGCTTGAATCGCATGGGCCTCCTTGACATACGGCTGCTCCTTGGCGATGGCTTCGAGCTGCTCCAGCCGCTTGATGTACATCTCCATCGAATCGCGGCGGGCTCCCGGGCGAGCCCCGCTGATGGCGTCGGCGGCCGACACGATCGGCGTATATGGCGTCGTGGGGTCGATGTCGCCGTGGTGTCCGCCGATCGCATTGAGCACCGCCTCGGACTTTTCGCCGTGCTTCCGCGCGAACTCCATGCCGATCGCGGGATGGCCGCCCTCCATCTCATGGTCCATCGCCTTGCCAATATCGTGCAGGTATCCCGCCCGCCGGGCGATGCCCCCATTGAGCCCGAGCTGATCGGCGATCATCTGGCTGAGGTAGGCGACCTCGATCGAGTGCTTCAGTACGTTCTGCCCGTAGCTGGTGCGGAAATGGAGCTTGCCCATCGCCTCAACGATCTTGGGATGCAGGCCGCGGATGTTCGCTTCGATCAATGCGTCTTGCCCATGCTTGAGAATACGCTCACCCATTTCCTTGGTGGCCCGCTCGACAACCTCCTCGATGCGGGCCGGGTGGACACGGCCATCGGCGATGAGCGTCTGTAACGATTCTGCGGCAATGGTTCGACGAATCGGATCGAAGCAGGAGACGGCGATCACACCTGGTGTGTCGTCCACCAGGATATCAACACCGGTGGCCCGCTCGAGGGTACGGATGTTTCGACCTTCCCGCCCAATGATACGGCCCTTCATGTCGTCCGACGGAATGCGGACCGAGCGCACCGTCGAGTCAACCACGTGCTCGGCAGCGTAGCGCTGAACGGCCATTAGAGTGATTTCCCGGCTGCGCTGTCGAGCCTGAGCCTCGGCCTCCTCCAGAATCTTCTGGGTCAGCATATTGGCTTCGTGCTCGGACTCCTCGCGGACCTCGTTGAAGAACCGCGTCTTCGCCTCCTCCTCAGTCATGCCTGAGACGTCTTGCAGCCGCTGCTTCACCTCTTCTTTGGCCTGGTCGAGCTGCTGGCGTGCCTCCTCAAGCTTAGCCTCGATGCGCTTGGTCCCCGCCTCCCGCTGGTCGAGCTTCGTCTCGCGGTCAGTGATCTTTTCGAGCTTCCTCTCGAGGTTATCCTCCCGTTTAGCCAGCCGAGCCTGATTCTGCCGAATCTCGGCGACGGTCTCGGCCACCTCCCGGTCCAGGGCCTCGCGTCGCTGCCTTGCCTTCCTTTCCGCTTCCAGCTCGACGCGCTGCTTGGCGGCGTCAGCCTCCGCGGCGGCGGCCCGAACCAATTGCTCGGCATCCTTCTTCGCACGACGCATGGTGTTGCCCGGAATCATGCCGAACAACACCCAACCGAGGAAAAAGCCGCCGATCGCAGCGGCGATGGCGGCGAGCCACGAAGCAAGCGGTGAAATTGCCAGAAAAACCACGGGCACGTCAACCTCGAGTCGGTTGTCGGCCCGCTCCGCTTCGAACCCCATCATCGTGCGCATCAGGGCGCACCGGACGGGCAACACGAGCGACGACATGGATCGAACCAACGCTATCCGCGCTACTGTGGGGACTGCCTCATGATCGCGGCGCCTCCAGCGGGCGGCCCCGGCAAGAGCAGGGTCCAATGGTGCGGAAATCTCAACATCACGTCGGTTTCAATCGCAATGAAGCAAAGGTCAATCTATACAGCCGCCGATCGATGACCGGCACCTGCCGACGTCGCCCTCGACGCCGGGTAAAAACGATGTCGCCCCTGTCGCTGTGGAGCGGGCCGTAGGAAAAACCAACCTCCGGCGAGCGCGTCGCTCACCGAATGTCCCCTACACGCGAACGACCGTATTGTCCAATCGAGACTATTATCGTCCACTCGACCCCACCGTGTCAAGTTCAACGGCCCATTCGGCCTGAACTTGAGGATTTCTTCGGCCTCCAGCGGCGGATCGCTGAGTATGCCTGCTTTCTTGAATTGGCTCCTGCGGTTGGTCCTCACGAATCCCATCTGTATGCGCCTGGTCCAGGGCGGATCGCGGCGGCGCCGCCACCTGTTGATCCGATCAAGCTACCTCGCCGTCATGATCGTGATTCTGCTGTTCGCGATGCTCGGCAACCTCCAGGGCGCGCCATCCGTGCGAGAGCTCGCCGTGGGGGCGGCCAAGACCTTCACGCTCATCAGCTATCTCCAGATCGGACTGATCTGTCTGCTCACACCGATTTTCATGGCCGGCGCGATTGCTCAGGAGGCCAACCCGCGCACCTGGGACATCCTGCTCACCACCCCGCTGAACAACCTTCAGATCGTGCTGGGCAATTTATTCGGCAGGTTGTTCTTCATCCTCGCGCTGCTGTTCTCGACGCTGCCTTTGTTTGCGGTGACGCAGTATTTCGGCGGGGTCCCGGGGGAGTCGATCTTCGCCAGCTACGCCATCGCCGGCAGCAGCTCGCTGCTCGTCGCGGCCATCGCGATCACCCTGTGCGTCAACCGAACCGCCGGGCGACGAGCCGTATTCTGGTTCTATGTCGCGGTAGTCATGTATCTCTTCGTGACCTACGCGGCCGACCTCCAGATGCGCCAACCGGTCGGGCCGGGGGCTCAAGTCAACCACACCACGCTCATCACTCCGTTGAATCCTTTTCTTGCCCTAGAGGTGCTGTTGAGATCCAACACGTATCAGCCGTTGGACCCGCAAGAGGTGACCGGCATCGCCACGCTTTGGATCATGCGGATGGCGCTCACCCGACCCATTGCGACGTTCTGCTGGGTCTGCCTCGGCATCAGTGGGGTGCTCATCGGATACTCCACGATTCGCGCGCGGGCGATCGGCGCGAAAGCTGGGGCGGCCGGCTGGCACCGGCGGATGCTCGGCCTGGGAGCCCCGGGGGCCGTGGAGCGACCCGCCCGAACGGTGAGCCTGAACCCGATAGCGTGGCGGGAATCGGTGGCCCGCGGCCGGACCCTGACGGCGATCCTCGCCCGGTGGGGGTTCGTGGCCCTGGGAATCGCTGTGGGGATCGCACTCGTCGGTCTTTACCACACCGGTACCTGGACCGGGCCGGAGCTTCAACTGGCCGCAGTCACCGTCATCGCCGCGGAGATCGTCGTGATCGCACTGGTCGCTTTGAACATGAGCGCCAGCGCCGTCAGTCGGGAACGTGAGGACGGCACACTCGATCTCATCCTCAGCACACCGATTCAACCCGGCCCATATCTCGCCGGAAAACTGCGCGGACTGATCCAATTCCTGCTCCCATTGATGCTGGTGCCTGTCGCGACCATGCTGATCCTCGCCGTGTATGTCATGGCGGACGGCTTCGGCCGATCGGGAGGCGTGCGGCTCAAGGACGTGCCACTCGCCGGAACCGTGGATCGCATCGATCTGCTGCCTGTCATTCTGCCGGAAGGAGCGATCGCTTTGCCGCTGGTGCTGATTCCATTCACCGCCTTCTGTGTGATGATCGGGCTGCATTGGTCGATCAAGACCAAAGGCACGATCGGTTCGGTGGTGGCCGCGGTGCTCGTGGCCGGTGGCGTTACGGGCGTGCTCGGTCTGTGCGGCCTTGCCTCCGGGAGCAAGATTCCGATCGTCGGAGCGATGATCAATACGCTCAACCCGCTCAATCTGCTCTGGGCGATCGTCTATCCTGCCAAGGCCATCCTGACCAGCTCAAAACCAGACGACATCATGGCCGCACGGATCAGCATGGTCGTCGGGGCCCTGTTCGCCGCGGGCGGTTACGCGACGCTGGTGTATCTCATGCTCACGACCATGAGGCGCAGCTTCATGATGACCGTCCGCCGCCTCGCCGGCGCCGCGTGACGCCCCCGGACGCGCTTCTTCAACAGCCCCACGGGCCCGACTTCCCACCATATCTTCTTACCGCGCGACTTTCCCGGCGTCGCTCGTACCTTTCGTGGCAGTAACGATTACCGCTTACTCGTCGATGCCGAAGTGTTGCGTCAAACGCTCGATGGTGAATCGGTTGCGAAGTCGGCAAGCGGTGTGCTGCACGGCGAACAGACCCTTCTCCCAATACGCCTGCTCGCGCGACACGGCCTTCATCCACTCGACGCGAACACAGTATTCGCACAGATCCGGATCTTCGACGTTATGACCCATCTCCGTCGCCTTGAGGGGGGCTTCAAGGATCGGCATCTCACGGCCATCCACCTCCACCATGAACTCCCTTACGGGTTTGGATTCTTCCTTGACGATGTCCACACCCACATAGCCTGTTTTCGGGATGTTCACGAAGACCCGCGCCCCCGGGAACAGTAGATCAAGCGTCTGACTGTACCAGCGTCCGCCACCACCTGAAATGAAGCCGTATTCGCGACAGTCGTCCCAGTTTCGACTCGGATATTCGCCAAGGCTCACATAAAAGTCGCGCCCGTTCCAAGGCTCGCGCCCTTTCTTGCGGATGGCCTTATCTGCCTTCGCCTCGGCCTCCTGCGGGTCAATGAGCCAGGACCGTGCCAGGTATTCCGCCGACCCTTCGCGGAAGTAGCGGAAGAAGACGGCGTTGATCGGCACGCCATAGTTGTCGCTCAGGTAATCGATGATGCGCTCCGTGCTCGCGTCCAGGTCCGACGCTACGACCATGAGCTTGTGACTCTGGTTCAACTCCTCCGGCGGGCTCGTGTTGAAAGTCTCTTCCCAACTCTCTTCGAGCGCTTTGCCCTCGTTCTTGTCGGCGTAGATACCGGTGATGTCGTCGTAGGATAGCCCCTGTACCCACGAGCCATAATCCAGAAGCTGAGCGACGACTTCGCGCGGCGTCCGCTTGCGCTTCAGTTCGATCACGATCAGATTACCCTCGGAATCGACAACCAGGAGGTCGATGAACTTGCCGAATGCCGTGGCGACCTGCCTGCCGATCAGCATCAGCTTCGGCCAAATGATTGAGATGTCCTTTGCTAGCGTCTCCTCCAGCCGAGATTCACTGTCCAGCGATGACATCCTCACCCGCTGCGGCTTCTCGCCAAGACGCCAGATTCCGATTTCGATCGGCATAGTTACTTCCCTCAACAGCTAGTACCGTTTCCATTCAGCCAGTTTCGTTTCTGTAAACACCGTCATTCTGCAGAAGTCGAGAAAGGTCGGGACAGTTTCCACCTTTCTTACTGTTGCGACGGATCGCCCTGACGGCGGGGCCAAGAACTCCGTTTTCAACACGGGTGGAGGGATTCGAACCCACAACCTTCGGTTCCGTAGACCGATGCTCTATCCAATTGAGCTACACCCGCGGCGCCATGGGGGGCGATTCGCAGCCGGGTAGCCTAGCAGCCGGCTCAGGGCGGCTCAAGCGCGCCCGGCCGGGGCGGAGCACCCCTTCGGACGCCCCATGCCCCCGACCGCTGAGGGGCGGAGTTGATTTTTCGCCGATGATCTCAATAATGTCTGCCTTCGCATCTTGAAGCGGGACCTCACTCGTGCCCACGACTATCTCGGCCAAGAAACGTGTTCGCCAAAACGCCCATCGGCGGGCCATCAACCACTGGCGGAAGCGTCGAATCAAGACACAGATCAAGAGCTTTCTCCAGGCGATCCAGGAGCGGGACCTGGCCACGGCGGAGACTGCGTTCCGCAAGACATGCGGGATCCTGGACCGGGTTGCATGCACAAGCACGCTGCACCGCAACACCGTCGCCCGCCGCAAGAGCCGCCTGGCTCGCCGGCTCAACGCGCTGAAGCAGACCGCCTCGGCCTAGCCCGGATCGTTCATCACCACGGAGGCATCAAGGGGCCAAGTCATCCAGGCATCGAGTGCCGTTGCGTGCCCTGGGTGTCTAGGTGGTGAATCTTTCGGGCCCGGCTCGGGGCGGCTATCGTCGCCGATGGCCTCGGGGGAGGTGCGGTCACCGCTGGCAGTGGAGCAGGGATGGTCATGTCGAGGACCCGTGCATCAGGGGCAGCCGGGCCGAAGAAGGCGCAACCGGCACCGGGCACCTATGGCATGGTGTCCAAACAGCCGCTGCAGATCCTCGTTTTTCTTCTGCCTCTGGTGATCCTCTACGAACTGGGCCTGGCCATGTTGCTGCGCACCGAGGGCGGCGTTCAAACCGTCACCGCACACAAGACGATCATCGATCTGTTTGTGACCTTTGGCGTGACACCGACCGATGGGCTTTTACTCGGCGGCATGGCTATCGTGATCGTGCTTCTCATCTGGCATCTGCTCAACCGCGATCCATGGCATATCGATCCCGTAACACCGGGGTTGATGGCCCTGGAGTCATTGCTGTTGACCGTCCCGCTGATCGTGCTGGGTCTGATCATCGGCGGCAGCCCCGACGCCGCGGGGGTGACCGCCATCGGTGCTGGTGAGCCGCCAGCGGCCGTCGAGATCGCGAGTATGAGCATCTGGTCCAAGCTGGCGATCAGCATCGGGGCAGGCCTGTACGAGGAGCTACTGTTTCGGATGCTGCTGATCGCGGTGCTGCACACGATGTTGGTTGATGTGGGGAAGATCGGCTCGGGGCTCGGCGCCGCCATTGCGGTGGGCATTTCGGCCGCAGCTTTCACCTGGTATCACCCGCTGGCTGACGTCCATGGCGGCCTGGCGATCGAGAAGGCTGTGTTCTATTTCCTGGCCGGGCTCTACTTCGGGGCGGTGTACGTGCTCCGCGGCTTCGGGATCGTGGTGGGCGTTCACGCGATCTACGACATCGTCACGGTGTCGATGCTGCACGATCCGGCCGGTGGCTGATTCACCGTCCGCATGCCCGAAAGGGGTCCAGACCGCTTCCGACGCACCATTGACCGATTCTGCGGTAGAATGAATAACGAGATCGGCCGGGCGATTTGCCCTGCTAAGGGCCGTGGGTTCGCGGGGCGGACGTGGCAACGATCGCCTGCGAGTCACCGCCCGTTTTCCGACAACGACCCCGAGCCACTTGTAAAATGAAGTGCCAAGGAGACACACCATGCTGCGGACAACAATGACGGCCACTGCGATTGCCCTCTGGGGCGCCACGATGTGCCTGGCCGGCGGAGGTCACGACGAGTCGTTGACCATCGGCGACCGAGCGCCCGCAATCGACATCGCCCATTGGCTGAAGGGCGAACAGGTCAGCGAGTACGAATCGGGCAAAGTCTATGTCCTGGAGTTCTGGGCCACCTGGTGCGCACCATGTCGGGCCAGCATCCCGCACCTCAGCGAACTTCAGAAACAGTACCGGGATTACGACGTGACGTTCATCGGCGTCAGCGACGAGAAACTCCCGACCGTCGTCGGATTCCTCTGCAAAGCCGACAAGCAGCGCAAACTTTGGAACGACAAGATCCAGTACACGCTGGCGACCGACCCCGACCGCTCGGTCGCAAACGCCTATATGAAGCCAGCCGGTCAAGACCGTATCCCGAAGGCATTCATCATCGGCAAGGACGCTCGGATCGAATGGATCGGCTCTCCCATGGAAATAGACGATGTGCTTGACGCGGTCGTCCGCGATAGCTGGGATCGTGATGCGTTTGGGGTCGAGTTTGAGCGGGAGGCAGGGCCGGCACGTAAGGCAATGCACCTCATCGATAAGGCTGATGCGGCTTCAGATGAGGGGCAGTGGGACGCTGCGATCGGCGCTCTCGATGAGCTGCTTGAGTCGCAGCTGGGCTACACCTACCTCAAGACCAAGCTGTTCCGCAAGATGCTCAAGCAGCGGGACGATACCGCCAAGACCTACGCCTACGGCCGGACGATCATGCGCCGGCACTGGGATGAAGCGAGTACCTTGAATCAGCTCGCTTGGTTTACGGTCGATGACGAAGGCGTGAAGAATCGTGATTTTGAGTTCGCAATGGAAGCCGCGCTACGCGCGAATGAACTCACCGATGCAGAAAATGCCGGCATCCTGGACACCGTCGCCCGCGTCTACTACGAGCGAGGCGATCTGACCTCGGCGATCAACTGGCAGCGCAAGGCCCTTGAGCAGGCCGCTGACACGGCATCGGAAGACCAGATTCACGAAACGCTGGAGAAGTACGAGAAGGAAGCTCAAGAGCGATAACCGGTGCTCATTCATGTGATTGAGCAACCCAACGAATCGAACGGGTTCAGATTTATCGACACGCACGGCTTCAAACAGCCCCGCACGGGAGTGCAGGGTTCCCGCGGGTTACCACCCGCGGCTGTGAAACAAACAGTGCCCGCGAATTCCTCCTATGCGGAATCACACGGGTTCGGCTGATGGCCGGACCCTTGTTTTCCGATGGCAGCGGCCTCGACCTCTCGGCGCTCGCTGGTCACGGGTCAGTCGATCTCAAGCTCACGGCCTTCCTCGGCGGAGCGATACAGGACGTCGATCAGGGCCTGCACAATCCGGCCGTCGTCCGCTGAGGCGTCCGGGACACTGCGATGCGTCAGCGCGTGCGAGAACAACTCGTACTGCCTCTGCCAGGCCGCCTCCCATGGATCGCACGCGGGCAACGGCGGCCTCTCGTCCACGAGCTGGCCGCCGTGCTCGGTGGTGACGATCAGCTCATTGCGCCACGGGTCAAAGTAGCAACCGCCTTGATCCCCGAGCAGGATGACCCCGTCGGACAGCACACCTTCGGGCACGTTCGCCGCCCACGTGACGTTCAGCTCCATCGTCAGGCCGGTGTCGAATCGGATCAAGGCCATCGCTGCATCTTCGACGTCGAACACGCCGTGTCGATTGGGCGGGTCTGACCACATCTCGGTGTAGGTGTATCGATTGATCGGTGAGCCGAAGGTGCTCGTGCACACGGCGCCGGCCCGCATCGCCTTGGGGTATCCCGTTATATGCAGTACCAAATCGATCAAGTGCACCCCCAGATCCATGAGCACGCCCCCGCCGGACTGCGATTTGGTCGTAAACCATTTACCGAGTCCGGGTATGCCGCGGCGCCGGCAGAGGCTCGCCCGAGCGTGGTATACCCGCCCCAAAGACCCCGCCGCAACGAGGTCATGAGCCGCTTGCGACGCGGGCGCACATCTGCAAACAAACCCCAATTGCACCAGCCGTCCCGTCAGCTGCATCGTCTGAATAATCTCATCGCACTGGGCCGCGTTCATGGCCATCGGCTTCTCAAGCAGCACGTCCTTTCCCGCGCGAAGCGCCGCGATCGCCATATCCTTGTGAAACACGTTGGGGGTGGCGACGACCACAGCGCCCAGCTCGGGCATGGCCAGAAGTTCGTCGAGCGAGGTGGTCGCTTGTGCGCCCGGATATTTCGCCGCGAGCGCTTGTGCCCGCTCCTCATGGACGTCACAAACGCCCGCTAGACGAATCCCGACCTTTGCTGCGGCCTCCGCGTGCAGCATCGCAATGCCCCCGCCGCCGATGATCCCAAGCTGTACTGTCACGGGCGCCCTCCACTATGCAAGGCGGGGCAACGATAACGACTCACCTGTGCGGCTACAATGCGCACGGCCGACCGGATCCGGAGACAAAGCAGGTGAGCAGCTCGCATACGATCGTTGTCGGGGCCGGGATCGTCGGTGTTTCTGCGGCGTACTACCTGGCCAAGCGTGGTCACCGTGTCACGCTGATCGACAAGGGCGACCTCGCCAGCGGCGTGTCATTCGGCAGCGCCGGAATCATCGCCATCGGCCATCCGCCGCTTCCCCGGCCGGGTCTCGTCAAGCAAGTCCTCAAGTGGATGCTCGACGGCGGCAGTCCCCTGTATGTTCCCCCTCGATTCGATCTGGCGATGGCTCGATGGTTCTGGGAGTTCCGCCGGGCGTGCACGGAAGCCCATTTTCAATACAGCATGGACATGCTCGCAAGGCTCGGTCGCGAAACAAAAGTGTGCTTCGAGCGGATCATGAGCGACGAGGCGATGGCCGGTGTGTATCACCGGGACGGCTGGCTGGAAATCTTTCGCACCGAGGAGGGGCTGGCTGAGGGCCTGCGCCACGCGGAGCTGCTCGAACGCTATGAGTTCGACGTTGAAATCCTTGACGGCAACGAATTGCATCGCCGCGAGCCGGCGTTCAAAGACGGCGTCGTCGGCGCGGTGATGTTCACCGACAGCTCGTTCATGGACCCCCACCAGTTCCTCATTGCGCTGGCCAAGCGGGCTGAGGCTCATGGAGCGGTCATCCGCACCAATGCCGAGATGATGGAGGTGCTCGTTCGCGAAGGACGCTTCGTCGGCGTGCGCCTTCTTAGCGGCCAACGCCTCGAAGCAGACACGCTGGTGCTGGCGACCGGCATCTGGACCACCGCCCTGGCCAGGAAGATCGGCTTTACGGTGCCGATGCAGGCCGGCAAGGGCTACCACCGCAACATTACCCTTCCGAAACCGTGCCTGAGCGTCGCAAGCGTGCTCGCGGAAAAGCATGTCGCGGTGACCCCGCTACCTGACATGCTGCGATTGTCCGGCACCGTCGAGTTCTCCGGGATCAACGACCATATGGTCCAGAAACGGCTGGATCTGCTTACGGCCGCCGCTCGACACTATCTCCAAGGGATAGGAGAAACGCAGACGGTCTCGGAATGGTGCGGCTTGCGGCCATGCACCGCAGACGGGCTCCCCGTGGTCGGCTGGGCGCCGAGGCTTGCGGGCGTGTTCGTCGCCACCGGTCACGCCCGACTGGGGTTCACGCTCGGTCCGGTGACCGGCAAACTCGTCAGTGAGTGCATCCTGGATGGTAAACCGTCGATCGACATCACCCCGATGCGGGTGGATCGGTTCGGCTCATGGCATCGCTGGGGACCGACCGCTCCCCGCGCGCCGGCCCCATCAGCCGCTCGGTAACTCAATTCGACGCTTGACATCCATGCGCCCGCAGCGCAGACTTGAGGCGCAGCGCGGGTGTAATTCAGTGGTAGAATGTCAGCTTCCCAAGCTGAACGTCGCCGGTTCGAATCCGGTCACCCGCTTTCTTCGGGAAGTCCAGACCCCCGCACGAGCAACCCCTTCACCGTGTCAGCCAGCGGCCGAAGCGCGTTGGGTGCGTCGAGGCTTTGTGCCACCGCAGGTACTACCAGCCCGCCATTTGTCATCCGCACACAAGCAAAACAGTCGAGCTACGAAAATGATGCGCACAACACGGTGGGATTCGCTGTTGCTCATCCCACCCTACGGTTTCGTCTTAGAGCTTGTTTCAAAACCCTCCGAGAGCCACATTCATTGGGTCAAGAATGAGGTTTTGAAACGATTTCCAGGCGATTCCCTGCGCATGAACGCCCCTAGAAACTCATCGCGAGGTGCTGCTTGAAGTACTACAAGTTGTTCTTTCGACAGGTGCTGCTCAAGCATTTCGAGCCCATGATCAGTCAGGTGCTCTGGATTGTGAATCTGATACCACAACAAGAATGCGCGATCGACGTCATTGAATTTCTCTCCAAGAAGTTCGAGCCCAAGAAGTGAAAACATCAGAAATCCTATAGACATCTCCAGTGGACAATCAATTTCAGTATGTGGATCGTTGTCTGCATGTTTGAAGAAGTTCATGTGCTTTCGCAAAAGCCTGCACGCCTCGTTGCGATATTCATCTTTAATTATGATGGAATCAAAAATAAGATCACGGCCGCCTTTTTTTGAGTTCACATCATGGATGATTTGATGAGCCGCGCATGCGAGTGTGTGGATCGAAACAATATCACCGTTGTTAAACCAAAGCTCAATAGCCGTTGTTAGTTGCCTGTGCGCTGCTTCAAGCTTTCCAATTCGTTGAGTTTCAATTCCATTCATCTCATTCCTCCACTTGCCGTTATGGGAGGCGAGTAGATCGAAACGAAGCCTCCAGTGCTGGTGTTCACTCAGTGTAGCGGAATCTTCGATCCATGTTCTACCGCACATTCTACGCCATCTTCGCGATCTGTTCGTGGGAGGTCGCTCCGGCACCTCCGCAACAGCCAGCCGCGCCTCGAAGCTCAGAGCTTCTCGATCGTCTGTTTGAACTTCACACCGCGGCGCGCTAATTCATCGAGAACGCTTGTTACCAAATCCGGTCGGCGGCCAAGTAACTCCGGAGGAATCACGCCTGTCTGATTGATCTGTCCGTTGGCGATGAGCCGCGCCACGATGGCGCATGGGAAAGCGGTGGTGCGCGACATGCTCGTCGTGTTCGTCTGGCGATCGTAGTAATCCAAGAGATCCCAGATATGCCGGCAGGCGATGCCGTTCTTGCGACCCTCAACGACGATGCGCATCACCGTCAGATCCTCTTCTCCCTCGGCGTACGTCCACTTTGGAAACATCAACGCGCTCGTGACATCAAGCGGCCGAACCTTTGTATCACCGATGGTGACCGGCTCACGACTGAAGAACCCCGTTTCGCGAAAGGCCCGCATCAGCTCAGCGTGCCCGGGATAGCGCAGCGTCTTCTCCTTCATAAAGGGGACATCCAGTGTCCGGATGAGGCTGCGCAGCCCGTCGGTGTTGAACGCCTCGAGGGTGCCTACACCGGGAAAGTCGATCGGCTCCGGCTCGCTGAGGGCTTCGCGCACCACGAGCCTGCCATCCTCAACGAGCCGGGCCGGCCGGGTGTACTCCTCGAGTACGTCAGCGGGCGAGAAGGCGGCCTTATAGTGAAACGGCCATCGCGGCTCGCGCGGCAGGCCGCCCACGTAGATCTCGATCCTCTCGCACACATCAAGCTCGGCTGTGGCATAGCCGGCGATCATGTTGCTCAGCCCCGGCGCGACACCGCAATCCACCACTGCTATGGCGCCCTTAGCCTTGGCCAATTCGTCCAGCTCCAGCGCATCTTCGGGCATGAAGCTGATATCGCAGCAATCCTTGCCGGCCTCGATTACCGCCCGCAGCGTCTGGAACCCGATCGAGCCGGGTAGCGCCCCGAGCACGATGTCGAACGGGGCGATCGTCCTAGCCACCGCCGCAGGATCGGCGAGATCGGCCTCGATGGTTCGTACACGTCGTGAGGCGCGAGCCGCCGCCCTGGCCAGCGCCTCGCGGCGCACGTCGGCAATGGCAACGTCAAAGTCGTCGTCTTCGGCCAAGTCCCCGGCCACGACCGAGCCGACCATCCCCGCTCCGAGCACGATCGCCTTGGGCATCCTTCGCTCGACCTCTCTGTGTTTCGTTGAGCCGATCGATCACGGCCCTACAGCGACCCGCGGATGGCCCAGAGATCGGGGAACAACGGTCTGAACAGGGTCGTCTTGAGGTAGGCCGCTCCGGCCGACCCGCCCGTGCCAGCCTTCGTCCCGATGGTGCGCTCGACCATCTTCACGTGGCGGTAGCGCCATTCTTGCAGCCCTTCATCGAAATCAACGAGCAGCTCACACACCTGACGCGTCTGGGGATCATCGCGATAGATCGTGATCAGCAGCTCCTGGACCCTCGGCCACTCCTGTGGCGGCTGGGTGACATCGCGGTCCAATACCTCACCCGGGATCGGATAATCGTTCGCGGCCAGATAGCGCAGAAACGAGTCGTACACGGTCCGCTCACCGAATCGTTTCTGGAGCCGCTCGTGCACCTGCGGATTGTCCCGATGATGCTTGACCATCGCCGGGTTCTTGTTCCCGCAGACGAACTCGAACTCGCGGAATTGTGCGGATTGGAAGCCGCTGGCCGATTCGAGCCTATCCCGGAACGTCCGGAACGACACGGGCGTCATCGTTTCGAGGATGTCGATCTGCGCAACGAGCGTCTTGAGGATCGTCAGGATGCGCTTGAGCGTCGCCGCGACCTGCGGGTGTTGGTTCGACTCCAGACACTGTTTGAGCATGTCCAGCTCGTGGATCATCTCCTTGAACCATAGTTCGTAGATCTGGTGGATGATGATGAACAGCGTCTCGTCATGCTCCGGGCCGTCCGAGACCGGCTGCTGCAATGACAGCAGCTCGTCCAGCTTCAGATAGCTGGCGTAGGTCAAGGCAGCGGCAGCATTGGTATTGGCATCGGTCACAGCGGCCCGACAGTACCGCTGCGATCATTGGCGGTCAAGAAACCCCGCGGCATCAGCAGTGCCCCGGTGCCCGGCGTCTGCGTGGCGCGCTGTACGATCTGCGCGCATAAGAAGAAGATTCACCACGGAGGCACTGAGGACACAGAGGGGAAGGAAGGGATGCAGCTGTGGGAGATGAGGTAAGAGCGGGGCGCGGAGGTGTTCCTAGCGCGTGAACATTCTGCGCTCATTGGCGCATAAAACAACGTAGTACCGTTGAAGCGGTACTACGTTGGGCAATTCTCCATTTGATGCGCGTCGATCAGTACCTCCGGTTGTACTGCTGAGCTTGGAGGTATTGCATTTCCGCGAAGTTCTCGAAGTCCTCGAACTGCTCGTAGCTCCCGTAGTTCTCGTAATTCTCATACTCGGCCATTTGCGCTTCCATTCGCATGCGCGCCATATTCTGCGCCGCGCGCGCCTGCTGCAACGCCATATCGAACATCTCCCGTCGCTCCTGGCGAGCTTCCCGGGCCTCGACGCGCAGCTTTTCTCCTTCGCTGTTTGCGAACTTGCCGACCAAAAACAGGCCGACGGTCAGCAGGACACAACCCGCGGCCATCAGTTTTAGTGCTTCCATGGATACCCCCTTGCGAAAGGTGCCTTAGCGCTCCCAGTCGACGCTACAGTTGCAATGTACGATTCGCAGCGGTCGATACGCCCGTCGCGCCGCAGAATACCGACGACTCGGCTGAAGCTGCGCCGATATGTCGAACTCGGGTATCTGTGCGGTTTGTAGGAACCACAGATGACCACAGATGGACATTGATGGGAAGGCACAGGGATACGGGCCGCACAGCGGATCGACAGATGCAACGGCGTGTTAGGCCCCATCGGCACCGCCCGCAAGCTACCTGCGAATGCCGGCGAACGTGTCGCGCCACCCCTTCTCGCATCCAGCATAGAACTCGTCCGCCTCGGTCCCGATCGGAAAGCCGTCCTGAGTCACGCGGAGTAATGACCCCTGAGAATCAGGTGCGACTGCAAACTCAGTCACGAAATCTGCGTCGAACGGAAGCGGGCCACTCTTGGCCCCATAGCGGTAGTTGGTCAGGACCATCCGCCGAGGTGGGTCAAACTTCCCAATGGTCGCCACGGCGACATAGTCCGGATTGTCCTCGGCTTCACCCCACGCGGCGGCCCAAACGCCGCCCGCCTCCGCGAGCACGACCACCCGTGCCGCGCCCCACCACTGGCGAATCGCGCTGGGGATGTGCAAAAGTGCGAACAGTTGCATCGGAGCGACGGGAAACGTTTCTTCGTGGACGTGCTTTCTTGTCTTCACCTGCAATACCTCTGGCGGCGTAACGCCTTGCGGTTCAGAGTCGGGCATGCACAGCGAACCGTCCACTGCAGCGTGTTGTTAGGCGTCCTCACCGGGTCGACCGGGCTCAGGCTACTTGGGTTGCCAAAGCTCAACTTTGTTCCCCTCTGGATCAATGAACCAGCCAAATGCACCGAACTCCGATTCCTCCGGGTCGCCCACCAACGTTGCGCCACCATTCTTGACCTGGCTAAGCGCCCCTGAAAGATCGTCGACGATCAGATTGATCATGAACGGATTCGTGGAAGGCTCGAAGTAGGTGGTGGATTCCTTGAACGGCGACCAAACGGTATATGCCTTGTCGGGCAATTGCGATGGATGGAAACTCGTCCCTCCGAACGACGGATCGATTTCAAGTCCTAGCCAGGATCCATACCATTCCGCCAGGTGCTTTGGATGTCGTGCTTTGAAGAATACTCCTCCGATGCCCAATGCCTTTGCCATTTGGAACACTCCTTGTCAGGCGCCGAACAGGTGATTTGACATTTCAATATAGCGAGGTCAATGCCAGGCTGAACGGAAAGGGCAGACGCCGTACCGATGCGCTGGGGGCAAGTGACGATCCTCGCTGTCCCATCGCCCGTGTGCCCAATTTAAGCGTCACTCGCTTGTTGCGCTAGCGCGGGAAGAAAGGCGACTCGCGACCCCCCTTCTATCCTCAATGAACAACCCGGCCCTGCTGGACCGGGTTGTTCATCGGGGTGACTGGATTTGAACCAGCGGCCTCTTCGTCCCGAACGAAGCGCTCTACCAAGCTGAGCTACACCCCGCAGGAAGGAGTCAGGAGTTAGGATTCAGGCATCAGGGTAGCTTACATCATCAGAAAAACAACGATCGGTCATCACTCGCGCATTCCGGGCCGCCATCCGCTAATCCCTGACTCCTAAATCCTGACTCCTGGGCCCAATGGGCGAGGCAGGATTCGAACCTGCGAAGGCGTACGCCAACGGGTTTACAGCCCGTCCCCTTTGGCCACTTAGGTACTCGCCCGCACACACGGGGCCTACTGTACCGGCGGCCCGAACCTCAATCAAGGAACTGTTTAGCCGGTCACTCGAAGACCCGCGCGCCGCCGAAGCGCGTGGCGGCTCAACACCAACAGCCACCGGGGAGACTCGAACTCCCAACCTGCGGTTTACAAAACCGCCGCTCTTCCAGTTGAGCTACGGTGGCGCGATCGACAGCCTATGTCGCTCTGGTGTGCGGTTCAACTGACAGCAACTCTCGGCCCTCGGCGAATGGTGACCGCCAGCAGGGTCAGGTCGGCGGGCGTGACGCCGGCCAATCGCCCGGCTTGGCCCATTGTCGCGGGGCGGAACTTCGCCAGGACATCGGCTGCTTCGGCGCGCAGCCCGGGAATTGTGTGGAAATCGAGCCACGACGGGATGCGCTGGCCGTCAGCCTTCGATTGCCGCTTGATCTCAGCGTTCTGGCGGGCAATGTATCCCTCGTACCGCACGTCAGTCATGACCCGCTCCACCAATCGCCGGTCAAACTTGGCGTCAAGGCGGTCCAGCAGATCATCGACCGTCACCCCCGGCCGGCGAGCGATCTCGCGCAGCGTCTTGCCTTCCACCAGTCCGCCGACGGCGGAATCAAAGCGGTCGCGAACCGCCATAAGCTCGTCGTGCCGTTGCCCGAAGGCCACCCATCGACGATCATCGACCAGGCCGAGTTCCCGGCCCAGTGGTGTCAAGCGTTCGTCGGCGTTGTCCGCCCGCAGCAGGAGTCGATGCTCCGCCCGGCTGGTGAACATTCGATACGGCTCACGGGGGGTCCTGGTCACCAGATCATCGAGCATCACGCCGATGTATGCCTGATCGCGGCGCAGGCGGATCAGGTCATCGTCGCAGGCTAATCGGGCCGCATTCAGGCCGGCGATCAGCCCCTGGCCGGCGGCCTCTTCGTAGCCGGTGGTGCAGTTGATCTGCCCAGCCAGAAATAACCCTGCGATCGACTTGGCCATGCAGGTCGAGTCGATCTGGTGCGGCCAGATCATGTCGTACTCGACCGCGTAACCCCAGCGCAGAATCTCCGCGCGCTCGCAGCCGGGCATCAGGTGCACGATGCGCTCCTGCACCTCGATGGGGAGCGAAGTGCTGATGCCGTTGCAGTAGATCTCGTTGGTGTGCAGCGACTCCGGTTCGAGAAACACGTGGTGCGATTCGCGATCGGGGAAGCGAACGACCTTGTCCTCGATCGACGGGCAATACCTCGGCCCACACTCGGCTTCGATTTGCCCGGTGTACATCGGGGCCCGGTGCAGGTTTGCGCGGATCAGCTCGTGGGCCGCGGCCGTCGTTGAGGTGATATGACAATCAACCTGCGGCAAGTGTGGGAACCGAGCGGCGGGAAGGGCCCCCGGCGAGAGATCGGAGAAGGGGATCGGCTCCGCATCACCGATCTGTTCGTCGAGCCCGTCGAAGTCGATTGATTCACGGGCCAGCCTCGGGGGCGTGCCCGTCTTGAGACGCCCAAGCTCGAAGCCGAGTCGGCGTAGCGTCGCGGACATGCTGATGGCTGATCCCTCACCGACGCGGCCGCCTTCGGTTCTCTTCTCCCCAGTGTGCATCAGGCCGCGCATGAACGTGCCTGTGGTGAGCACAACGGCATGCGTGCGAATCAAGCGCCTTCCTTTAGCCCCCGGCTCCGCCGGGGGGTTCCTTTGATACGCCGGCCGAGCCGATCCTACGTTCGAAAGGTTCCATTCGATCGTCGCTTGATCAGCGTGCATCACCCGAGCAGCCCTCGGCACGACAACTCCGACGACGCGGCCGTCTTCGACCACAATGTCATTCACCGTCCCGGCAATGAGGTCAATGCTGGGGCGCGTGGAGATCAGCCGCTGGACCTCAGCCGCGTAGGCATACTTGTCAGCCTGGGCCCGCGGGCCGCGCACGGCTGCGCCCTTGGAGGTGTTGAGCATCTTGAACATGATGCCGGTGGCGTCAATCGCCAGCCCCATCAAGCCGCCCAGCGCGTCGATCTCGCGCACCATCTGCCCCTTGGCCAGCCCGCCGATGGCCGGGTTGCACGACATCTGCCCGATGCGGGACGGGTCCATGGTGATCAGCGCGACGCGGCCTTCGCCGGACAACCCACGGCTTCCGCCGTGGGCTAGCGCTGACGCCGCCGCCCACGCCGCTTCGGCCCCTGCGTGCCCCCCGCCAATCACGATTACTTCGTAATGAGTATGCATGGCGATCAATAGTTTAGCCGCCGGTCGAAGTTCGGCGTACTCCTCCAAGCCGTCGGCAAGCGCGCCGCTCTACGAGCGGCGGCTAAACGAGTTGACGCTCACTCGTCCTCGACGACCCAGGTGTCGCCTTCGTGGAGCAGTGCGTGCAGATCGCCTTCGCCGTGGGTACGAATCGCTTGGCGAACCTGCTCGTGCACGACGCAATCGTCTCAAGCTGCGATGACTTGGAATGTCTTTGCGACGGGCTCCGGTACCGGCTCGCCATGAGCCCGGAGCGATTCAAGGTGAGCGGTGACGGCTTCCTGAATCAGGCTCTGGACTTCCTCGATAGTGTCGCCGCACGTGACACAGCCCGGCAGGTCAGGAACGTAGGCGCTGAAACTTCCGTCATCCGCCTTCTCAACGACGACCACGTACTTCATAAGAACACCTCATTTCAGCCCGGCCCGCTTCAGAACGCTGTTCAACGTGCCGGGTGGTACTTCGCGCGAGAGCTTTCCGCCTCCCGGCACCGTAACTGTTCCGGGACGGGTCGGGTGACGATATTGTAGATGGCTGCCGACGGTTCGTTCCAGTCGCCACCCCTCTTCTTCCAGATGTCTGATGAGATCACGATACTTCACTCAGCGTCATCCGTGACTCGGCTTCTGACGCAACGAAGCATCACACGCATACAGACGCTCACTCGTCTTCGACGACCCAGGTGTCGCCTTCGTGGAGCAGTGCGTGCAGATCGCCTTCGCCGTGGGACTCAATCGCTTGGCGAACCTGCTCGTGGACGACGCGGTCGTAGGTGTCGTGCTCGGTGGAGGCGTAGATCACCCCTAGCGGCTCGGGGAACTCGGGGTGGGCAAGCTGCGAGAGCAGAAACGCCAGACCGCGGTCGGTCTCATCATGCACAAGCAGATCGTCCTCGGTCACACCGTTGCCGAGCTGGACCACCTCCAGGCGTGTACCGTTCATTTGCAGGCCTTTGTTGCGCTCCGCTCCGAAGATCATGGGCGTTTCGTGCTTCAGCAGGATCGTGCTGTCCGGCTTCGTCTTCTTCTGCGAGGCGTAGAACCAGACCTGGTGGTTGTAGATGTTGCAATCCTGGTAAACCTCAACGAACGAAGTGCCGCGATGGGCAGCGGCACGAAGCATGACCTCTTCGAGATGCTTGACGTCGATGTCGATGGACCGTGCAACGAAGGTGCACCCGCCGCCGATCGCCCAACTCAGCGGGTTCACCGGGTAATCGGGTGACCCGACGGGCGTGGACTTCGTCTTCTTGCCGAACTCGCTGGTCGGAGAATATTGACCCTTGGTCAGGCCGTAGATCTGGTTGTTGAGCAGGATGATGTTGATGTCCACGTTGCGGCGCATCACGTGCATGGTGTGGTTGCCACCAATGGACAGCAGATCACCATCGCCGGACACCAGCCACACGTCAAGCTCGGGATTGGCCAGCTTGATCCCGGTGGCAAACGCCGGGGCTCGGCCGTGGATCGAGTGCATCCCGTACGTCTCCATGTAGTACGGAAAGCGGGCCGCGCAGCCGATGCCGGAGACGAAGACGTAATCCTCCTTGCGAGTCGTGAGCTTGGGCAGGGTCTTGCGCACCGCGGTGAGGATCGCGTAGTCGCCGCAGCCGGGGCACCACCGCACATCCTGGTCGGTGGTGAAGTCCTTGGCGGTATAGGTTGGTAGTTGTGTATCAGGCATCAGCGCACCAGGGGATCAGGGCATCGAGTTTAGCCGTCGGTCGCAGACCGACGCGCTCCGATTCGTCATAATCTCCAACGTCTTCTTTACCAGAGCCTCCACCTGGAACATCTTACCGCGAACTTCATTGATCCCGATCACGTCGATCAGGAAGCGGTCACGGATGAGCATTCGGAGTTGGCCAAGGTTGAGTTCTGGAATGATGATGGTTTCAAACCGGCTAAGCACGTCGCCGAGGTTGCTTGGGAACGGATTGAGGTATCGCAGGTGTGCGGTGCTGACGCTGTGGCCGCGGCGGCGAAGCTCATCGCCGGCTGTGGTGATGGCGCCGTAGGTGCCACCCCAGCCAAGCAACAGCACATCACCGGAGTCCGGGCCACGCACCTCCAGCGGCGGAATGATTTGGGCTGCCTTGAGCACCTTGGCGGCGCGGGTGCGGACCATGTGTTCGTGATTGTCGGGGTCGTAAGAGATATTTCCGGTCACATCCTGCTTTTCCAGGCCGCCGATCCGGTGTTCCAAACCGGATGTGCCGGGAACAACCCACGGCCTTGCGAGCGTCTCGGGGTCACGCTTGTACGGGAGGTATGGACCCTCGGGATTGTTCGTTTCCGTGGGGTGGTTGACCTCGATCGGCTGGATGGCGTCGAGATCGGGCAACAGCCAGGGCTCGGCGCCGTTGGCGAGATAGCCGTCGGAAAGGAACAGCACCGGACACATGCAGTGCACGGCGAGGCGGAACGCCTCCACGGCCATGTCGAAACAGTCTGAGGGGCTGCGCGGGGCAACGATCACACATGGCGATTCACTGGGGCGGCCGAACATCGCCTGGAGCAGGTCCGCCTGCTCGGTCTTGGTGGGCATGCCCGTGGCCGGCCCGGCCCGCTGCACGTCAATCACCACCAGCGGCAGCTCAAACATGACCGCCAGACCGATCCCCTCTGCTTTGAGAGCCAACCCCGGACCAGACGTTCCACACAAGGCGAAATCACCGGCAAACGCCGCGCCGATCGCAGCGCAGACGGCTCCAATTTCGTCCTCGGCCTGGAAGGTCATCACGCCATAGTGCTTGAGCCGCGCCAAGCCGTGAATGATCTCCGACGCGGGCGTGATCGGATAGCTGGCATAGAACAGTTTCTTGCCGGCCTTCGCCGCTGCGGTGACGAACCCCAAGACCGTCGCCTCGTTACCGCTGATCTTGCGATACTTGCCCGTCTTGAGCTTGGCTGGGGCAACGTGATACCGCACCGGGAACAGCTCGGCCGTCTCGCCGAAGTAGTAGCCGGCTTTCAGCGCTCGCACATTGATCTCGGCGATCTGGGGCTTGTTCTTCTGCTTGCCGAAGTACTCGTTGAGGAAGTCAACCGTGGTTTCGATCCGGCGATCGTAGAGCCAATAGACGATGCCCAGGGCATACATGTTTCGGCAGCGATCGATGTCCTTCGCGCCTATACCCATGTCGGCGAGCGATTCGCGAGTGAGCCGGCTCATCGGCACCTTGAATATCTGATACCGGCGGTTCAGTTCGTCGTCTTCAAGCGGGTTGTAGCCGTCTTCGTATCCGCACTTGCGGAAGTTGACCTTGTCGAACTCGTCCTCGTTGACGATGACGATTCCGCCCGGCTCGACGTCGCTGATGTTGGTCTTGAACCCGGCGGGATTCATCGCCACCAGGGCGTTGACCGCATCGCCGGGGGTGTAGATTTCGGTGCTGGCGAACTGGACCTGAAAGCCGGATACGCCGTAGGTCGAGCCTTTAGGAGCGCGGATCTCAGCCGGAAAGTCAGGGAAGGTGGCGATATCGTTACCGAAGAGCGCCGACGCGTTGGTGAACTGGCCGCCGGTGAGCTGCATGCCGTCGCCGGAGTCGCCGCAGAAGCGGATGGCCACAGCGCCAAGCGACTTGGTTCCTATGCGCCCATGGGCGGTCGAGGTATCCGGGGTCACCAGTTGCACAACCTTTCGTAGCGGGGATCAAACCCAATGATTGTAGCCAGTCGCAGGGCAGACAAGCGACGCACCCGCGGGCAAATCCCTCACCCTCCCGGGCGAGGCCCCGCTCATATCAACTACCCAGCCTTCAGGGCGCCGACAAGCTCCAACACCATCTTCTTGCCGTCGCCGAACATCATCAGGCAGTTGTCGGCGGCGAACAGCGGGTTGGGGATGCCGGCGAACCCGGGGCTCAGGCTACGCTTGACTACCACCACGGTCCTGGCCTTGTCCACGTCTACGATCGGCATCCCAGCGATAGGGCTTGAGGGATCGGTCCGGGCCACGGGGTTCACCACGTCGTTGGCGCCGATGACCATCACCACGTCCACCTGCTCCATCGTCGAGTTGACCTCATCCATCTCCTTGAGCTGGTCGTAGGGAACATCCGCCTCGGCCAGCAGCACATTCATATGCCCGGGCATCCGCCCGGCGACGGGGTGGATCCCGAATTCCACGTCGATCCCCCGCGACTCCAACAGGCCCGCCAAATCGCGGACCGCATGCTGAGCCTGGGCCACGGCCATGCCGTAGCCGGGGACAATCAGGACGCGGCGGGCCCCGTCGAACAGCATCGCGACCTCGTCGGGCGTGGTGGACTTCACTTTCCCCGCATAGATCTCGTCGGCACTGGGGGCGTCCCCGACCTCAGCCATGACCCCGAACAGCACGTTGGTCAACGACCGGTTCATCGCCACGCACATGATTCTCGTCAGGATCAGGCCGGAGGCGCCGACGAGGGAGCCGGCGATAATGAGCACGATGTTGTTGAGCACAAATCCGGTCGCACACGCGGCCAGCCCCGAATAGGAGTTCAGAAGCGTGATGACAACCGGCATATCCGCCCCGCCGATGGGCAGCACCAGGAGAACCCCGAGGCCCAACATGACCACGACCAGCAGCCAGTAGGCCCAGGCTGCCTGCGGATTCATCACCACCATCACCGCGAGGCCGAGCCCCAGCAGCGTCAACGCGGTATTGGCAGCCTTGAGACCCAGATGGGTGATGGGCTTGCCGGAGATCAGCTCCTGGAGCTTGGCGAACGCGACCATGCTTCCGGAGAAGGTCACGGCCCCGATGAGGCCGGTTGCCGCGATGGCCACCGCCCCCTGCGTGGTGATCGACTCACCTTTGCTGATCAACTCGTGCATCACAGCCCCGCCCACCAGCGCCGACGCCGCCCCTCCGAACCCGTTGAACAAGGCGACCAGTTGCGGCATCGCCGTCATCTGGATCTTCACCCCCAGGTACCCGCCGATCGACGAGCCGAGGACCAACCCCAGGATGATCCACTGCCAGCCGAGGATCTCCTTATCAATCAAGGTGACGACGATCGCCAGCAACATGCCGCCCGCACCGAGCATGTTGCCCCGCACCGCGGTACGGGGGTGGGTGAGCCCCTTGATCCCGAAGATGAACATCGCCGCCGCGACGAAGTAGATGACGTTCCTGAGTTCCGCAGGCACGCGCTTAACCCTTCTTCCTGAACATCGAAAGCATGCGATGGGTCACCAGAAAGCCCCCGACCACGTTGATGGTGGCGAAGGCGATGGCACAGACGCCCAGGACGACCGTCAGCCAGGTTTCCTCGTGTCCGGCTGCGACCAGAGCGCCGATGATCGTAATGCCGGAGATCGCGTTGGCCCCGGACATCAACGGCGTGTGCAGCGTGGGCGGGACCTTGGTGATGATCTCAAAGCCCACAATCATCGCCAGCCCGAAGATGGTGAGCAGGAGTACAGAATCTGACATCAGGTGGTGCTCCCTTGCCCGGGTGCCGCAGCCGCAGATGCGGTGCCGGCATCAAGATCCAGAAGCTTGCGCACCCGCTGATGCACAATCTCGCCGCCACGCGTCAGCAGCGTCTGTTCGGTGATCTCATCTTCCATGTCCACCACAAGCCGGCCGTCCTTGACCAAATGGAGCAGAAACGAGGTAATGTTCTTGGCGTACATCTGGCTGGCGTGATAGGGCACAGTGGATGGCAGGTTGGTCGGACCCAGGATCGTCACCCCGTGCTCAACAACCGTCTCGTCGGCGCGGGTCAGCTCGCAGTTGCCCCCGTACGCCGCCGCCAGATCGACGACCACCGACCCCGGAGCCATCCCCGCCACCATCTCACCCGTCACCAGCACCGGGGACTTCTTGCCCGGCACCGCCGCAGTAGTGATGACGACATCGCTGTGAGCTACTGCCTCCGTCATCAGCTCTCGCTGTTTGCGATAGAACTCATCATCCATCGCCTTGGCGTACCCCCCCTTGTCTTGGGCGCCCTGGGCTTCCAGGCTGATCTGAAGGAACTTCGCGCCCAGCGACTCCACCTGCTCCTTCACGATCGGCCGGATGTCGTACGCAACCACCACACCGCCCAGCTTTCTGGCCGTGGCGATCGCTTGCAGCCCCGCCACGCCGGCGCCGATGATGAGCACCTTGGCCGGGGCGACCGTGCCCGCCGCGGTCATCATCATCGGAAACATCCTGGGCAGGACCTCTGCGGCCAGCAACACAGCCTTGTACCCCTGCACCGTAGCCTGTGAGGACAGGGCATCCATGCTCTGGGCCCGAGCGATCCGCGGCATCAGCTCCATGGCGAACAGGGTCACCCCCCGCTCGGCCAGCGCCTCGATCGGCTCGGCCGCAGTCAGCGGTTCGGTGAAACCGATGACCGCTTGATCCCGGCGGAACAGGTCGAGATCGGCTCGACCGAGCTGTGGATTGGCGCCCAGGGCCCGAACCTGGCAGATCACGTCGGCCCCAGCGAAGACCTCCGGACGCTGCCCCATCGTTGTCGCGCCCTTCTCCTGGTAGGCGGAGTCGCGGAACCCCGCTTGATCTCCCGCACCCGCCTCGACGGCCACCTCCATGCCCGCCGCGACCAGCGAGGGGACAACGGCCGGGACCAGCGCCACCCGCCGCTCACCCGGATATGTCTCCTTCACCACGCCAACGATCATGTGACCTTCACCTGCTGGGCCTCGGCCCCTGCAACGCGGCGGATCACAGCGCTGCGGGCGGCCGTCTGTGTAACTCGGCCAGATAGCCTAGCGGCTGCGAGCTTTTTGTCACCCGGTCTCGCAGAAGGTAGCCCCGCCCGGCCCCCATAGCTCAACAAGTTGCGGGCGGAGAAGATCATTCATCCTCGTCGATGCGTGCTTAGGGCTGTGGCGAGCCGGCCCGTGTCGGGCCGGTGGATGCGGCATGCACATGGCGTCTGGATGCACCGCGAGGTCGGGCATCCACCGGGTTGGCACAACCCGGCTCGCTGCGAAGCTCTCGGCGAGAGACCACGCACCTGTGCACGAGCAAGCTGTGGACGATTCCAGGCGATACCGCCGAAGTCAACCGAGGTCGTACCTGACCGGCACCGCTACTACCGCCGCTACCTGATCGTCATCTCGCCCACAGACCAATTCCGCCAGGAGCTGCTGGGACACTTACAGGTACTCGAAAGTAACAATCCAGGAAGCATCGTGGCCTATCGATACATGAGGATGATATGTTCGAATCGCTTCGAGTACCGGAAGTGATTCCTTCTCTGACAACCGAAATACGCGAAAGGCAGATTCGCGATCCATGGTACCTCTGCTTGTGGCGTCAAAATGCTGGTCCAGCACTTCTTGGTCGAATTGCGGCGCGGTCACCAGAAAAGGGGGTGTTCTGTCACGATATGACATACTACGCGATGCCCTGGCATCGGCGCGCGTGGAGATCTCGCACTCGGTCGGCCCCGAAGGGCTCGTCCTGGAAAACCATTTTCGGCGAGCGAAACGCAGAAGAAGGATGTGTTCGTTTCGCTCAAGGACAGCCTTCTTCAGCCATTGATGAATAATACAATCTGGAGAATCGCGTCCAATCGGTAGATTCCGATATTCCCAATATGTGTAGCGGATCTCCTTGTATGCCATTATCGCCTCAGTATCCGGGATGCCCACTTCGAGACGCCCATCGCATCTAATGCTCGGTACAAGGAGTTGGAGGCAAAGTCGGGGAAAGTCAGCACAGTTGCGACTTTCTCGGATAATGCATGATCCGCTGCTGGTCGAGGACACCGTCGAAATCGGTGTCGCCCCGCTTGATGATACGCCAGTTTAGGCCGTTGTATTCGTATTCATGACTGGCGCGAGTCGCGTGCTCGACCCGGCCCAGGCGGCTCCAGGCATCGTGGGTAGAGATGAACTGCGTTGAGCTGTCGCCGGTCTCCTCATGGCGCTGGCTGGCGGCGTTGTCAGAGGTGAGGCTGGGGGGGTCGTTGGCGAGGTCGGCGTTCCGATCACGATCCAGCCGCTCCACGCTCCATTCGTGGCTACGCGGCACAACGGTTTGAAGCGGCCACGGTAGCGGTTAGAATGGTGGGCGCGCCGCAACCGGCGCACCCCTCCAGGGATTCCCGGCAGTGGCCTACCTTGAGATCAAGACAGCCCAGGGCATGAAGCGGCTCAAACTTACTGATGGCCCGATCAGCGTCGGCCGGCGGCCTGACAACACTCTGGTTCTGGACGATGAGCTGGCCAGCCGGCACCACTGCGTGGTCGAGCCGTGGGAAGGCGGGTTTCGGGTTCGTGATCTAGGCTCGAGCAACGGCACGAAGCTGAACGATGAGCGCATCACCACCGAAGTGCTCGACAACGGCGACGTGGTTCTCATCGGATCAACCGAGCTGCGGTTCATCGATCCCGAACAGCAGGCGCCGCGCAAGCGGCCCAACGTCCCGGACTTCGCGGCAGCAGCCGACGACCGGGAAGACCGGCTGCACGTGCAGGCCACGGTGGATGTCGATCTGCACGGGGAAGTCGTTGACGCTCCAACGCACTATGAGAAGAAGTTGCGGGCGATCATCGATGCCGCCCCGGACAAGCCATTCGACGAGACCGACATCAGCCTGGTCGATTGTCGTGATGTGACCATTCACCAGGCGACGTCGAGCGGTCTGGAAACCGGGACCGAAGAGGAAATCGGCGAAGGGATTCGAGTGTTTCGGCTGCTGCTGCTGACCTGCTTCCGTTCCCGGGCCACCGATCTGCACGTCGAGCCGCGGATCGGCAACGCCGCCGTACGCATTCGCGTCGATGGCTACATGATCAGCGCCGTCGAACTGAGCATGACAATCTTCAACCGCCTCCTGGGCATGGTGAAGATTCTCTGCCAGATCGACACCAGTCGAAAGAACGTCGTGCAGGACGGCCACTTCTCCGTGGCGGTCAAAGGCCGGCGAGTCGATTATCGCGTCAGCCTCACCCCGGCGATGCACGGCCAGAAGCTGGTCATCCGAGTGCTCGACTCGTCCAACGCCCCCAGCCGGCTGCACGAGCTCGGCCTGGTGCCGTGGATGTACGAGAAGCTGCGGACGGTCGCGGTGCGCGACGCCGGGCTGCTGCTGGCGTGCGGGCCGACCGGCTGCGGCAAGACCACGAGCCTCTATTCCTGCCTCCGCGAGCTGGATGTCGAGCAGCGCAACGCCATCACCATCGAGGACCCGGTCGAGTACTACCTGGAAGGCTGCACGCAAATCCCGATCGACTACAAACAGGACAACACGTTTGCGACAATCCTGCGGTCGGTGCTGCGGCAGGACCCGGATGTGATCTTCGTCGGCGAGATTCGCGACATCGAGACCGCCACCGTCGCCATGCAGGCGTCGATGACCGGGCATCTGGTCTACACGACCGTCCATTCCAAGGACTCGATCGGCGCGATATTCCGCCTCTTGGACCTGGGCGTGGAGGCGTATCTGGTGGCCAACGCGCTGGATGTCGTCCTCGCGCAGCGGCTGGTGCGCACGCTCTGTCCAACGTGTAAGAAGCCAGTAAAGCCCACGCCGGCCCAGAACATGAAGATGGGAAAGCTCCTGAGCGGCGTGGCGGAGATCTATGTGCCCGTTGGGTGCAAGCGCTGCCTGAAGACGGGCTTCATCGGCCGGCGGGCCATTTTCGAGCTGCTTCAGTTCAACGACCAGATGCGGGATGTCGTGCTCAAGACCCCGACCTTCCACGGCATCCACGAGATCGCCGAGCAGGGGCTCTTTATGACGCTCCAGCAGTTCGGCTTCCAGTTGGTTGTCCAGGGCGCGACGACCATGGAGGAGATCGAGCGCGTCGCGGGATCGGAGTAACGGCCGGCATTGCCGTTTCCCGACGGTGCGGATAGACTCCGTGGCCCCAATGGAGGCCGAATTGTGCCTGACGTCATCGCGCCGCTCAAGACCGTCACCTTCACGGTCACCAACGTGCCGAAGCGCCCCGCTCAACGCAAGACCATCCTGCGTCTCATGCGGATGCAGCCGGACCTCAGGCGGGGCCTGAAGAACCTCGCCCGCCGGCGACGACAGCACGACAACGTTCCTATTCGCCACGGTGGGAAGATCTGGATTATCCGGGCCAAGGCCACCCGGGTCGCCAACGTCGAACCTGGAGCCACGTTCACCCTCACGCTCACCCCGCAGATCATCCCCGATCTCAAGAGCGTCGAGCGGTACCTATCGGCCGAAGCAGCCAAGTAGTGCACTGCTTGCCCGGCCTGCATGAGTACCACCGAGCTTGACGCTTGCCCCACTCGACGGCGCCATGGTACAAAGGAAGAAAGGGCCGGCGGACGTCAAGTGTGTTGGCTTCGGGGACGCGGAATTCATCCCCGCCGCGAATGCATATCCGCGGGCAGACTCTGATGAACGCGAAAAGGCCCGCGGATTTCCATCCGCGGGCCTCGTTGCTTCACAGCGCGACCTTACTTGGCGCCGCAGAAACTAGGGAACGATCCTTATGGCGGCCGGACCGGCGGGCGCATAGATCGCGGTCGCCCTCTGCTGCTCCCCACCGATCGTGATGTCGATGGACTGACCTGGGTATAGACCACCATCTGTCAACCAGCCGGAGAACACCCAGCCGTGATACACCGCCGCAGCGGTGAGGGTCACGACCGTGGTCTGCGGGAACGTTCGCTCGAACATTCCATCGGAGGTGACGAACCCGCCTCCATCGAGCTGGAGATCCAGCGGACTCAGGTCGAGCCAGGCGCCCGGCAGGTTCGACCCAACGAACAGCATCCCCGGCGGCGTGCCCGGCGGCACCAGCCGGATGCAGTCGCGGCCGCTAAACGGCGTCCCGTCAAGCAGCGTCCCGCTGAGGATCAGCTCCACCAAGTCGCCGGCCGGCAGATCATTGAGCTGAAGCGCTGGAACCACTTCGTCGGTCTTGAACTTCATCTTCAGGTCCGTGATGCCGTCGCCTTCAAGCTCGTGGCAATCGCAGGGCTGGCCGTCAAACGGTGTGGCCGCATCATCGAACACCGAGTGCGGTCCAGGCGGGCCTTCGTGGGGAGCCACGCTTCCGCCGAAACCATCGGCACGGGCCAACAGAACCGTGGACAGATCAACGTCCATCGGATCGAAGGTGTCTGTGCCGACCAGGACCACCGGCAGCACACCGTGGCTGTTGCGGTTGAACGAGTTGGGGCACGAGCCGGGTTTGATGTCCAGTGGCACTTCGCACTGAATCGTCAGATCAAACATTACCGGGGTCTCGTCGACGCCGGGGTCTCTGCCCAGGGTGGCGCGAATCTCCCAGTATTGGCCGGCCACGCCGACGATGGGAACGCCGTTGCCCACTGCGACGAACAGTTCTGCCGGCAGATCCAAGACGGCATCGGCAGCGCGGGCCTCGACCGAGACGGAGGTGCCCGCTGGCTCATCGCTGGTCCACGAGATCGTGCAACTGGTGGCCCCAGCGGTCCCGCTGTTCCAGACCACAGTCCAGGTTCCCTCCTGGAGTGCCGTCAGCAACACGGTTCCGGTCATGTCGCTGTAGTTGTACGGACCAGCGCCGGCACCGAGATTCACCGTCAAATCGACCGCCCCCAAGCCATCGCCGCCGGCGTTCGGATCGATGCGCTTGGCGGTGTTGGAGCTGAGACAGGTGGCCCAAACCTTCCCATTGGAATCGACCGCCACGCCCGTAGGCAAAACACCATCAGCCCCCAGCGGAATTACCTTCAGCAAGTTGCCGCTGTTATCGAGGCGGGAAACGTCTGATCCTCCGCTGTTGGCTACCCAAATGTGGTCGTCGATTGACGTCACAGCGACCCCACGGTCGTTATTCGCGCCGCCGGTCCCGTAGATGTTGAGCAGGGCCCCGCTGGGAGCATACTCGCGGATCTGGTTGGTGGTCCATTGGGAGTTCCAGACGTGGCCGTTGCTGTCAATGCCCAGCCCATAAGCATTCGGGGCGTTCAGGAGCGACGAGGTGTCGTCAGCAGTAGTGATCGTGCCCATGGTGTCGTACCGTAGCACCGTGACCGGACCAGGCCCGCGGTTGGCAGACCAGAGAACCCCATTGCCGTCTACCAGCCCGCCGTATCCGCCGGCGCCGACGTCAAAGCTGGCCAGGACCGCACCGGTGTTCCCATCGAGGAGATCAAAGGCGTTGTCGCCTCCGAAGTTTCCTGCGGTCCACACGTTATTGTTACCATCCACCGACACGTGCCTTATGAAGTCGCCGCTGACACGTTGATAGATAAGGATGCACTCGTCTTCAGCGTCTTCGACAAGGGCGGTTGCACCGCCCACTCCGTCGGTGACGTCAGGCCAGCCCAGGATGTTGCCCAAGCCCATGGATGTCTTTATCAACCCATCGCCGTCGCGATCAATACAGGTGTTGTAATCGAATGGCGGCGCAAGGTATTGTCCGGCGGGATCGGGATTACCGGCTGCATCGACCCGCGTGCCGCCGATGACCAAACCGATCTTGACCACCGAGCCCAGGCCTCCTCCGATCTCAGCGCGATTGCCGGCCCAGACATTCCCGAACGCATCGACCGTCGTCCGAGAGGGATTCCGACCACGGCCCACCGGCGCTGTTCTGTACTCACCGAGTATCGCACCGGTATTGACATCAATTCTGACGACCGTCCCCCGTGAGGAAGCCGCGACATTGATAAACGGAAAGCTCGAGACTTGCTGGTTGAGTTGCAACTGGTCGTGGTTGGGACCGTCGTGGTTGACATTGACCTTTGTCCCCTCGTCAAAATCTGTGTCAGTCGTCCACGTCATGCTCTGCCCCTGCGCGGACCCAAGACCGATCATCCACGCCCCAGCGAATACCCCAAGGCGAGCGATCCATTTCTCCAAACGGTGTTGCCTTCGCATTTTCTTGCTCCTTCCGTACTTTGTTCATCCCAGTCCAAGTCGACTATGACCAGCGGGGCCGGCAGTTGTTCGGCGCACCCGAAACGTCGGTACCCCAAACGGCACACCAAACCCGCACGTTGATAGGCAAAGTGGTCATGCTCCCGTCCTGCCGGCGCGGCCTCCCGTCCTTTAAGTGCCGCGCACAACAGACTGTTACCGTATCGTCGAGTTCATGTCAATGCCAAGATGCGTGGCGAGCGGTTATCGACACATGCCCTCTGTGGATCATGATCTGCGTAACTGCCCGCTGCCCAGACACTTGCAGGCGGCTCCAATCTCGGGTCGCCCGCCCAAAGAATTTGCGACAATACCTGGAATCTACGACGACCTCTCGGTGACGCGAATGCTCGACCCGGCCCCACTCCATCATTCGATTCCACCACCACAGCAGGCTGGAGAGCCGATCTATCTCCAATCTTCGCCCTGTCTTTACGCTAGCGGCGGGAACGCCCACTCATGCCTGTGCTTGGAATGCCTGAGCTTCAGACCACCGCTTGGCGCGACGCCGGCGAGCCATCAGTGAGATTCTGAAACCCAATGCGGCCAGGCAGCGAGACGCCATCCGCTGTCCGCACTTAGTGCCGAACCGATTGTGAAGCCCACGGGCTCCGGTCCGCGGGTTTCCTTTCAGAGGGCGAGCACAGGTGAGCAACCATCAAAACTCGGTGTCGTGACTGCTACAATCGCCCCGCGTGGAATTGATCCTGCATCGAAATCCGGGGCTGGCGCAGCGTTACCACCTGGTACTCTCTGGAGATCATCACCGAAAACACCTTGGAGTCACTGCCATGCCTGCTACCAAAGCGATGCTGGCCGAGTTCGTCGGAACCTTCGCGCTGATGTTCGTCGGCGGCGGGGCGATTATCGTCACCGGCGGAGATAACCTCGTGGCGATCGCCTTCGCCCACGGATTGATCCTGGCGGTGATGGTCTCGGCGACCATGCACATTTCCGGCGGCCAGATCAATCCTGCGGTGTCGATCGCCCTGTGGCTGATCAAGAAGCAATCGTGGGCGCAGACTGGATTGTTTATGAGCGCGCAGCTCGTCGGGGCGATCGCGGCGGCGCTTCTGCTCAAGATGCTGCTGGCCGGTGCCTATGACGTGGGCGATATTGGCGCCACATTGGGAGAGTTCAGCCGAGCCGGCAGCGAGCACGTCAGTGCGGCCAAGACGCTCGGACTGGAGATCATCGCGACGTTCTTTCTGATGTTTGTGATCATGGGCACCGCGGTGGACAAACGCGGAGTGGGCAGGAACGCTGCAATCGGCGGGTTCGGGATCGGGCTGACGGTGGCGGCGGCGATCCTGGCCATCGGGCCGGCCACGGGCGCGTCGCTGAATCCGGCCCGCAGCTTCGGCCCGGCCCTGGTCGCCTGGACCTGGGACATGCACGGGGCGTACTGGGCGGGGCCGATCTTCGGCGCGGCGCTGGCCGCGCTGGCGTATCGTGCGGTGTTCGGCAGTGGCACCGACTCGTAGGTTTAGCCGCGGCCGCCAGGCCGCGCATCACTCTTCGAGCGACGGCTATACACAATCACGGTCAGTCCGCGCCAAACTTGATCCCTTGGGCAAGTGGCAGGTCGGTGCCGAAGTTGATGGTGCACGTTTGGCGGCGCATATAGTTTCGCCAGGCGTCGGAGCCGGCTTCGCGTCCCCCACCGGTATCCTTTTCGCCGCCGAACGCCCCGCCGATCTCCGCGCCGGAGGTGCCGATGTTGACGTTGGCGATGCCGCAATCGGAACCGTCGCCTGACAGGAACCGCTCAGCCGACCGTAGCGAGCCGGTAAAGATCGCGCTGCTGAGACCCTGGCTCACCCTGTTGTGCACGGCGATGGCGTCATCGAGGCTCTCGACCTCGTAGATATAAAGGATGGGGGCGAACGTCTCCTCCCAAGCGATCTCGGGGTCGGCCCCAGCGCCAACACGAACGACCGTCGGCTCAACAAAATGGCCGGGTTCGTCCGTGAAGCGCCGAATGCCTTCAAGACCGCCGCAGAGAACCTCCAACCCCTCCGCTTCGATCCGCAGCAGCGCCGCGTGCATGTTCTGGACCGCCTGGGTGTTGATTAGAGGTCCCATGAGTGTCCCCGGATCGAGCGGATCGCCGATGGCCACCGACTGATACGCCTCGACGAGACGGTTGGTGAGCTCGTCAACGATGTCGCAATGACAGATCAAGCGTCGCGTTGTGGTGCACCGCTGGCCGGCCGTTCCCACTGCTCCGAACAACACGGCGCGGACGGTCATCTCCATGTCGGCATCCGGCATGACGATGACGGCGTTGTTGCCGCCGAGTTCCAATAGACTCCTGCCAAGCCGCTCGGCCACCGTCTGGCCGACGATACGACCCATTCGGCACGAGCCGGTGGCGCTGACCAGCGGCAGCCGGCGGTCGGCGCTCATTGCTTGGCCGACATCTTCATCGGCCCCAATGATCAGGCCAAACACATCGCATGGATCGCAGTCAGGCGGCGAGAAGATGTCCTGGCTGCGCATCACCTCGCCGACGAGATTGGTCAACGCGATCGCGACCAACGGCGCTTGCAGGCTCGGCTTCCAGATCATGGCGTTGCCGCATACCGCAGCGAGCATCGCGTTCCAAGCCCACACCGCCGCAGGAAAATTGAACGCAGTAATAATCCCGATGGTTCCCAACGGATGCCACTGCTCATACATGCGGTGTCCGGTCCGCTCGGAATGCATGGTCAGCCCGTAGAGCTGGCGCGCCAGACCCACGGCAAAGTCGGCGATGTCGATGCATTCCTGGATCTCGCCGAGGCCTTCAGCTCGGATTTTGCCTGTTTCCAGCGTAACCAGCTCGCCCAACGGCTCGATCTTCGCGCGGAAAGCGTTGCCGATTTGGCGGACGATCTCGCCGCGCTTCGGGGCGGGCAGCCGCCGCCAGTGCCTCCCAACCGCCACCGCCCTTTCAACCGCTACGTCATAATCAGCCCTGGATTGCAGGCGCAGCGCCGCAATGGGCTCACCCGTAGCAGGGTTGTGGGAATTCACGCATGACTCATCGGCCGTTTCGGGATCGACAACTCTGCGGTCGGCAAACAAGTCCAGGTCAGCGACCAGTCGTGGCGTCATACCCGTAGGATAGCCCACGCGAGCCGGCTGTGTCAGCCTCTGTAAGCCGGGCTCTGCGAGCCGGGTGAACGCGAGGCGTCACTGCGCGATGGAGAGTGTACTTCAGCTGCACGTCAGCCGGCCTGACACAGACCGGCTTGTTCAAGGCTCAAGTCTCAGGCCGCAAGCTCCAAGCTTCAAGCCCGTTCTCAACCAAGCAGCCCGTCGCCATAGAAATGAAACACAACCACGATGCCTGTGGCAATCGCCAGGAAGGCGACGGTGACGCCGACGGCTCGCGGCTTCGACGACCCTCTTGCTTCCCGTTGGTTGCGGTTCACCGCTCTTGCGATCCACCAACTGATCAGGCCCGAAAGCCAGGCCGCAACGGCGATCCGCTGGAGACTGGGGTTGAATAGCTCGGGCAGGTAGTGTGCGAGCAGCGCCCCTGGAACGATCGAAACCAGAGCCACCAGCAGCGTCACCGCCACGACGTTTATGACCTTGAGCATCACCGCGGGAGCTCCTTATGGAGAGTCGCCTGTGCGTCACCGGGCTCAGGAGGCATTGCCGCGAGGCCGGCCCAAGAAACCGACCGCCGGCTCCCGTTGAGCTATGTCGGCCCAAAGCAAGGTGTTCTTTGGTTCATCGCGCCAAATCGGGGGCATGACTTATCGGCCATCCGCGTTCGGTAATGGATTTGGCCGTCGCCTCAAGCCTTGGCGCCTCAAGCCTCCAATGCCTCCCTATCCCCAGTTAGCGAGCAAAGTGAGCAGGTCGAGAATGCCGACGTTGCCGTCTCCGTCGAGATCGGCTGCACAGGGGTCAGGCGGATCTGGACACGCCCCCCACGCCGCCAGCAGCGCCAGCAGATCAAGGATGGCGACCACCCCATCACAGTCGAGGTCGCCCGACAAAGCAAAATTGAAGACGAAGTCGCTGTATCGGCCGATCTGCGATTGGAGCGTATCCTTTCCACCATAGGCGATGCCCGCGTGCTCAAGGATCTCCTGCTCGCTGAAGAGCGGGACGGCCGTGCCATATCCGATGTTGAAGGCCTCGAGGATCAGGTTCGCCATCACGCCTTGCAGATGGGTGTGAGGATGCACGCCGTCATGCACGAATCCCGCAAAGGGGTTGTTGTTGGCGGCGCTGTCAGACTCCCACAGCTGAATCGAAACGTTGCCCAAGATCAGGAATTCGTGCAAACCGTGGTGCGTGCCAAACACAACCTGTGCAAACCCCGACGCGTCGAACAGAACGAGTTGATGGTCGCACGCCAGATCGGCAACGCCGTCGTTGACCTGTGCAATGACATCGGCGACGAGCTGCCGCTTGTCCGGATCTGAGAAAAACGGACTGCCCCACACAGTCGGCAAGAGACCGTAGTCCAGGACGTTCACCAACACGAGCTCGACGTCGGTTTCCAAGACGGTCACGAGCGCCGTGTTGATGTTGGCCAGGATCTGTTGTACGTAATTCTCGATCTGCTGAGGCGTCCAGTTGCCGTGGTAGATCTCGTAATACGCGTAACCCGGCAACGGGATCGCGATAAAGTCGTTCGCGCCAATGGCGAGAACCGCGTAGTTGATCCCGTTCGGAGCGATCTGGTCCGCCAAGCCGGTGTGCTGGCCATCGCCAAGCAGTGAAGCGCTGGTCGCTCCCGAGCGAGCCCAGTTGTATCCGTATCCGGTCCGGCGAGGCTCGCCCCAGGTGCCGCCGGGCTGACCCGCTTCGGCCGCAGTCGGCCCAACGTCGATGCCACGATAAACGGCCAGTTGTTGCACCCAGTTCTGGGCATAGCTGTACGATTCCTCGAAGTACTCATCGGTCAGGCTATCACCCATTGCGCCGAGGGTGGTACCGCCTGCCTGTGCCGACGCCGACATCACAACCCCGGCCCCAACCACGCCCAAGAGTGCCAGTGCCCTCACGGTTGAAGTTGTGTTTTTGTTCATCGAGCTTGGTCCCGACTGCAATGCACAATCCTAGGCGCGGCTGGGGGCGCTCTGGGACACAACATTCTCCCGCGCCGCTCGCACCCATGCAAGAGATTTCTTGCACCCGCCAGCCGATCGCGGCTCTGGTCGATTGGGGCGGGCTCGCTACAGTATCAGACGACAAGGCCTTCGACGGGACGACAACAATGCCGCTTGATCGCAATGGAATCGCTAAACGCGCGGCCCAGGAGCTTCGCGACGGGATGTATGTCAACCCCGGGCGTGAGGAACTGGATCGAACGCTGCGGTACAATCGACGCCGCCGGAACGGGCGATCGACTATCGGGCAGACGGCTCGGGTGCTCGGCTCACGTCCACCGTCCCCGTGGTCCTGACTCGGTCGGCGTGGTGAGTCGCCTCGCTGCACGACTTGACCCATGCGGAGCCGTGGTTAGAATGGTGCAAGCTTCGGCGTGACCGTTTATGGTGGTTGCGTCGAAGTTAGGGCCGGACTCGCCCGATTCTTGAATTGGCGGCTGGATTGCCGCCCTTTTTCTTGATGGGCGATGTGCGGGGCGGGTCAGTGTATGCCCGACAACGCTGCCACAAGCGACGATCGACTGCTCACCAAGGAGACCGCTGACCTTCTGCGGGTATCTGTCCCCTCTATCAATCAGCGGTTCTCGACGAGGATGAGGGGTCCCAGATCGGTTATGTCGTGACGGTATACGTGCCCAACCCGATGCTGTGGACGGACGATTTCACTGCGAGGAAGACCTCATGACCTGTGTCATCTGCAAACACGGCGAGGCAGGACCAGGCAAGGCCACCGTCACACTCCAGCGCGGAGAATGCACGGTCATCGTCAAGGATGTTCCCGCGGATGTCTGCGATAACTGTAACGAGTATTACCTGACCCAGGCGGTCACTGACGAGCTACTCGCACGAGCGGAAGCGGCTGTGAAGAAGGGCGCGGAAGTCGAAATCCTGAGCTACGCCGCCTGAGGGGCAGTAAGCGAAGACCACGCTCTTTGCCGAAGGCGCCCGCCCGGCGACCTTCCAGTCGCGGCTCTTGTGCAGTGCAACAGGCGCGTTACAGTACCGCATCGCAAGGCTTTCGACGGGAAAAACAACGATGTCACTGGATCGAAACGGAATCGCTAAACGGGCGGCCCAGGAGCTGCGGGACGGGATGTATGTCAACCTCGGCATCGGGATGCCGACGCTGGTCGCCAATCACATTCCCCAGGAGATCACCGTCTGGCTGCAATCGGAAAACGGCCTGCTCGGGATGGGGCGATTTCCCTATGAAGATGAAGTCGATGCGGACCTGATCAATGCCGGCAAGCAGACCGTCACCGGCGTGCCGGGGCACAGTTTCTTCTCCTCCGCCGACTCATTCGGGATGATCCGCGGCGGACATATCGACGTCGCCATCCTCGGCGCGATGGAGATCAGCCAGGAGGGTGATATCGCCAACTGGATGATCCCCGGAAAGATGGTCAAGGGTATGGGCGGAGCGATGGACCTCGTGGCCGGCGTCAAGAAGGTCATCGTCATGATGGAGCACACCACTAAGAAAGGCGACGCCAAGCTGATTCCCAAATGCACGCTGCCGCTCACCGGCGAACGATGCGTGGACCTCATCATCACCGATCTATGCGTGCTCATGATGAACCCCGACCGGGGGCGTTTTGAGCTCACCGAACTGGCACCCGGCACGACCGTCGAGGAAGTTCAAAGCAAGACCACGGGCGAGATCACGACGGCGCAATCACTCAAGACCGTCGAGGTTTAGCACGTCATATGCTCAATGATTACGGTTCCGAAGCCGTCGTGCCCTTCAGCGGCCGCCTCGAACCGAGACGACGACGCTCCGATCGGAGGCAGGATGCTTCAACGTCACCGATCCGGAGGACGCGTTGATCTCGCTCACGATCCAGCCGGCGTCGCGGAGCCGGTCGCCGGTGCGATACCGTTTGCCGTTGATCAGCGCAAAGTCGCCGGACGCTGTGGACATGATCATCTGCACGGCGACATGCCCAAACGTGTCCGACGATCCGATGCGATCGGGCGGCGGGTCATAATACAGCGGCGTGGGACCGAACGGCTGCGTACGTAGATAGGCGACGTGTTGGGCAGCGGCGCGTTGTTGCTCGGACCACTGCGGTCCAGCAGCGACGGGGGGGATCGCCACAACCGGCGTGGGGGTGTTCGACGCCTCCGCCGCAGCCGGACCGCGATTGCCCATCGGCGCTGCGACAACCTTGACCAACACCACCGGCAGGAGAAACACGCCAATCGCGGCGAGTCTGCGCTTGGCGTCACGCGTCATCATCGCTGATACCTCTCACGCCAGCCACCGCCTCGGGCAAGGCAAAGCTGAGCCCTTCGCAGCCTAGGCGCATTCCGACGATCGGCCGGCCGTCTTGTTGATTCGGGGTGATGTGCAACGAAGACGGTCGAATGTACGCGGGGGCACCATCCAGGGCCCCGAGGAAGGACGCGATCTTCTCAAAGCTGCCCTTCATCGTGACATCGATCCGTGTCGCCACGATCCGCTGGTCGAGCCTTGGCTTCGACTCGACCTGCGGCCGGAGAGCCTGAACCTGCACCCCATGTTCATCCGCGAGACTCATGATCAATCCGTACATCAGCGCGGTGTCTGCGGCGAGCCGGCCTCGTGATTCGATCTCGTCGCTGCGGGCTCGTATCGTCGCCGCCTGGATTGCAAGCTGTTCAATGACCGCATCGTTCATCGCCGAGAACCGCGCTCGGCGGAGCTCGATCATGGCTTCAACATCGTGCAACTGCTGGACCTTGGGATCGACAAGAAACATCCACGCGCCAAGGCAGACGGCCAAGGCGATCACGGCGTGGACGACAAATTCACGGTCTATCAGCACCTTCATCGCTGCTTCCCTCCCTGGGCGGTGGCGATCTTGTGCGGTTGCCCCGAGTCGGGAGCCGCCACGGCCAGGAGGTTCAGGTGAAACCGTTGGCCTTTCGTTGGTTCGGACGAGTCCAGCTGAACACTCCTAAGCATCACATCATCGAACAGCGGGCTGCTCTTGAGGGCTTCAATGAACGGCTCAAGTTCGGTCTTCCCCGTGGCCGGGTCGGCCTCGCCAGCATGACCACTGACCTCGCCGATCATGCCGCCGTCGTTTCGCTGGAACCGGATGGAGGTGAGGCGGACCGTACCAGGCGTAAGACGGCTGAACTCCTGTAAGATCGCACGGAAACTGATCCGAGCGCCGACCTCAGCCCTGATGGTCTCTTCCAGCGCGTCCATAGCCGCGACGGCCGCAAGCAGACGCCCTTGTGTCTCTTGAAGTGCTTCGGCGCCGGCGGTCGCAGTAGCCAGGCTCGCCGCTTCCATCCGTGCATCGCCCAACCGCGCCTGCAAGCTGATTCCATCGGCGCCAACCAGGGCCAGGGCCGCCGCCACACCAGTCCACAGCCAGCGGCGCAAACGACCGACCCGCCGACGGTGCGCCAGCTCGCGCGGCTGCAGGTTCAGGCGCAGGAGAAATCGAACGTCGCCGACCGCCTCGATCAATTCGCTGCCCTGGGCCGCCGGTACGCGATAGTCATATCCCGCGTACTGTGGAAGAGCAGCGACATCAAGGCGAAGTTCCTCGGCGATCAGCTCAGCCAGGCCAGGAATCCCGCAACCCGGTCCGGTAATGGTGATCGCGATTGACGCCCGCTCCTCTTGGGGCAACGCGAACCGCAACGACTGGCGCAGCTCGATAATGTAGCGCTGGAGGACCGGCTGCATCAGCGGCATGATGTGGCGCCGAGTCAGTTGGAGTTGCTCATGGACGATCTCGTTGGGGCCGGGAATGCCATGCTGGTGAAGAATCCTCCTGGCCGTGCCAGAGTCCAGCTCGACCGGATCGTCTTGCCCGGACAGTCGGAAGGAACGGGTAAGGCTTTGCGCGATCGTCTCCAGGCCCAGCGCGATGGACCGCCCGAAGCGCACATCGCCGTGCCCACCAACGACAAAAAACGAGCTGCGTTCGCCAATGTGCAGCCATCCGCGCAACGGCCCCCCGTAACACAGGACCTGACGGACCAGTTGGGCAATGATCGTCGCGTCAATCGGGGTGGCGGAGAGGAACTTCAGACCGGCCGTCTCCACCATCTGCACGACGGCCTCGGCGACGTCGTCTCGTTCGGCGGCGACGACAACGTGTGTCTGACGATTCGCTCCGGTGCGGTCACAACCGACCACCTCGGCGGCGCAGATGGCGGTATTGACCGGATAGGGAACCGATTCAGCTATACTCAGCAGCGCCGCTTCGCTCGCCTGTGCCTTGGAGCGAAGCTGGAAGCTGGCCAGATCGACCGACTGGGTCGGGCTGCGGTACACCACCACCGCCCCGGCGCTGCCAACGCCGAGCTGGGCAACGACGGCTCGCAGCGTCTGGCCGCTGCTTCGCACCGCCTCAACCCACGCGGGCGCGTCACGACCGAGGTTGATCGAGATCCGCTGGCTGGCCCATGCGCGACCACCCTCCAGCGCCACGACGTCCATGCGGTCGTACAGCAGCTCGATGGCGACTCTTGTTGAGCTCACACCACACTCTCGTTTGCCAAGATAGACCTTCGCTAGGTCTTTCGGCGTAATCGGACGCGCACTTGCGGGCTCCGGATCTGCGTCGCAGATGACGTCGGGCTCCACAGGACGCGTTATCGGTCAATGCGCACCGCGCGCCAAAGACGACTTGGGCTGATGAAGCCCAGGCCGTCGAGCTGACAAGGAGAACCAGAGGGGTCGGCGAAGAAGTCCGATCTTGCGGCGCCCGTCGAGTCAGTCGGGCAATCCGCGGTTGGTCAATCGAACAGGGCGGAGACCGTCGCCACCTGCGTGCTGCTCAACGGAATATTGGTGTGGAAGCGAAACTGGCTCTTGGGCTGGTGCCGCTCAGCGTGGAAGTAATGAAGCGAATAGGTCTGGCCGTCCGTCAGACCGAGCCGGTCCAGATCAATGCTCTGCTCCTGGTTGCCGGCCACGCCCCCGAGGTCGATGACCAGCTTCCCATCGATGAAGACCCAAACGTCGTCGTCACCCTTGAAGTGGAGCATCTGGTCTGCGGACGCGTCGTAGCTGAACTGGGCCACGATCTCGTAGGTGAAGTAGAAGTTGTGCCTGTCGTCTCCATCGCCCAGCAGGCTGCCGTCGATCGGATAGAAGTCGTTGGTCTCGTAGACGTACATGCCGTCGGGTTGGAGGGTGAGCGTAATTGTGTGGGCGGCTGACATGTTGATGCCCGGCAGATCGCGGTACCAAAAGGCGTAGCTGAAGGCTGAGCTGATGGCCCCGTTGTCGGTCGCGCCGGGCGCGCCCTCACTATCGCCCAGAGCCGCGTCGTAGACGCACCAACTGATCTTGTCATTGTTCGCGTCGCGCCATTGCTGCTGGACCCGAAAGCCGCCGCCCACGAAGATGGGCTTGCCGTCCGGCCCCAGGTCCGTAGCGATGTTGCCCGCGTAATGGCCGTAGCCATCGCCCGGGACAAGATCGAAATCCGGATGGGCAGGCAGGAAGTCGCGAACGACGCCGGTCAGCTGGATCGACTCAGGCGGATCGGCCTGGGCCGCGGCCCCGGACGGGAACGCTCCCAGTGCGAACACAGACACGAGCAAGCTGAGATTGGCGGTGGAATAGAGATTCGCATTCACGTTCATCGTACACCCCTTTCGGTTGTGGCCGGATGACGGTTCGAATCTTCAGTTGTCGCGTACGTCGCGTACGCACTGCCAGTCTTGGTTTGTGTGCTCGAAGTATACGATTCACATCGCCACCACCAAGGGCTCGATGGTGGTTTCACCCGCCCCGAGAGGTATTAGACCTCCTGGGTAGGCCAGCGTTGACGGGGCGAGCGAGCGAAGATGTGCCGGCTATGCAGGCCCGATGGCAACCGGCCGGACCACAACAAGGACCAGACCCCATATTCGGAGCTGATCCAGTGCATGCAGCAGCAAGGCTCTGAAAACAGACGGCCTGTGGGCTGGCTGAAGCCCAGGCCGTCAGGCTGTCAAGGAGAACCAGAGGAGTTGGAGAAGGAGTCCGTGCTTCACCGGGCTGGCTGGAGAAGGCGCTCCATGTACGTTGTCGGTCAATCGAACACCGCAGAGATCGTGACCGGCGCCGAGTTCCCCATGACAAAGCTGGTCACGAGGTGGAATTTGACGTCTCCGCCGCGGTTGGCCGAGAACATGTGGATTGGGTAGGTTTCACCGTCCACCAGGCCGAGCCGGTCGAGGTCAATCCACTGTTCGGGCGAGCCGTTCATACCACCAAGGTCCGCGACCAGCTGTCCGTTGAGGAACACCCACACATCGTCGTCGCCTTTGATCAGAAACTCCTGATTGGCCGACGCGTCGTAGGTGAAGTCCGTCACGATCTCAAAGGTGAAGAAGTTGTTATGACCGGAATCATCATTGCCGAACAGCAGCCCGTCGATCGGATAGAAATGGGGTATGTTGCACTCGTACATTCCGGCGTAATCCCCGCTCGTCACGAGTGTGGCAGTGACGGTGTACGCCATTG
>JADFIR010000072.1 GCA_022566535.1 Planctomycetota bacterium
CCTTCTGATCCAACATCTGCTTGGTGCCGTCGCGCATGTAGCGGAGGATGAACAGGAACTGGCCCGACTGGCTCTCATAGCCCAGGTCGTAGCCGTAGGGCGGGGCGCCGCCCATCCACCAGCCTTCGCCGTTGCCTGCGCCATCACCATTGGTCGCCTTGCTGACCAGCCCGCGGATGACCACCTTGGACAGGTCCTTGCTCTCCTCTCTGGCCTGCCATTGCTTGACGGGCCGAATCAGATCGTCGGTTCCATCCCCGGTGAAGTTCTCGCTGGTGTAGTGGACCTCGACGCCGTGGGTCCGCAGGACGTGGCGGTAATAGCCGGCCTCATCGTTGTCGATCCTGCCGAAGCGCTTGACGTCGTACACGACGATCATCCCGAAGTCGCAGGCGGGCCGCTTGGCGTCGGCCATCATCGCCTGAAAGGCGCGGCGGCCGACGGTGCTGGTGCCGCTGATCGCATCGTCCACGTAGTAGCGCAGTAGCCGCAGGCCGTGCTCGCCGGCGTACTCTTCGATGGCCCGCTTCTGGTCGGAAATTGATTGCTCCTGCCGATCGGTGGACCGCCGCACGTACCCAACTGCCCGCGCTGTTCTGGCTCGCGCCTTGCCGCCGCGAGGGGCGTTGATGGTATTGGCTCTGGCCATGGCTGGACCTCCTTTCTCAGCCCTGCGCGACGTGTCGTCCGCCCAGGGGGGTAGAGGGTCATGGGGGTCTAAGGTGGGCCGAACATCAAGGCGATTGTGGGCGATTCCGGCGAGATCTGGCCAGAATCTGGCCATCCGGGCCCAGAATCGGCCAATGTGGCCAACCTGGCCCCGGATGCCGATTCCATGCCCTCGGGCCTTGCTGTCGGGGTCACGTCGCGCATCATGCCAGCGGGTGCGAGCGAGCAGGTCGCCGCGATCAAGTGCCCTGCAATGGCCGCCTTGCGCGTTGGAGAATTCCAGTGACAGCAGACGCACAGCAATCTACGGACTCGTCGTCTGGACCCTCTACAACCGGGCATCTCAGCGCCGGCCGTCGAAGCATTCGTGTTCCGCTCCGAGTGATGCTCGACGTGCAGGATGAATTGACCGATCTGGCGGCGGCGCTTGGTTGTCTGATGGAGATACGGTCGCTTCTTCGCGTGATGGGCGAGGTTGTTGAGCCGGCGGAGGCCTCGGGCGGCAAGCCCAGCGCGGATCGAATCGGAACTGCTGCTGCGGAGCTCTTCAAGGAATCGCTCGACGAGTACCTGATCGATGCGGCATGGGCGTTGCACCGCCAGACAAACGCAGAAGTTCTCGTCGACCTCGCCAGCGCACCGGACACGATCACGACCTGCGTGCAATTGCGGCTGTACCGGCTCCATGCGCTGCTGAGGATGGCCTGCACATCTCAGAAATGAGGCGCTCCCACCTGCGTAGCCGGGCCTCCGCGTTCAACGGTCGCGGCCGCGATGAGCTGTCTTGTGATCCTTGATCCTTGTCCCTCCCGAAAACTCGGTCCGAGCGACCCACCGTGGTTCGGGCCCCACATTACATTGATTCTACTCGTTGGCATCAACTGGCAGTGTCCTCTATCCAGGTGACGCCTGTGCAGGGGACGTCGCCAATGTATGACAACGAGTAGACTCCCGGTGCTGTGGCACCGGACGCGCGATAGGCCGCATGGAGGGAGTTTTCGGGAGGGACAGTGGTTTGACCGATCACTGGAGAACGATAAGCTGATGGCGAAGCGCCAGGTTCTCGGTTGCAAGGCCAACGTGCGAACGGAACAAGAGGCTCACGAGGCTGATAAGCAGCTTGGTCGTCCGTGCAGACTAGGAGGAATTCTCACGATGACGATTAACCACAAGTCTTTGTACAACCAGCAGTACAGCGTTTTCGCCAGGGACAAGTGCGCTCTCCGGAATTCTGTATGATCTCCGCTGTTCATTGATCTCCCGCGGGTCTTCCGAAGTGGATCTTGACATTTATAGTTACGCCATCGGGATTAGTAGTCAGTTCTACTACTGCGCACTGCCGTTGAGGATCGATACGTACTCCCAGTGCCTGTATGATTGCGCCTATTGCTTTGCCCGCGCGCGAGGAGGATTTCGATCGCGCAAGGCAATTGCCTTGATGGATGTGCCACGCTTCTCGCGCCAGTTGGAGCAATCGCTCACAGAACAACCGAAGTCGATCCTGGGTGAGTTTCTCCACCGCCGGCTGCCGATTCATCTCGGCGGAATGACCGATCCTTTTCCGCCCATTGAGCTTAAGCATCGGATAACGCTTGATCTGCTCAAGTTGCTGGCCAGATGGCAGTATCCCACGATTGTGAGCACGAAGAGTGACATCGTCGCTCGTGAGGCGTATCTGGACGTTCTCACGCAAGGCCGCTTTGTCGTGCAGCTTTCCATGTCCTCAACGGATGACGGACTACTCAGAGTCATCGACAGAGGCACGGCCGGGCCCACCCGGCTTCTACAAGCCGCCCGGACGCTGCTCGGAGCCGGCATACACGTCAGCTGCAGAATCCAGCCGCTCCTTCCGTCCCGTGAGTCCGACGCATTTCAACTGATCGACGAGTGCTCCAACGTCGGTTTGCGCCACGTCGCGGTCGAACATCTCAAGCTGCCGCTGGAGACAACGTGGAGAGGGACGGACGTACTATCCAAGTGCTTGAAAACAGATGTTCGCCAGTACTACAAACAACGTCATGCATTACGCGTCGGTCGAGAATGGGTGCTGCCAACTGATGAAAGGCTTGACCGCGTTCTGGAACTGCGCGACTATACCCACACGCACGGTATGAGCTTTGCGGCGGCGGACAATGACCTTCTGCTCTTCAGTGACGGCCGGTGTTGTTGCAGCGGACTCGATGTCATGGATGCAGATGCCCGCTTCTTCGAACATACCTACGCCGAGGCTGTTCGTCGCGGTCTCGACGCCAACCGGATCTGTCTTGGCAATATTGACAACGCGTGGGTGCCCAAACGCAGTATTGCCCGCTACGTGAACTCACGATCCAGAATCCCCGGTCGAGCCGGGAAGGGCGCATCCATCGCCGACTATATCCAGCTCAATTGGAACGGCAGGTCAAACGGCTGTAGTCCTGAGATGTTCTATGGCGTCGTGAAGAGCGACGAGCGGGACGAACACGGCCACTGTGTGTACCACTTTCGCGACGATGTTCGACGATTGCTCACCCAGTCCTGAGTTCAGGCGACTCGGTACTGCCGAGTAACATCGCCACATCATCTTCCGTCGCATTCGTGGCGCGCGGCCCGGCGATTCAAATACCGTCGCTCAAACGGCTGGTAGACTCTGTCACGTACTGGTCCATCAATGCTCGCCTCGATCAGCGGGAGCAGATCCCCGTCGATCTCATATCCAACGCAGCAGCGCGACATCATCTTAGCCATCGCCGGGACGGTGCCCGACCCGGTGAACGGACATACGACCAAGTCGTTCGGCGACGTGAACTGCAGCAAACACCGCTCGACGATGCCCGGATGAATCGCATCGCGAAACCATGATCCATCCGGCCGTCGGCGCGACGTGCCACCCTCCAGCAGCCAGACATCCGGGCCGAAGCCGTCCGCCACGTCCGGATGCCGCGGTCGCCGAATCTCCCCGTGCTTGGCAAAGAACTGAATGTGAGAAAACGTGTATCGGTAGAGGTTGCGCTTGAGGCTCTTCACCCACACCTTTGCCTCAATGCAGGCGAGTCCGGTTGATTCAACGGCACGGCGTATGTCGGTGTGTTTGTCCCATTGCCGTCCCTCGAAGCAGCGCTGCCCGTCGTTATAGCGCGCATGGTCCCGCAGATCGGTGTTGATGGTGACCAGCACGCCCCCCGAGACCAGCACACGCTGGGCCTCGATGAACACGCGGCCCAGGAACTGAAGATACTCGCGTTTGTCCAGCTCCCTCCCGTCAGGCCGATTCGTGTACGGCGGGCTCGCGATCACCAGCCGCGCGGTGTCATCACCCACCTCCGACATCCGCTCCGACGAATGAAGATACAAACGGCACGACGGCTCGAGATCCGCCGCGGTGCTCGGCACGCTCCGGCTCACTTAATATGGCTCATCGTCAGCCGACCGGCACGTAGCAGATACACGGTCTCACCGGTCTTAAGCTGTCTTGAACAACGACCGGACCAGAACCCCTGCATGTCGTTCATGGGATCGGCTGCCAAGCGTAGGCAGGCCATGCCGATGTTGGCCTGCTCAGGATACTTTTCGGCCTTGTACGTGAGTACGATGAACCCAGTCGGAGAGACTTCTCCCTCAATCGAGTACGTGTATTTCTTGGTCTTGCCGTTCGTCGTGAACTCGATATTACCAACCCCAACGAACTGATTCTTCTTTTTCCACTTCTCGAACGTGATTTCGTCCTCGAACAGAATCTCTTCGTCTTCGTCGAACCATCTGGCCTTCCAGACTGTCTTGATGAGCCCCGGATAGATATGGTGCTTCCGTCGGAACCGGAAGGATCCAATTCTATCCCAGGAGATTTTGGCAATGATGGTACCGGCTATGCCGCACGCGCCCGAAATGCCAGCCGCAATGATTGTTGCCGCCGCTGGGTCCATTTGACACTCCTTACCTCGCTATTGAGCCGGTGTCGTACTTGTCATCCGATCACACGTGACCCGTCCGCCGCTCAGTTCGCCGGAATAGCGACGCCCGAACCATTGTCCTTCCATCCTCTGCCCGTCCCGGGACAACTGCATACACACCACGCCACGATTTGGCTCATACGGGTAACGAGCCGCTCGGTAGGTCAATGTCACAACTCGCGATGGATCGATTTCCCCGACGAGTGGATACACAAGATGGTGTTGCGGCTGGTGACCTCGTGCCGTAAACTCGCCCTCACGCGTCCAGCCGGTAATCTCCAGCGTGTCCTGGACTCTTGGTTCCGTCTTGGCGTCACCATCAAACCACTCACAGCGCCACTTGCCCACGATGTCCGGGATGTCGTGTCGGTGGCGATACCACGCCGATCGCCGGTTGTGCCAGATCAGAGCCACCCAAACGCCGACGACCACGCCACCGAGACTGGAGGCCACTGCGATGAGTGCTACCAACAGACCATTCATGAGATTGCTCCTCGGAAGAACCAGAACAACTGCAGGCGGTCCTATGTCGGCGGTCGCCCGCCGAACGCGCAAGTCTGCCTTCATTCTAGACCCCGTATGGTTTCATTATTCGGCCGAACTGTAAACGAGCACGTACCAGAGTGATACTGTCCCTTGTTCGTCCCGAAAACTCCATCCGAGCGACGCATCGTCGTTCGGGCCCCATATTACATTTATCTTACTCGTTGGCATCAACTGGCAGTGCCCTCTGATCAGGTGACGCCTGCGCAGGGATTCGTTGCCAAAGTAGGCCAACGAGTATAATCCGGGTGGTGTGGCATAGGAAGCGCGATCGGCCACTCGGATTGAGTTTTCGCCATGGACAGGATCATGAGCGGCACGGAATCCAGGAGCGCGTGGGAAGGCTTGATGAAGGCAGCGCGGGGTAACCCGCTGGGCGTGTACGTTGTCATTGTGCTCGTCGTGGAAGCTGGCCTGGTCGGCGCGGTATCGCTCACCGATGATGGGTGGGAACGCATCGCCCTCATTATCGGCATGGTCGTGGTGCTGGTTCTGGTGGTCATCTTCATCGGAATGTCAATGGTGAAGACCGGCACGCCCAAGGATATGCAGACCATCTGGTCCAAGAATGACCTCCCCATCCCCAAGGCCCTAGCGCTCGACTGGTATGGCACGTGGAACTGCCGGTGGACATACCAGCGGACGGACGGACGCCTCTTTCCGTACGTCGACGACAACATCGTCGTGGAAGACGTCGATGAGAGCTCGGGCTTCGTCTCCGCGCGGGGCATCACCGCCTACGACAAGGGGGTGGAGTACAAGGTCTCTGGGCGCATCTCGAAAAGGGGGCTCGGCGTTTTCTTCTACTCCAGCGCAGGAACGAAGTATCCTGGCCTCGACGGCACCTTCATCCTTCGTCGCAGCCCGCTTGGGAAAATCAAGGGATGGTGGATGGGCAACGCGCGGACGACCGGTGAGGTTCAGGGCGACGTTACTTTCGAGAAGGCCGCGCCAAACGACGGCTTTGAGCCAAAGGTGTATCCGCTGTCCGTCCCAAAAACTCCATCCGAGTAACCTAATCACGTTTCAGCGCTACGGATAGCGCGATTTGCTCGTTGGCATCAGCTGTTAGTTTCCTGTAGGTGGCGAAAACCTCATCTGGGCGTTTGTCGGGTGTTGGATTATCGCGTATGGGTCCAATATTCAGCCCAACTGCAAATCGCACTGTGTCAAGAGCTTGGATTTGCTGGCGACGGGTCGTTTGTGACCCGAATCCGGCACGCATGCGATGGGCTGCGGAGATGAAGTTCACACCGCCTTGACGCTCTTGACGCATCACGATTTCGGCTTGGGCTGACTTTTGGACCCATTCGAGGTCGGACTGCCGTGGACGAATCAAGCCGACAGGGAGTCAGTAGCTCCCCTGCGGTGGCGCCGAATCCGAGGGATCAGACGCTGAGCTACTCTAGACTAATCGCTGGGTTTGAATAGCGCGCCAGACTTCCACTCATGGTAGGTGGCTTCGTAGTCGCTGAGCCAGCTAACTCGTCCCGCCGTCACATCGTAGACAGCGATCGCGTTCATGGTGACCGATGAAACCACCCCACCGAAGAGGTTGGTGCCCGACACCGCGGGTCCGATCTTTCCCAGGACCCTGACCTTGTGGTCCCGAACCACTGGGATCTTCGTACCGGGATAGACCACAATCAGAGACGGCCCTCCGAACTGAGTGGAGTAGTCGTAGGTGATCATCTGGAAGACGAGCTGGCCACGTTCTTCGGCGGCTCGAATGACGCGACCCCGAAACGCGTACAACTCGCTCGTGTACCGCGCGGGATTCCGCTCGATTTGGTTGAGTGTTTCCACCGAGAATGTTCGGTAGGTCGCGGTGTAGCTCGCGGTGCAGCCACAGAGCGCGAGGCCGATGGCGAGGATCGGCGTCTGTCGGATCAGCATTGGCATGGCAGCCTCCTTATCAGCGTGGGGTGGAGCCCAGAGGGAACGGCCAAACATCCCCACGGGCTGACCGATTCAGTATCAGGGCCGGCCGGTGGGGCGGAACGCCGCTGCACTGTGCCTTGACACGTAACACGTGTCAAGGCAACATGCCGTCAAAGTACGGGCATGCCGCGCAAGGCACAGCATGCCCGCGACTATCGCTCCGTCCCGACCTTCCTCCGCCAATTGCGCGAGAAGGCCGGGCTGACCCAGCGCGAGCTGGGCGAGCGGTTGCGAAAGCCCCAGTCATGGGTGTACAACTGTGAGACCGGCAACCGGCGCGTGGATGTGGCGGAGTTCGCACGATGGTGTGAGGCATGCGAGACCACCGCGGCGGCTGGTTTCGCGCGCTGGCTGAAGCACCGACGGTGATAGCGCGATCCCAGCCCGTGGCCACGGCTTGACGACCGGGAGAGGCTCAGCGGTAGCGTCGGGGTTCAAGCCGGCACCGACTACCGGCTCCCCTTGCCGGTCTGCCGGGCCCTCACCTACCGGCCTTGCTGCTTACGGCGCTGGTAATACTCATCCCTCGCATCATCGAGTGACTGCTCATCGCCGCTTCTGCTGACAAACCTCCAGAACCGCCATCCATTGGTGCTGGCGCGACGGCCGAGAATGACTGATCGGGCTTCGGCAGCCGCTGTCGACGGGCTGCCGTACTGCGTCCCCTGGAACTCGATCGTGCCATCCGGGTGCAGGGTCGCTTCGAGGTGCCGACCCTTGTAGTCGCGGAAAAGTGGAAGCGGAGCAGGCAAGATGCCGGCTTTGATGAGTTGAAGCAGCGATACCGCCGGCTGTGCCCGCGTGCCTGGGCGCTGCTCTGCGGATTCTCCCCGCCCCGTCCGGCGTTCAGGCGCGGTGG
>JADFIR010000073.1 GCA_022566535.1 Planctomycetota bacterium
CGATCCACCTTCCCGTCCGTGGATCGAAGGAAAAGACATAGGTCGGCGACGCGAAGATACAGCAGGCGCCAACAAGGGCGGTATCGCCGGAGACGGCAACGGAATAACCGAAACTCTCGAAGGTGGCGCCGTCCGAGGCGATCAGCCTGACTCCGTCACACTCGCTCTGGGCCGATGACCCACTGGTCAGCCCCAGCGTGCAGATGGCGATGATGAAGATCCGCATGTGCTTCAGGGGTACCTTCTGATCCATTCCTGTATAGGGGATGTGCGGGCTCACCTGCTGCGTCGAAGGCCGTGATCCCGCACGATCATATCCCTTGCATGTGGGCTGGCGGCAATGGGATTCTTAGTCAGGGCCCCCAGTGTGTTCACCGGGGGCTAAAGGGGTCTGGCGGCACCAGTGCCGACACACTTAGGCCGACGTCATCGGTGTGAGTTGACATCACGATTACTGCGCGTCGAGGTGTCCGGATGCATCGGGACCGGAGGCTTGTAAATCGAGGGCCTCGGCCACGGCGAATGGTCTGATCCGCTCGATGATGCGCGGGCCGATGCCGGGTACACGGGTCAGATCGTCAACCGAGGTGAACCACCCATTGGTCAGGCGGTCGGCGACGATGCGCTGGGCCAGTCCAGGCCCGATCCCCGGCAGGAGATCGAGCTGAGCAAGGCCGGCTGAGTTGATGTCGATGCGGCTGTCCGGCCAGTGGAACGATCCGCGCCCGCGATCGCCGGAGCCAGCCGACTCAGCGGTGTTCAAGACCGGTCGATTGAGGCGGAGCCATGCCGCCGAGCCCACCGCAAGGCTGAGCAGTCCGATGACCAGCCAGGTCCCGCGAGCTTGTCGAGGCCCATCAGACATCTCGAGCCGGCCGATCTGCGAGCTTCTTGGGGTTGTACGGACCCAGGGGCTTACGCAGCTTCTTGCGGGTGGTGACGAGCTGCTGCAACACGGGCTTGGCCCGGCCGGTGTCGCTGACCAATCCGCCCTTGGGCAACTCGGCACGCGGATGATCGTACAAGTCGGTCCAGATGACCAACTCGACGAACGGCTTGGACATGGCAATGGCGAACACGTTTGACATCCATCGAGACTGCACTCGGGGCGACCACGGCTCGTGCCACCATCCACCTTCCTCGTCGATCTTCTCGCTCGGCACCCCCATCGCTGAGACCACCACCGGCATCTCCAACACCCCGAAGCGGTCGAGAAGGTCGCTGATCTGCATGAGATCACGGCTGGCCCGACCCGCGCGACTTTGTCCGAAGAGAAGTTGCACGCCGACGCAATCGGTCCGAATACCTTCCTGAGTAGCGCGATCGATGAACGTCAGCGGCGGCAGTGCGTTGCGGTTGGATGCGCAGTGTTCTCCAAACGGTTGGGTCAGCTCAATCATTGTCCGTGCACCCTTGCGGGCCTGGCGAGCGATGAGATTGGCCATCCGCGTCAGATCAAGCATCTGGTCCGGCGTGAATTCAAAATTGTCGTTGATATTCAGCCCGGAGGCAACGATCCACGTGCTCACCGCAGAGCGATATCGACCGACGACCTTCTCGACATGCTCATAGATCAGGTCTCGGCAGGTGTTGTAGTCGTGCTGCCAAACGTACATCCACTTCGGAATGGCGCGCTTGGAGAAATCCAATAACGGTCCAAGGACGCAGGGTTTGCCCTGCGTGTGAGCCCAGTCAAGCCAGCGATCAATCGGGTCCCAGTTGTACCGTCCCTCCTCGACCTCGAGCTCGCTCCAGTTCAGGGGCACCACAAGTAGGTCAAAGTCTCCCTCGACGATCTCGCGGAGCAGCTGAGAATCCCGTTCGAGGCCGACGCGCACGCCGAGGCTCGTGGACGACGCGGGGCGGCTGCCGAACCGCCGATGCAGCAGGATGTCGCTGTGGGTCAGAGCCAGCTGTTCCGTGGCTTTGATGGCTGCACGCAAGGACCGCTGGGCGGTACGACCCGCCTCGATCGGGTTCTCCATGTTCAGCGCCGAAGAAAAAAGGCCGCGCGCTTTCTCGAAGAGCGTTATCGCGGGATGGTCGGCGTCCAGACCGAACATTTGCCACTCTTCGCTCTTGGCGATGAACATCTTGATGCGATGACGGGCCAGTTCAATCGAAAGCTGGTACGGGCGGTGACGGTTCATCAGAAGGCATGTCTGCAACATGAGCCTTCCCATGGGTCCTGCGTCATGCTGCACACACAGCGCCACAGCGTGCGTCGATCGCGTTTTGCAGACAATGTGACCGGAGCGAAGCGAAATCTTGCCCGGCGTAGTGAGACCTTCCGGCCCGATCAGATACGCGCTAGTCAGAGGCCAATGCTCAGCCGGCCCGTTGTCGTCATACACTGCGAATTGAAGCATGGGCACGCGGGGCTCTTGGAGATGATCAGCCGGCGCAACACAAGCGTAACACTATACTTGTACCGCGTCGTCATGGTTGATTTCCGGCAGTGGATTTGACCCGGAGCAGGCGGTCGTCGGCGAGGCTGCTCGTCAACGCCCCAGCTTGCGACTACAATACCACAATGGCCTCCGTGCCGAATGCGATCTCGGCCAATCCGAGCCGGTCGCTGGCTCGAACCGAACTGCCGCTGCCCAACCGCAGGGAAGGGAAGATCCGCGATATCTATTCACTGCCTGCGGAGGCCGGCAAGCCGCCGCGGCTGCTGATCGTGGCCACCGATCGCATCAGCGCATTCGACGTGGTGCTGCCGACTCCGATTCCGGGCAAAGGGCGACTGCTGACCGAGATTAGCGTGAGGTGGTTTTTCTTCATTCGCGCGCTGAACCTCATCGCTGATCATCTTGTCTCGACCGATCCGATCGATCTGCCACGAATAGGCGTCAAGCACCGGTCGTCTCTCGAGGGGCGGATGATGATCTGCCGGGCCGCGGAGGTCATCCCTATTGAGTTCGTGATTCGAGGGTACCTCGCCGGTTCCGGCTGGATCGAATATCAGGAGCACGGAAGCATCTGCGGTGTGCGGCTGCCCGGCGGTCTGCGATGTGGAGACAAGCTCCCGGAGCCGATCTTCACTCCCACGACCAAGGCCAGCTCGGGACATGATGAGGCGATCGACTATGAGCGTGCGTGCGCTGTCGCTGGACGTGCCGTCATCGATCGGCTGCGGAACGTCGCGCTGCGCATCTACGGCGCCGCAGCCGGGTATGCTCTGTCGCGCCGCGTCATTCTCGCAGATACCAAGTTCGAGTTCGGCTATGCCGTTGACGAGCACAACCACACAAGCGATGAGCTGATCCTGATCGACGAGGTGCTCACTCCGGACAGCTCGCGCTATTGGCCGACGGAACGGTACCAGCCGGGGCGCGAGCAGGACAACTTCGACAAGCAATACGTTCGAAACCACCTGCTGGGGCTCGTGGAGGCCGGCCGATGGGATAAGACGTCACCGGGACCGGATCTCCCGCCGCAAGTCGTTGCCGATACTGTCGCCAGATACGTTGAGGTACGCGACCGCTTGTTCGGATCAGATCCCAGCGGAGCCGGTTCGTAGCCCATACTGCAGCGACCCGTGGATCGATGACAGGTCGCGGTGAGTATCGTGTATTGGGGGTCGTCGATCAGGCCCGACGGCGTCGCCGAGAACCAAGCAAGGCAAGTCCCAGCAGCGCCAGAGAGCTGGGTGCGGGAACAGGTAGTTCTTTGAGCACAAACCTGACCGAATCTGCTCGCATCAGATCGACGTTGATCACCAGGCCGCCCGCGACAAATCCAGGGTTCCAAATCGTCCCATCCGCCACCACTCCACCGCTGAACTCGACCTCGCTGTTATCAAAGTTGTAGGTCGCTGTCGCGAACGGATCGATGCTGAAATCAGCCGACGCAACCGGGTCAAAGGAAGCGCTGTTGCCCAGCAAGATCTCTCGGAAGGAGGTCCAGTTCTGACCTGTGTTATTGAAGAGGAATGCCTCGGTGATGACAATGTGGCTTACGGTGAGGGCGTCGGGAGCGATCTGGGTGAAGGCGATGCTCAGAGGCTTAGGCAGACCGGTGAACCGGTCAATCTCAGTGAAACTGGCGAACTTCTGGATGACCAGGATGTCGTCCTCGATACTGACGAAATCGACGACCAAGTCCACCCGCTCCTCGGAAAAGATTGTGGCCTGCCATCCACCACCCAGGTCGATGATGAGATCAGCTTTCGCGAAGCTCGCCAGACAGAACACCGCCCCGGCAGCTACCGCAAACGCTCGAGATACCATGCGGGTCCCTCTCTACCTTCTCTCAGTGACGAGGCCGCAGCCGCGTCTTGCCCTCTCTCCGATCAAACGTCAATGGTACGGGACGCCGGCCGTCCGTGGGTACCCATTGACACTCCGAATGTCGCGTCCTCAACCTAGTTGAGCCATTCAGTCTGCCAAGATAGTACTGCAGAAAGTATGCGATGCAAGGGTTTTTCCAATGAAAACACACTTATTCGAGGCCGAAATGAAGTGACTCACGGCGGACTCCAAGGGGGTATTGCCCCTGGTGTATCCGATTGCCGGCACCCATTGGCCCATAACCTAGCCCATCGGCGACGATATCCAGCCGGCCGGCATATCTCACAAGACCCTGTAAAATAATATCTTACAACTTGTTTCCCCGGCCGCCCCCGGTTATTGCACCGTGGTCGTTCCTATGCAGACGACCAGATCGCCCCAATTTAACAGGTCGCAATCTTCGGTCGAGCTCGCCGAGTCTTGGGGCTCTTGGCATGAATCGGATGCGATCTTGGCCGCAAGACCGCTACCGGGGTGATGAGACCATGCCCCCAGGTCTTACGGCATGTTAGCCAGACGCGACGCATCGACGGTATTGCGAAGGAGCATGGCCACGGTCATCGGCCCGACGCCGCCCGGCACGGGTGAAACGTAGCCGGCGACCTCCGCGACCTCGTCAAACAGCACGTCACCGACGGTCCGCACAATGCCGCCCTCGCCGCGGATGCGGCTGATCCCGACATCGATGACCACCGCGCCCGGCTTGACCATCTGGGCCGTGATCAACCCCGCCACGCCCGCAGCAGAGACCAGAACATCGCCAGTGCGAGTGGCCGTAGCCAGCTCAGCCGTGTATTTGTTGGTCGAGATCACCGTCGCTTCGGCTCGCATGAGCAGCACGACAATTGGCTTGCCGACGATATTGCTCGCACCCACGCAGACGCATCGTGCACCGACCAAGTTGATACCCGTCGATTCGATCATCTCCATCACCGCCAGGGCGGTGCATGGCACCAAGCTCCGCCGGCCATAAACAACGTTGCCGATGTTCGCGGGGTTCACTCCTTCAACGTCTTTGGGCGCTGCAATCAGCGACTGAATGCGTTCGGTGTCCACTGCCTCGGGCAACGGCAGGTGCACCATGATCGCCCCGACGTGGGGATCCGCATTCAACAACGCCAGGTGTCCGGCGATGTCATCGTGGGTCGAGTCGGCAGGCAGCTCGTGCAACACGTGCTCGATACCAGCCTCTCGGCATGCTCTTGCCTGGTTGCGCGCGTAGACCGCCGCCGCGGCATCTTGGCCGACGAGAATCGCATCGAGCCGCACCGCCTGACCCTTGCTTTTGAGTTCACTTACGCGCCGCGCGATGTGTTGCTTCACCTGCTCTGCAAGCGCCCTGCCATCGATGATCTTGGCCCTGTGGGTGACTGCCATGAATGAAGCATATATCGTTGAGGCCCTGGCCGAATGTCCTGGACGGCGAGGCCTCGGCCCGTCATTGCACTTCCGCACAGCGACATCAGGAGTGGCCGGCCGCTCAGGGAATCTCAACCATGATCTCGGTGCCTTCCACCTGCACCCGATAGCTGGTGACATCCTCTTCAGCCGGGGGGCCCAGAACGCTGCCATCGGCCAGACTGAAGCTCGCTCCGTGCCAGGGGCAGGTCACCGCGGTCTCCTCCACGTCGCCTTCGGAGAGTGGACCGCCACTGTGCGGGCAGGTGTCGTCGATGGCGTAAAACTTGCCGTCGATGTTGAACAGGGCGAGCCTCTGCCCATTGATCTCGACCGCGATCGCGCTACCAGGCGGCACGTCCGATGTGTCACCGACCTTATGAAGCTGTCCCATCGACCGGCGCTCCTCCATATTCCTAGAGCAGATCGGCGTGATTGAGCCGGGCCATAGTGTACCGTATCATACCTCTCATGTTGCCGGCCGCAAACCCGGATATCACAGCCGCCGATGAGCCGACGACGTGCCCGTGTCCCCTCCTGCCCAGACGGCACGATGACCTGGAGGTTGTATGAACTCAGAATTGGCGCAGAAAGAATGTGTCCCCTGCAAGGGCGGCGTTGCGCCGCTTGCGACCCAGATGATCGACGATTTGCTTGGTCAGGTAGATGGTTGGTCCATCGAGCAGGAGTATCACCTCGCCAAAGCGTTTCGCTTTTCGAACTTCGCGCAGGCGCTCGATTTCGTGAACCGCATTGGAGCCATTGCCGAGCAACAGAACCATCACCCCGACATCTTTCTCGCCTGGGGCAAGGTCGCCGTGGAGGTGTGGACGCACAAGATCAACGGCCTGACCGAGAGCGACTTCATCTTCGCTGCCAAGATCGATTCAGCGTTCGAATCCATGCGCGCCGACGAGTCTGAATGCGCATGAGAAGCTGCTCTGATCGCGACGCAATCTCGGCCTCGCTCAGCTCGATCTCTTGCCGGGGATCGGGCCTGGACTGGCCCAGCGCATCGCCGCCGACCGCCTGGCCAATGGGCGGTTCACCTCGGTTGACGATCTGACCCGAGTACCCGGCATCGGCCCGCGCATCATCGAGCGGATCAGACCATTCGCCGTGGCCGAGGCCATCGATCTACAAGCCTCCGCCGCCGAGCATCCGCCAACACCTCGATAACCCGGCTGCCGAATGCTGGGGCAGCAAACAGGTTGAGAAAATCTCCAGTTTGCGCGCAAGATCGGCCGCCGAACGGCATATCTACCTATGAGGGGGCGTGTACGTCCCACGCTCCCGCCATAGGATCATCCCAGCCCCTGGCGAGGATTCGCATGCCAGGCCTGGGAACGCCAAAGGAACAGGAGCCCTCCCATGATTCAAGCCCAGGAGACCAACATGCGACATCTCATGCCACTTTTTGCGGCGGCAACATCAGTCCTGAGCACCGCCCCGGCCTATGCCGACCTCGGCGACCAACTTGCCAAGCTCCTGGCCGACGACGGCGCGGCGAATGACCTGTTCGGCATCTCCGTCGGGATCAGCAGGGAGACCGCCATCGTCGGGGCCTCCGGAGACGACGACAACGGCGACAAATCCGGCTCCGCCTACCTCTTTGACACCACCACAGTCCAGCAGATCGCCAAGCTCGTGGCCAACGACGGCGCGGAACTCGACCTCTTCGGCGACTCCGTCGCGATCAGCGGGGAGACCGCCATCGTCGGGGCACCCTTTGACGACGACAACGGCACCGACTCCGGCTCCGCCTATCTGTTTGACACCACCACGGGCCAGCAGCTCTTCAAGCTCCTGCCGGATGACGGCGCGGCGAGCGACCGGTTCGGCTGGTCCGTCGCGATCAGCGGCGCCACCGCCATCGTCGGGGCATTCGGGGACAACGACAACGGCGACGACTCCGGCTCCGCCTACCTCTTCGACACCACCACGGGCGAGCAGATCGCCAAGCTCCTGCCCGACGACGGCGCGGCGAGCGACCGGTTCGGCTGGTCTGTCGCGATCAGCCCGCCGCGGCGGGCCACCGCCATCGTCGGGGCCGTCTTTGACGACGACAACGGCAACTTCTCCGGGTCCGCCTACCTCTTCGACACCACCACGGGCCGGCAGATCGCCAAGCTCCTGCCCAACGACGGCGCGGCGGGCGACCAGTTCGGCTGGTCCGTCGCGATTAGCGGCGCTACCGCCATCGTCGGAGCCTTTCTGGACGACGACAACGGCCCCGACTCCGGCTC
>JADFIR010000008.1 GCA_022566535.1 Planctomycetota bacterium
GGTCCAATAACTTTTCAAATCGAAATACTTGTTGTAATGTTTTTCCTTTTGTTCGTTTTACAAAATAGAACAAGAATTCGTCACCTGTTAAAAATTGGAGCATCTCAACAAGAGAGCCTTGGACTTTTTGTGAATGCCAAAACTCTAGGTCCCAAACTGGGACTAACATGAAAAACCTTCTTTTCCACTCATCTGCAAATACATCCTTCCTTTTGCCTCCCCGCCTAATTCGAGTATCCACAGCGTAGACAAAAGAGGCAATACGGAGCAGATCATCCATCCGGACAGCTACTTTGACGGCGACGCTCCGCGCGACGTGACCGTGCCGGGGCTGTCGAACGCGCTCGGTGATGGGTGGTCGGAGTACCGACGCGACGTGATGGGCGAGTTCCTGCTGCGGACCTGGCTCGAGGCCCTTGGGGTCGCGCCGGCCGCCGATGTCGCGGCAGCGGGATGGGGCGGCGACCGCGTGGTACTGCTGGACGGTCCCGATGCGAGTCGCGCCCTGGGCGCGCGCATCGTGTGGGACGACCCGGCGGCCGACGGCAGAGAGTTCTTCGCCGCGCTGCGCGACGGACTGGCGGCGAGCGACCTGTTCGACGACCTCGGCCCCGGCGAGATCGTCGGCACCAATTTCGAGCGCAAGTACCGCCGTGAGGCCCGGCCGTTCTACGCCATGACGCTCCAGAAGAAGTAGAGCTACGCGGATGCGCCTCGCAAAGCAAACCCCGCGGGTTTCCACCCGCGGCTATTCTCCCGCATTTTCTGCGTTTATACTTCTGCGATGCGTAAGCCAGGCATTGATCCGAACAACGTCCAGATGACCGATGTCCTGTGTGACTTCTGCCATCGTCAATGGACCGACGACGAGCCGATGATCGAGGGGCACCATGGCAGTTGCCTTTGCGGCGAGTGCCTGACGGTCGCCTACACGGAGGTCATCCTCAACGCCAGCAGCACCGCGCCTGCTGAGTACAAGTGCCCGATGTGCCTGGAGGAAGCTGGGGACCGCGAAGCGCTGGAGAGGGCGGGCGAGGGCGGTTGGCAGAGTCCGCTCCATGATGATGCCGTGATCTGTAAACGCTGCATCGAACTGGCCGCACGATCCCTGGACAAGGATCGAGCCTGGGAATGGGCCGCCCCCCGAAAGGGATCGCCGCGTGAGGTTTGAGCGCTGCGGCTGAAGGAAGTGGTGAGCGGAGCGTGTCTTGACTATGGTGCCGATGTCCTTGCTCAAGCCTGGGTAGACCGATGGCTGCCGGAATCAGTCTCGCTAACAAGTGCCAGTTGGTCTTCGGCTTCGCGGTCGTGGCGATTCTGGCCGCGGCGCTGAGTGTGCCATGGGTTCGCACGCGGATGCTGGTGCGGGAGGGACAATTTGAAGCGGCTCGCCAGTTGGCCGACGCCTGGCTCGCGAAGCAGATTCAACTCAATCCCGTTGAGCTTCCCGACGGGCCGCCCCTGCGGGTCAACGAGCCGTTCGATGATCCCGACACCGCCGCTTTGCTGCGGATGACAATAGTGGAGATCGATGAGATCGACACGCCCGAGGACGGCGACCCATTCATCGCTGCCGCCCTTCGGCGGTTCCAGAAGGACGAGCAGGTCACTGAGCATACAGACACCCAGACCGTTTCCGGAAAGATCGTGTATCGCTATGCCCGGGTGCTGCGCGAATCACAGCTGCGGGCCATGGGCAATCAGTTCTCAAGCGAGCCTTCTGATCCGGCCGGGGATGACCCGATCCGTGCCGTGCTGGTCATCGGCCGCACCAGCGAGTTTGCAGAAGGCCAGTTGCTTCTCAACGACATCTATACCATCGCTGCGTGGATCGTCGCGGGGCTCCTGGCCGTGCTGGTGTTCTATCTGATCCTGACCAAGCTGATTCTCTCGCCGGTGCGCCGGCTCCGCGAAACGACTGAGAAGGTCCAAGACGGGGATCTCACCATTCGCTCGCAGATCCAAACCGGGGATGAGTTCGAACAACTGGCCGAGGGCTTCAACACCATGCTCGATCGCGTCGAGCAGAGCCAGGCTCAGCTTCGATCGATGAACGAAAGTCTTGACTTGAAGGTCTCGGAACTCTCCCAAGCGAACATCGGGCTGTATGAGTCCAACCGGCTCAAGAGCGAGTTCCTGGCGAATGTCAGCCATGAGCTCAGAACGCCGTTGAACTCCATCCTCGGGTTTGCCGACGTGCTGGAAGAGCTTGCGCGGGCCGATCGCCATGCCGATCCCAAGCGACTTCGATATGTCCAGAACATCCTTACCAGCGGGCGATCTCTGCTGGAGATGATCAATGAGCTGCTCGAAATGGCGAAGATCGAAGCCGGGCGGATGGTGGTCAATATCGAGCCGACCAGTATCAGTGACCTGATCGAGGGGTTGGTGGCGATCATGAAGCCCCAGGCGGAGACCAAGCAGATCGCGTTGGAGACTCAGGTCGCACGGAATCTGGCGATGATCGAAACGGACCCGGGCAAGCTGCAGCAGATTCTGTACAACTTCCTATCCAACGCATTGAAATACACTTCGGCGGGCGGCACGGTGACCATCTCTGCCGATCGCCTCACCCGTCAGGACAAGAGTCCCGGGGTTCGTCTGGCCGTCACGGATACCGGGCCGGGCATTCCCTACGATTTGCAGGACGCGATCTTCGAGAAGTTTCGCCAGCTCGACGCCGGCCATACCCGTGAACATGCGGGCACTGGTCTGGGGCTGGCGATCTGCCGTGAGCTGGCGGGCCTTCTCGGTGCCGGCGTCTCGCTGGTCTCCGAGCCCGGTCGCGGGGCGACGTTCTTCGTCGAGTTGCCCTTGACCCATCAGCCCCAAGAGCCGCAACCGTTGATGGCCTAAGGACAGTCATCAGGCATGGGCTGGCGGCGTTTCGTCGCAAAGCCTTGCCTCACAAGCGGGCTATCGCTGAATCAGCTTCGGGATCGCCTGATCTGCGTCCGCAAACTGCCGGCGGGCGATCGAGGCGTCGAAGCGTTTGGGCAGCGCCTGTGTCTTGAGGCGTGAAAGGAGGAACGTCACCACCGCCTCGACGACGCGCTGCGGAGGGTCGCTCCCGTCAACCGACCAGTGGTTGTAATCGGCCCACGACAGCTCAATGGTGAGGCGTCGGGGCTGGACGGCGCGGTCGCTTGCCGTTTGGACCTCAAACGACCAACCGTTGGCGATTTCCCGCTCCGAGATGATCTCGACGAAGGCGGCCACGATGCTCTTATCGGCATAGGATCAAGCCCGACCTGCGTTCGGCGTCACGCCGCAGCCTTACTGAAATCCCTTACGGGTGATACTCCTGTGACTTGGGACTGCTTACGCGTATGAGCTTCCTGCTTGAGACCATTCGATTGGGGTTGAAGAACCTGCGTCTGCACCTGTTGCGATCGGTGCTGACCTCGCTGGGCATCATTCTGGGAGTAGGGGCGGTGATTGTCATGGTGTCGATCGGCGAGGGGAACAAGCAGGCTGCCCTGCGCGACATCAACGCCCTGGGGGCCACCAACATTATTGTGCGGTCATCGCGCCCGCCGGAGGCCGCGTCGATGGGTTCGCAGGAGCGGTCATTTGTCGCCCGGTATGGGATCACTCGCCTGGACTTGCGCCGGCTTGAGTTCAATATGACCGACGCAGCGCACGTGGTGCCGCTCAAGTCCGTTGGCGGAGAAATCTCCTACCGTTCACAGCGTCTGGCCAGCCAGGTTTTCGGGATCACGCCCGAATTGCTCGATGCCGCCAATTTGCGCATCGGTCCCCGCGGGCGGTACATCACCGAGGAGGATCTGATCAAGCGGGCACCCGTGGCGGTGATCGGGTCGGAGATCGCCCAGAAGTTCTTCCGGCTGCGCGATCCGTTGGGGGCCCTCTTTGAGATCGATCAGCAGGTCTTTCGCGTCGTCGGTGTGATCAGACCGATCGGCCTGGCGGGCGGGGCGGGCTCGGCCTTGGTTGGCCGGGACTGGAATAAGGACGTACACATCCCGCTGACCACCGCTGAAAGCCGGTTCGGCGACCTCGTTGTGCGCCGGCAGACCGGCTCGATCTCCGGCGAGGAGGTCCAGTTGTCTGAGATCTATCTCACCGCCGGCTCCACCGACACCGTTCTCAACACCGCCGATCGTGTCCGGCGCCTGCTGGAGATCGCCCATCCGGAATTCAACGACCTCCAAGTTATTGTGCCGTGGGAGCTGCTGGAGCAACTCAAGAAGACGCAGTTGATCTGGAACATCGTGCTCATTTCCATTGCTGCGATTAGCCTTCTCGTTGGAGGCATCGGGATCATGAACATCATGCTGGCCTCCGTCACCGAGCGTACCCGAGAGATCGGCATCCGCCGGGCGCTGGGCGCCACACGAAGGCACATCGTCGCACAGTTCCTCGTGGAGACGGGCTCGTTGACCGCGGTGGGGGGGGTGCTCGGCATCGTGTTGGGCGTGGGCATCTCGATCGGTGTCGGACGGGCGCTGCCCTGGCTGCTGGGTTTGCCTCTCCTGCGCAGCTACTTTGAGACGACGGTGACCGTGGAGACGCAGGTAACCGGCTGGTCGATCGTCGTATCGTTCCTGGTAGCCACGATGGTGGGACTGATCTTTGGCATCTATCCGGCGGTGGTCGCCAGCCGCCAAGACCCGATCGTTGCCCTCCGCCACGACTGATCCGCCCTACCGCCCCTTGCGGGTCTGCGCGTCGCGCCGCTTGCGGCTTCGCCCGGCTCCTGCCTGCGGTACACCAACACATCACCACTTCCCCAATCCACCCAACCCTCGAAGCGCTCGGCCAGCAGGTACCCGTGCTCCCCCAAGAGCGCGTAGTGATTCGGGCTGACGTGGCCGGGATAGTACAGAATGATCCACGTCGGCTTCATCTGCGCCAGTTTCTGAGGCAGATCGGCGCCGTGGTGAAGACTGTACTTCGGTTGCAAGTCGGCAAGGTATATTTCGAGCACGCGATGCGCCAGGCCGATCACGAGGATCGTTTCGTCATCGGTGCGATTGCTGCGCACGTAATTGGCCGCATCACGCAGCGGCTGCTTGGCCGGCCGGACGATCAGGTCCGCTGCGGAGAATCCAACCACCATCGCAAGAGCCGTCAGTCCAGCCACACGCTTCCATCGCCATAGCGCGTCCACACCCACTGCCGTCAGCAGCACTGTTCCCGGCAGGGCGAACAGCGTAAACCGCGCATACATCCATGAGCCTGCCAGGACGACCGTCACCAGGAAGATCGGCAGTCCGAGTAACGCCGCCGCCGCCGTTTCGCGGGGGATTGTTTGCGTGTTCCGCATGAGCACGACCAAGCCGATGATCGCCACGAGCAGTCCCGGCCAGGTGGCCCACGCGTACCACGACCCACCCAGTTGCCACAGCGCGTGCAACCCCTCGGTTGCAAACACAGATGGCTCGTCGCCGCGCGCTGCAAGGTACATACCGATGTGGCTGCGCATGTCCGGCAGTGCAGGGGCATACAGTGCGATCGCCGCCGCCGCCGCCAAACCGATCGCCACGCCGCCGCTGAATGCTTGGCGTTGTTCGCCGTGCCGCGCGGCTCGCCAAATCAACCACGCCAGGTGGCCGATAGGTACGAACGCCGTCACGAAGTGCGCCCAGATGCCGACGGCGCACAATGCCGCATATAGACCCCATTGCCACGGGCGCTGTCCGGCCCGAGCGGCGAAGAACATCGAAGTGGCCAAGGCTGAGAAGCAGATCATCATGCTGTAGCCGCGTGCCTCCACACCCTCCAACACCGCCACCGGCAGCACCGCCATGAGCACAGCCGCGATCAATGCCGCCCGCCGCCGGGCTCTGCCACCCGTGGGCCGGGCCAAGGCGTAGATCCCCACAACGGCGCCCAGCGAGAAAAGCAAGGCCGGCAGGCGCAAGGCAAGCTCAAACCCAATCGCCTGCTCAAACAGTTTGGCCGAGCAGAAGCTCAACAAGGTGTGGGCAATGTGATTGGAGGGTTCGGAGAAGTGGCTTATGATCCATCCCGGTCCATGTTGGCCGAACGAGAACCACGCCGCAATCTCGTCATACCACAAGCTCTCGCTGAGCCGCGTTGCCCGGATCAGCAACGCCGCCACGACCACCGCCGCAACGCCCCACAGCTCACGGGAACTCATCTTCTCCCGCGGGATCGCAATGACCTTTCCACTCACCTCACATAGCTCCGCCATGGTCACCGCGTCGACCGGCGGTGCCATCGCCCTGCACGGATGTCATCGGCCCACCGACCGCTGAGCGCCACATGCCACCTCCGTAGTCGCGGCTCAGCGGGCCCATTTGACTTCGAGGCGATAGCTGGCGGCGTCGGTGCTGAGCGCCTTGGCTTTGAGACGGACAATCTGTTTGGGGCGCAGAGCGGCCATCGTCCAGCCCATCGCCGGTGCCAGCTCCATCTCGTCGGCGTCGTAAAATAGAATCCGGTAGTCGATGAGGTATTGGCGACCGGTCAGGTTGCGCACGGGCACCTGCACCTGCATCGGCCGTTTGCCGTCATCAATGATGATGGCGGGGTGGAAGCCGAGCCACGGTTGAAGCTCAGGCGAGAGCAGGCTGATCTGGGGATCGTTGAACGGCGGCAAATGGGGATCGCCCAGGCCGGCTACCGGGGCAATGTCGGGCGCTTCACATCCGAGCACGAACAGGGCGGCGAGCACGTATGCAGATAGACCTGGTCGCATCATCGTCATTGCTCCTTCGGCGTTCCATGTTCTGGGGCGGCGAACTGCCTGGCCAGATCACGCACCCGCCGGGAAGTGGGTTGATAGGCTGGATGTCGAGAGAACATCAGCTTCTTGTACCCCATCGAGAACCGCTGCGGGGTAAACAGGGCCCAGCCGCCTTCCAGGATGTGGCGGGAGGAGAGCTCCTGTGGTCCGGTCGGGCCCGAGCCGAGGCGGATGCCTTCATCAAGGTACAACGCTCGCAGCTCGCCGACCGTGAAGTCGAGCAGATAATCGTTCGCCTGATAGGCGGTCAGGGTCCGGCGATTGGGCGCCGAGACATCGTGGCCGCCGAGTATCCAGGGGAAGTCGCCTCGGCGAACTCCGGTGAAGTCATTGCCGTAGACGGGCTTGGGGGCTCGCAGCCACCGCGGATCGGGGCTGTCTGGCCCGTGGAGCCGCAGATAGACCGCGCGGGGCGCGCCGGGCGTTCCAGGCTCAAAGTCGCCCAGAACGTAGCCCGAACCCCCATCGCCGTCGATCGCCACCGTCAGTTGGCAGCGACCATCGACGAGAAGGGGCACGAGATACATTGATTGCGGCGCAAACTCCAGATAGCGGGTGTCCGCTCGCGCGCCGGCCTTGGTGAGCAGACCGGCCGCAGCCAGGGCGATCCCCGCCAGTTGTGTTCGGCCGGAGCGCTGGTGCCCACCCCCGGCGAAGACGACCGCGCCGCCGGCGAGCAACATGTTGCCCACGAGGCTCTTGGCCCGGCGGACATCTTCGAGGTTGTTCCAGCGGTGATCAGCGGCCAGGGCATCAACATCGCACACCGCCTCAATCCGAGCGATCTCAAGACCGTCGCTCACCACCACCAGAGGCCCGTGGTGATGCTCCTGCGGCACAAACTTCACGAGTGCTTCGTCCGGCCCGTAGGCGATCTTGGTCGGGCCTTTCCCGTAGTCCACGAGCAAGAGGCAGTTGTAGCGGCGAGACCGCAGCGTCTCGGCAATCGCAGCCAGTTTCGGGTTGATCTTCACCGCGGCGTCAAGTTGCTCATCGGCTCCAGGCGCCCCGGAGAGGTCGGACCCGATCGCCTGCATTAGGAACCCGAGGGCGAAATTGGTGTCGACCGCCCTGTAGCCGTGATCTAGGAATGTCGGGTCGGCTGCGGCGCGGCGGGTAAGCGTCTCTGCGTTCTGATCGGCTCCGAAGTCGGTGAGGCGAAACAGAGCGTTGGCCGCAGCGGCGCGGACGTTCTCCCAATCACCCAGCGTTGCGTACAGCGCGGCGATCCAGTAGTACGCCAGCGCCTGTTCGAACGGCTCGCCTTTCCAGATTCTGACCCCTTCGTGGATGAGAACGGCCGCGGTGGTGCGGTCGGCGTTGAGCCCAGCAGTAGAGAGCAGCTCGAACACACGGGCGATGGCTCGTTCGGCCTCGATCGCGTCGCCGTCAGCGAGCGCAGCCAGCCCCAGGCGAATGTTGTTCAGCAGCACGTGCTCATCGTTTCGGTCTGCATCGGCGCGAAGGGCCTCCCGAGCGGTGGTGAAGTTGTAGTGGTAGTAGCTGACTATGGCTGCGGTGTTGCGAGGCGGGGCTCCGCAGCCGGCAAGAGCGATTGCCGCGGCTGCGAGCGTCCATCGTGTGGGGCGCCGGCGGCGGGCCACGCCCGCCGGTGCCGGGACGCGCAGTGTCCCGGCTACTGCCTTGTGATCAGTCATAAGTCAGACCCGACACGGCACGTTTGACTTCCCACTTCTCTTCCCAGACCACCGTACCGCTGGAGAGGTGAAGCAACTGAAAGTTGCATAGGTACATGTCGCTGCGGCCGGCTCCGGAGGTGTTGGTCAGAGCGTGAAACTCAGCGGTGAGTAGATGCGTCGGCGGCAGGCGCAAGCCGTAAGACTCTTCGTCGAGGCCGAGCTCCTGGGCGACCATCGGCCAGCGCTGGGGTGGGATTGTCCAGATGATGTTGCGGCCCACGGCAGCTTCCGATTCAGCCAACAGCGCCCGAAGCCGGGCGAGATACAGCCATTTCTCTCGTTGGGGAATGATCTGATTGGTGTAATTGACCACGCGATCGACCGAGATCACCCATGGGTTGGCGTCGGAACCGCGCCGCCCGAGGACCGGGTCGTTGGCGAACGATTCAGCCATGCGGTCGGTCATGTCGATCAGATCGACGCTGCGCAGGAATGTGGTCCGAGCGACCGGCTGGGAGCCGCAGCCGCAGCCGCATGCCGCAGTCACCATTGCGATCACCACGGCGACGACGGCGTGCGTCACTGGAACTTGACCTCGTAGCTGTTCTCCCAGACGATCCCGCCGGGTCCGAGGGCGGGGCCGCTGGCCGCGTCACGAAGTTGCACCAATTGGTAGTCAAGTAAGTAGTAGTTCGTGCCGCCGGAGGGCAGATCGTAGACCTCGCAGGTCAACATGTAGTCCGCTCGCGACCGGTAGGCCGCGGCGGTGGATGCGGGGTCTTTGCTTCCATATTCGCGGGCCCGGGCCCGTTCAATGCGTGCTCGGTCGGCGATGAACTCCAGGCCGGTGCGCGCGCCCAGGGAATTGAGTTCGGTCCGCAGCCGGGCCAGGAAGATCTGGAGGTTCTGGTGCGGCCTGCTGGTGCGGTTCTCAATCGGCCCCACAACGATTCGCGGTGGGCTTGCGCGATTGGTGATGTCCAGGCGTGAGGCGATGTCCTGGGCCATTTTATTCGTGGCGGCAATGAGGTCGGCGCTACGCAGCATCCGGGTGCCCAGCTCCGAAGGGGCATCATGGGTGGGATCCAGCCGATACCCGGACCGGCCACGGTTGGGAGGCGGTGTTGTTTGGCAGGCGACCAGGGCCGCCATGCCGATGACAATTAATGAATTGCGGGCGATTTTCACTGGCGATTCCTTTGGGCTGCGGTGAACGTCATCACATCGAGCCGGGCGCCTCGCGGCGACCGACGCCTCGGCATCCCACCGCCGCACGCCTGGGTGTGTTCCTAGACAACAGACACCCCGATGAGCCGTTCTGTTCCCCGACCACGCGCGGACCGGTGTATGCAGCATACTGAAACATCGGCTCAGCGTCCCTGCCGAGGCGGGGCAGGAATGCACGAAGGGGCAAAAAAGAAGCGACCGGCGAGGGTCGCTTCGTGAACCGTGCGTTAGGTGGGGCGCTTCGCGCGAAAGATCAGTCCGGGTCGCCGGCGTCGGCCGGTGGGTTGCTGGAGGCACCGACACCACCGCCCGACCCGCCGACGGCGCCAGTCGTTTCGATTGAGCGGATGCCCGTGATCTCCACGTTGGAAAGCCCGCCCGAAAAGGTGAGGTAGCGTCGTTCGCCGGCCGCTGGCGCTCTGCCGATGGGTCGAACGGCGAAGGGATAGCCGCCGATCTGCCGGTGAATGTAGTCCGGGGCACGGACAATGAGGGTGCCCACGTAGTAGCGCATGGACGCCCAGTCACCGCCCGCATCAACCCAGCCGTCGGGCTCGACAGTTTCCCTGATGATGTCCATGACCTGCTGAGCGCGTTCGAGTTCACTGAGTCGATCGGGCTCATCTCCGGGGTCGCTAAAGGGGACCCCTCCCCCCCCACCGCCACCTCCACGGCTGCCACCGCCGCCGCCGCCGTAACCTCCTCCGCCACCCCCGCCGAAGCCGCCCCCGCCGCCCCCGCCCCCGCCCCCGCCACCTCTGCCACCCTGGTTTAGCGCGCTACTCAGGTTGAGGCTCGGAGCGTTGTCGAAGTAAGGGGGCTCGAACAGCAGGTCGCGAAGTTGGTAGTACTTGATCCGTCGTGCCCCGGGCAGGCTCAGCCGCTCCTTCGTGCCCAGCTCGACGAAGCCGTTGCGGAGCTGCCACGTGCACTCTTCGAACTCCTGGCACTGATCGAGCACCAGCTCCAGCACAGTCAACGCCGGCTGATCCGCGGCGTCGATACTGATTGGTGTTTCTGGATCAATGCCGAAGCCGATCTTGTCGTCGTTGTATCGGCCAATAAGCTTGATGCCGAGCACCGTTTGGAGGTAGCTGATCGCCTCTCGGGCCGGTGTTTCCTCAAACTGCACCGTAATATCGGTGTAGAGCAGCACGCTGAGCATGTGGGCCTTGCCGGTGCTGCGAGCCTGGGTCTGGGCCCGTTGCTGCATCACATGGTTGATTCGATCGGAAAGACTCTGGCCGAACGCTGACGAGCTGACGAGCACACAAGCGCCGACAAGGACAAAGGCCGTGGGTTTCATGGTGATGATCTCCGCTTTGGGTGACCGGCGGCTGGGCGAGTACCTGCCGGTCAGACCGGGACTGACCAATAGTATATTCGCTGGAGGCAAGAACCCATAGCATTTTTCGCCGGGATCTTGTCAGGGGTTGCAGGGAGCCTGGGACAAGGCCTCAAGGCTCATGAGGGTCTCTGCGGCCCCGATCAGGCCCAGGGCCTGGGCGGCCGGGGGCTGGTCGCTGTCCCATGGTGCGGCACGGATGCCGCCCAGGGCTCTTGGAGGGTTGCGGAAGGCCCACGCGGAAGATTCACGGACCGCCAACTGCATGATGAATCGCATGACCTTGAGGTGCCGGCCGAGGGCGAGTTGAGCCTCGTGGGGGGGGGTGAGGTGGGGGTCGCGGAGCATACCGGCCAGGTAAGCCGCCGGCCTCAGCGATTGGGCGGAGGCGATCAGCCGGCCGCCGGTGGCCAATGCGAATCCGCCGGCGAGGTCCGGTGGGACCGGCTGGTCCCCGAGGCCGTCGCGGATTCGGCTGGCATCGAGAACCGCACGAATCTCCTGCAACCGCTCGGCGTTGGCGATGGGCTGACCCGTGGCCAGGGCATAGTCCGACTCCGCCCAGCCGAGCCATGGCAGCAGCGACACCTGCTGGTGCTGCGGAACTGATTCCCAGACAGCGTTGATGGCGCTGCGCACTACCGAGGGATCTATAGAGGCGGATTCGGCGCGAAGGAGTCTGCTCAGAGCCGAGCACAGCATGGCTCGTCCGTGTGGCCCGATGGGTCGGACGATCGCACTCTCATGGTCATCGGCCACAGGACCCTTCACGCGGGTATGGGCAGTCAGCACACGATTCGTCGCTGCGGCGAGAAGCCGCTGACAGCTGGGATCATCCCGGGCTCCGGCAGTCTCAAGTGCCGCAAACACAATGGCGGCGCACGCGACGCTGCTGGTCAGTGGATCGTCTTCGCCGGGGGCCAATTCCGCAAGCTGACTAAGAATCTGGCGGCTGGCCTGGGCGGCGAGCCTCGCCTTGCGTTGATCCACATCGGGCGCCTGGCTATACCGGCCGAGCGCCAGAGCAGCCAACGCTTGCTCCAGCGGAGGTGCAATCAGCGGGTCATAGCGATCGGCGGTCGGCCGGTAGGTGCCCATGATGCCCAGCGGTTCGGGCAGCGGCGAGATTGAGGCGATCAGATGGGCCGCGATTCCGTCGGCGAGAGCCGCGATGGATTGGCGGGTTACGTCCGCCTCGAGCACGACCGTGTCGCCTCGATAGGTCTCGAAGGGCGGCTGATCCGGGCTCGCCTGCGTCAGGTGCGTAGTGGCGAATCGGTAGATCGATAGGTCGTAAAGCTTCACGAGTTGGGGCAGAGGGAGCAGGGCCAGGCCGAGTTCGACTGCCAGAGATGGGAGAAGCCGCTCGACCCGGTCGGCGGTGTTGTTCGCCCGCATTTGCGCTGGAAACAGCATTGCCCGGGCCTTGCCGCGACGAAGGGCCACGCCGTCGAGCCCGGGGGCCAACTGATGGGCGATCTCCTGGTAGGTTTGCCCCAGCAGGGGTAGCGGTCTGCCGGCAACCTCCAGCTCAAGCGTCAATGCCCGGCCGATACCGTCGGTCAATGCCGGTGGAAGGTTGGCGACGGCGGGATCGCCAAGCACCTCGCCCAGCGCCCGCCCGATGGCACGGCGGAGCATCAGGTCGTCGGCGGTGCTGTCGGCGCCACGTCCCACGACCCGGCCGTTGTGTCGAAGGATCACACAAACCCCGTCGGCCCCGCGAACCGTGACTCCAGCGGTCGGCTCGTTTGGCGCGGGCAGATCGAACGCGTTGATCCACCGTCGCGCGGTGGTATAGGCCGTGACAACATCGCCCGCATCCGGCAAGAGCGCCGGCTCGCCTTCGTGGGCAACGGCGGGCTCCGGGGAAGTTGCGGCCGGGCCGGCCGACGCCGTAAGTTCCATCGCCGCCAGCAGTCCGAGTGTGGCGGCGACGCCACGGCCGGCGTTGCTTGCGGACGACATCAAGAACGATGCGCCTTGCCGTGGGCTGCGATCGGCCCCGTTCACGATGTCGAAAACGCACTGTGGCACATTTGGCCCATTTCGGCACGCAGATTGAATCACATCATTGCGCATACCTGAAGTCAAGGAGTTCGCAACGATGCTGCTCAGACGTTTGATCACCATGACCGATAACCGCAAGCGGATGGTGATCCTCACCTTGCTTACGTTTGCGACTCTGTGTTAGCCCGCAAGATTCGCGCGATGCACGGGGGATGAGCTCCTCAGAGCCGATCATCATTCATTGGGCGCAGATGTTGTTGCGACCGGCCGATGCGGTCCTGCTACAGCTCGATCTTGTCCGTTCCCAGAGCGCCATGCTCGTCCACGCCGCCTTTGATCGGTTTGGCCGCGTCCGGAGCACCCTTCTCATCGGTGGGCTCCTCTTCGCTCATTTTGGCGCGTTTAAGGCTGAGGCCGATCTTGCGCTCCTCGACATCCACACGCAGGATCTTCACATCGAGCTGCTCGCCCGCCGTCACGATGTCCTGTGGGTTCTCGACCTTCTGATCTGATAGCTCTGAGATGTGCAGCAGCCCCTCCAGGCCGTCCTCCAATTCGACGAACACCCCGAAATTGGTGATCTTCGTCACTTTTCCGTGAACGACCATCCCGGGTTTGTACGCCGCGGGGATGACGTGCAGCCAAGGGTCTTCGGTCAACTGCTTGATACCCAGCCCGACCCGCTGCTTCTCCTGGTCGATATCCAGCACCACGCAACTGACGGGATCACCCTTCTTGAACTTCTCGTTGGGATGGGAAATCTTCTCCGTCCACGAGATGTCCGAGACATGGAGCAATCCGTCGATCCCGGGTTCGATCTCGACGAACGCACCGTAGTTGGCGAGGTTGCGGATCTTGCCTTCGATGATGGTGCCCGGGGGGAACTTCTCAGCGACAAGCTCCCAGGGATTGACCTCCGTTTGTTTGATGCCCAGCGAGATCTCATGTTTCTCCTTGCTGATATCAAGTACGACCACCTCCACCTCGTCCTCCACGTTGAGCAATTCGCTGGGATGACTGATCCGTCTGGTCCATGACATCTCGGAGATGTGGACCAAGCCTTCGATCCCCTCTTCAAGCTGCACAAACGCACCGTAGGAGACAAGGTTGACGATGCGGCCTTTGACTCGGCAGGAGATGGGATATCGTTCCTCGATTGTCTCCCAGGGCGATGGCTGCAGTTGCTTGAGCCCGAGCGCGATTTTCTCCTTTTCCTTGTCGATCGTGAGGATCTTGACCTCGATCTCGTCGCCGATCTTGAGCATGTCGCTGGGATGGTTGATGCGTCCCCAGCTCATGTCGGTGATGTGCAGCAGCCCGTCGAGCCCGCCGAGATCCACAAAGGCGCCGAAATCGGCGGTATTGGTGACGACTCCTTTGACGAGGTCGCCCTCCTTGATCGTCGCCAACAGCGTCTCTTTCGCCTTCTCCCTTTGCTTTTCAATGAGTCGCCGGCGGCTGATGACGATGTTGCGGCGTTCTTCATCGACCTTGAGGATCACGGCTTGAATGGTCTTGCCGATGTACGCGCCGATATCGCTTGGACGGCGAATATCCACCTGCGATGCGGGCAGGAAGACAGGCACGCCGATATCGACGAGAAGCCCCCCTTTGATCTTGCGCATGCATTTGCCTTCGACGACGTCGTCCTCGCTCTTTGTCTCGAGAATCTTCTCCCATCCGCGGATACGATCCGCCTTGCGCTTGGAAAGTCGAACCGTGCCGGTTTCGTCTTCGAGTTCCTCGAGAAGCACCTCGACAACGCTCCCGATCTCCAGGTCGTCATAGTTATCGAACTCGCTCTTGTTGATCAGGCCTTCAGACTTCAGGCCGACGTCAATGACCACATCATCACCAGCCTTGCCGACGACCCGGCCGTTGAGGATGTTGCCCCGTTGGAAATTCTCGATGTCTTGCTGCAGCAGGTCGTCCATGTTGCCGGTGGCGGCCTGCTCGCCCAGCGCTTCGCGGATGAGTTCTTCGACTTCGAGATCGCTTACGCCGAGTTCTTCGATCAAATTGTAATCAACCATAGAAAGACGCTCTGCTCGACTGGCCTTGGCGGCGGCTGCACAGCCCAGGCGGCGGAATGTGAATAGGCGCCGGTTTCAGCTTGCAGCCGTCGCGCCCGTAGCGGATTGACAATCCGCCGGGTGTGGAATTAGCCGCTGAGTATAGTTTCGTCAAGGCCCGGCGGCGAGTCTCTTTGATGAAGACCTTCACCCTGCTTGTGAGGAGACCTCGGCCGCGACCGGGGCGTCCGCCATCAAGAGCACGGCCGTTCGCCCGGGGTCATCGAGGGTTGCCGCTGGTGTAGGTGATCGGGTAGGGGCTCAGCCGGCTGGGATGATCCGTGTACAACATCCGCCCGAGATCGTCCATCACCATCCGCCAGTTCTGATTATTGGTGACCGCAAGGTTGCGCTGGGCGTCAACAGGTCGATCCAGTAATCCCCGCAGCTCAGGGCTCGGGTCGTACCGGATGGAATCGAAACTCACATCATCGGGGTTGCTGACCTGGCAGCCGGCCACGGCAGCGATCATCAGTCCCGCAAGAAACAGTCGTGTAAAGACCCTCATGGAATAATGCCTCATTTGCCAGCGGTTCGTAAGCGTTGACGGATTGGAATCTACTTTGCCCCATTATTCGTGTCAATGCAATGAAAAGATTCAATGGAGCGGAAAATTCCTCTCGGAGCAGAAAAAACCTCGACCGGTGAAGCAAGATACGTTACACTGGAGGTGACGGCGTTGAGCCCCCTCGGGATCGCTTTTTGTCGCGGGCAGTTTTGCTCGAGCCTAATCAATCCCAAGGGATCGCCGATCTGCGACGAAGGTCAAGCCTCCATCGAGTGGAAGACCGGGCTCGACAGACGGCGAGCCCCCCTAGCCTTGGGGTTCGAGCAAAACCCGTGCAGCGGGATGTTGCCATCCCTCTGGGCGACCCGAAGGGGCCCAGCGCCGTCGTGGTTTTCTCGTTGGGGAATTGATCGTTTGGTGACTGGGGTCGCGCCTGCACATCATTCGCTACCTCGGCTCTTCAGCATCTGCTCCAGCGTCGTGCGAAACTGTCCGGCCATCACCTCCAGAGATTCAGGCATGACCCGGATCTGGCCGACGACGCTGATAAAGTTTGTATCGCCATGCCATCTGGGCACGAGGTGGGCGTGGAGGTGTTCGGGCACGCCGGCGCCCGCCGCCCGGCCTTGGTTGATCCCCATGTTGATCCCCTGCGGGTGCAACGTTCGTTGGAGCAAATCCGTGCCCAGCTCCAGGAGCTTCCAGAGCTCCGCCCGTTGATCGGGTTCATAGTCCAACAGGGTCGGACGCGGATCGCCCAAGGACATCAGGAGATGCCCACTCGCGTAGGGGTAGCGGTTCAGCAGGATCAGACCGTGCTCGTTGCGGTAGATCACATGGTTCGCGTCATCGTCCTGAGGGTTCTGCCAGTAATCAGTCAGGAAAGGCCCGGCGACAAGCTCGGGTTCCCCCAGCGCATCGGCCCTGCGCTGAAGCTCGCGCAGATACGCCATTCGCCATGGCGCCCAAAGATTCTCGATGTTCATGGTCGTATGGTAACGATGAACAATGAGTGATGAGTTTCGCCGCGGGGCTTGCCCCCGCGCGGTGATCGCTGTGACTACGCCTTCACCTGCGGCCGCTTGGGGTCGGTCCAGTCAAGGTGGAAGTGTCTGCCGGCCGGTTGATCCAACCGCTCATAGGTATGGGCCCCGAAGTAGTCGCGCTGCGCTTGCAGTAGATTCGCCGGCAGCGTTTCACTTCGGTAGCTGTCGTAATACGCCAGGGCGGAACTGAAGGCCGGCGTGGGGATGCCGCGCAGCGCTCCCTGCGACACGACTTCGCGCCAGGCGGCTTGGCGCTTTGCGATCGCCTCGCTGAAATACTCATCGAGCAGCAGGTTCGCCAGGTTCGGCTCGCGCCGATACGCCTCGGTGATCTTCTGCAAGAAAGCCGCCCGTATGATGCACCCGCCCCGCCAGATTCGCGCGATCTCGCCGAAGTCAAGCTGCCAGTCATACTCATCCTGCGCGGCTCGCATGAGCCCGAACCCCTGGGCGTAGGCGCAGATCTTCGAACAATACAACGCGTCGCGCACCGCTTCGATGAATGCATCCTTGCTCTCGGGAGGCTGGGAATGAGGGCCTGCGAGCACTCTGGATGCGGCCGAACGCTCGTCTTTCAACCCGCTCATGCCCCGGGCAAAGACCGCCTCGGCGATGCTCATCGCCGGCACCCCCAGCTCCAGAGCGTTGACCGCCGTCCATGTACCCGTGCCCTTCATCCCGGCCCGGTCGAGGATGACATCAACAATCGGTTTGCCCGTGATGGGGTCGTCCTGCTTGAGAATGTCCGCGGTAATCTCAATCAGGTAGCTTGCAAGCTCGTGCCGGTTCCATTCAGCAAACACCTCAGCGAGCTCGGCCGGCGAGAGTGCCGTCGAGATGCGAAGCAAGCTATACGCCTCGGCGATCAATTGCATGTCCGCATACTCGATGCCGTTATGGACCATCTTGACGTAGTGCCCGGCCCCGTCGGGCCCGAGGTAGGCCGTGCATGGCTCGCCGCCTGCAACAGGATGTCCCGGCTCACCACCTTCCAGCGGCTTGCCGCTTCGCGGATCGACCTTCGCCGCGATCGACTCCCAAATGGGCTTGAGCCGCTGCCAGGCTTGTTGATCCCCCCCGGGCATCAGCGATGGGCCGAACCTCGCCCCGACTTCGCCGCCGGAGATGCCCGAGCCGAAGAAGGTGAGCCGGCCGCGATAGTCGCGCTCCCTTCGGATGGTGTCGGTCCACAGACTGTTGCCGCCATCGACGATGATGTCGTCCGGCCTGATCCCCGCGTCGATGAGTTGCTCGCACACCGTATCGACCGCCGGGCCGGCCTTGACCAGCACCACGATCACCCGTGGCCGTTTGATCGCACTGACGAACTCCTCCAGCGTCTCGCAGCCAATCAGCCCGCCGCCATCGGGGAAGGGATCGTCGCCGTGCTCGGCGAGAAACTGCTGCGTCACTGAGCCCGTGCGGTTGTACACCGCCGCGCGATAGCCGTGATCGGCCAGGTTGAGCACCAGGTTTCGCCCCATCACCCCCAAGCCGATGAGGCCAACATCACACATTGTCATTTCTGATAGCATGCGGCTGCGCGCTGGGCGTTCGACTCGGGCGCATCTTCACCGTCAAACGATCGTGTGGCAAGTCCGGGGGTAGCCTCGCCCGGCAGGGCGCGGGGGTGGGCTGGCGAATCCGCGACAATACGACATTCGCCCGCAGGCTGTCCGCCCGCGGCTATCGGCCAAAAAGACGCTACACTCTCCGAGGTGATTGCGGCCGACCACTCCACAAGGAATCAAGGAGGTTTCTCAGATGACATCCGTAACCGTCTCCAGTGCATTCGAGATCGGCAAGGCGACGCTTGATCTGGCCCGCCGCAGCACCCTGAAGCTGGTCCAGGACATCCCGCCCGACAAGCTCACCCACCAGCCCCTCGGCAACACCAACCACGCGCTGTGGGTGCTGGGGCATCTGGCCAGTACCGACAACTTCTTCCTGACCTCGCTCGCCAAGCTCGAGCCGGTCATCGAGGAGTCGTGGAATGAACTATTCGGCATGGGATCGGAGCCGACCGATGATCCGCAGAGGTATCCGTCGCTGGACGAAGTGAAGGCAGGGCTGGAGAAAGCGCGAACGGCGCTCGCTGATTGGTTCCAGTCGATGGATGAGCAGCAGTTGCTCTCATCGCTTCCGGACGAGATGAGCAGCTTTGCGCCGAACTTTGCCGCTCTGATGGGTTCCCTCGCCTGGCACGAAGGGTTACATGCCGGGCAACTGTCGGCGGTGCGGCGGAGTTTAGGCCTGCCACGTGCGCTTGAATGATGCAGGTGTTTCGCGGCCGGCCTTGCGCCGGCGCTTCGCTCGCGGATCGGATGCGGACGGATCACACGGTTCATTCCAGCCACCAATCCTTGGGTGGCGCGGGCGTGTTTCGATCGTTCACGACTAGCGGGACGGTGAATTGGCCTGCCCAGTACTTTGACGCCGGGCCGGCTCGCAGCGCGAGTGTCGGGTCGCCGCGGACGCGCATCTGCCAGCGACCGTCGGTCTCGTTCGCTTGCATCAGCAGCGGCACATCTTCGTGGACGACGAGCCAGTTTACGCCCCGGCGGCCGGCTGCGACTTCCCCCGCTAGCCACCAGATATCAAGGCGCCGGGCCGGCGCGCCATCGTACAAAAGCTCAATGCTCGCCCCGATGGCAATGTCGGTGAACGCGTTGCCCAACGTCGGGCTATAGTCAAAACGCACTCGTACCGGCGACCGCCCGCTGGTCCATTTCACCACGCCGTGGGCGAAACTGTCCATCACAGCTTGATCGAGCTTCTCGTCGCGTACGGGGTGAAGCATGTCCGCCAGTTCGCCGTTGACTTCGATGGGCACGCTGATCGTCTGGCGGTGGACCACTTCCCACGCGGCGTCCGGCTCTGGTCCGCGCCGTTGGACCGAGACATCGAAGCGAAGCGGCGATCGTTCCGGCGGTGGGTCGATGATGATCGGGAACCGCCGCGCCCTCCGGCGGCGGGCGGGGTGGCGAGCCACGGTGATCGGTTCAGCCCCGTTCCACTTCGGCGTCAGTAGAACCTGGCACGAAGTACCCGACGGCCACCAATCCCGCACGGCCAGTTCCAGACACAGGGGTGTGTCCTTTGGCCAGGGCCGACGGATTCGCACGTCCACCCACGCGGGCAAATCGAGCAGCGCACTGTCCAGATCGAGCTGGGGCGGGAAGACGTTTCTCCAACGGCCCAGCAAGACGCCGTATTTTTCCTGCCAGCGCTCCGTCACCGGCCGGGCCCGCCAGTCACCGTTGATGGACCGGCCGATGAGCGCGCGCCATTGGCCTTCGGTCAGTTGTTTGCTTGCCATTCGGCCGGTGAGCTCGGAGATGAGGCCATCGTCGGCGCTGCCGGCTATCGGAAGGCAGCGAAGTATCAGCGTCGTCGGGAGCCGGGACATCCATCCGCCCTGCCGAGCCTGCTCAATGGTCCAGGTCGAGCCCAATGCCGCGGCGAGCGCTGCGGCCCCAGCGTGGACCCAGCGGCGGCGCGTCCTATGCAGGCTGCGCTCACTTGTAGCGGTCAAGCCGCATTCCGGGCAGGTCATCCCCAGCGTATGGGACAGGTCGTACCAGCAGCGCGGGCAACGCCGCCGACCGCGTGCCCGGTCGCCGAAGAGCCCCCACCAGGTCACCGCCGTGCACAGCCCCAGAAGCCCGAGCCCGAACAGCCACATCACCCAGTAGACGAGATCGCTCCCGCTCACGCCACCAGTGTATGGCACCAGGGCGACGAGGCGCCAAGGCATCCAGGCATCAAGGCAGCAAAGTTGGTCCGGCAGGCTTCCCCCGCCGGGAGTGCCGGGAATCCGACGGCTGGACAGACGCACTTTGAACCGGCGATCGTGTTCCTGGCTTGGCTTGGACCATCACCGCCGCCCAGTGTAGCGACGTAGCCACCGGCTTTGCCGCGGGGTCATTCCGGATCGAAACAACCGTCGCCCATCGCCGGGCCGTATTCGGCGCCGGTTACCTGCGCTCTTGGTTCGCGGCCGCTATCGCTTCGTTCCGTCGAGCGGTTCGATCTTGACCACGTGCAGCAGGTTGTAGAAGATACCGTAATCGGCCACCCGGTCATCCGAGTCCGTGACGCCGACGAACACAAGCGATCGGGTGACGAAGGCCATCTCCGGATGCTTGATGTCTACGGTCTGTCCGCTGCTGATATGCAGCCGGATGGGCTCGAATGGGCGCCGATCCAACAATTCCCGCAGTTCGACCGCTCGCATAATGCACCTTGAGCACCATGCTATGACGTCGCCGTGGACCGGACAACATCAATCCGAACTCGACAATCCGCCATCGAAACGACAAGAATCCTTCGACGCGGCCCGACCCAGCGTCGCAAGTCTTTTCCACTGAACTATCGACCTGACTTAGCCGGGCCGCGCTACGGGCCGAGAAACCTGCCGATGCGACTGACAAGCCGGTCGGGTTGGCTGATCTGGCACTCCCAAACCGTCAAGACGCCCCACCCCTGGCGGCGCAAGGCGCGTTGATTCTTCAGGTCGCGCTGCCTATTGCCCCCGAGCTTGTCGGCCCAGAATCTTCTACGCGTGCTTGGGAGCGACCGTCCCTTTCGGCACGTGTGCCGGTGCCAAAAGCATCCGTGGACGAAGATCACCTTGCGACGCGACCTGAACCGAGTACAGCTTCCTATCCTGTTCACACGGGTTCGATGGGAATCCCACAGCGACGCGCAAATCGCTCGAGGGTGTCAATGATCGAGGAGCCAGCCGCCTCAGTCGGATCCGTAAATCCGTCTTCTTCAGGGTCACAATAATGATTCCGGTCCCAGAAAATGTCACCCATATTGATGAGACACTCTTCCGCCAACCGTCTAATCTCGTCACGGCTGATGCTTCGAACTGGCATGTCCATACCCTATTTCCTCCAGGGAGCGTTCACAGACCACTTTCGCCGTCTTCAACGCCAAGCGCCAATGCCAGTGCAAGGGCGTTGCGAAGGACAAAAGTTCCATAGTGCCTGACCAGGGTAGTTACACACTGAGCGCCCGTTGGCGTCCAATCAGCATCCTCTTGGAGCTTTTGTGTAATCGCCGACTAATCGATTGGCGAACCGACCGCTGCGATCGGTCCCAGCTCGTGCACCAGAGTTGTGTATTCCTCTACGAGTAACTCGACCGAGGAAGCTGCTGTCGCCATCGCCGTTACCTCCATCAGAGGTGGTGATCATGCAGAACGAGAGATAATCGCGGCAGTGACACCAAGAAACCACGGTGCCACGCTCATGATCCTGTTCGACTTCTCGAGGTTGTGCTTGGCGCACAGGAGCCTAACGTTCTCGGTGGTGATACTGCTGCCACCCTTGGAGTACGGCACATCGTGATCGAAGTGTAGATTCTTTCTCGAGCCACAAAGGACACACCGGCCATGATCCCGTCGCCAGACCTCTACCTTGACGGCTGTCGGGATGACCCGGGAGTCCCGTAGTATTGGCTCCGCAGCGGCCGGGGTCGTCGTTGGCCTGAGGAAGAAGCGGAACACGTTCCTGGTGCCATCAGACTTCATCGTCGCATCAACGAGTTCGAAGCGGCCGCGATTAGACCAAATCCCTTGCGCAATCTTCTCATAGACCTGAACGATGTCCGCTGGAGCGTGACCTTCTTTGTAGGCTCGTGCGGCTTGGTAGAACTTTCCGTTCTCCGTCAGTCGGCCACCGGGGTGCTCCATTGGCTGATCAATTGCCTTTGGGTCTAGATCTCCTCGTCGGGGCACATCGTGCCCCTCGTATTCGAGCAGCCCTGTGTCGTCGTGCCACTGGTCGTTGTAGGGTGCGCCCTTTCGTACGCTCATCAGGATGATGGAGTATTTCAGATTGACACGGAAGTTCATGCCGCGTTGAAGCATGATCCCTTCGCGCTTGACAATCTCGGGATACGATATGATCGCTTTGTAGCGGATCATTGTTCTGTGGCGAGCACATCGCCAGTATTGATCCCGTGGTGCTCAAAGAACTCGCGGACCCATTTGCGGCCGCGGAAGAAGCGACGAGGCTTGCCCGTGCGCGCCTCGCGACCGATGTCGGTCTTGATGGTGAGCCCCAATCCGTCAAGCACAATCTCGATCGGGCGACCGGTTCCGTCGGCCCTCCTGTTGGCGCCGCCGACCGCGTCCTTCGGGAAAAAGTCGTAGTGGCCGTTGATGTAGATGTGGTACTGGCGCAGATTCCCGGCGGTGACGCGCAGCAGACGCTTTCTGTCGGCAACCGTGCCGCTCACGAAGTCCTCTCCTACCCTTGCGGATGGGGCGAAACCCGGCGACGCCGATTATACAACGCGACGAGCCGGGGCAAGCGATGCCTTGAGGCATTACCAGGAAGCGGTCTATGGCCCTCATCACACTCTCCAACGTGCATCATGCCTACGGCACCCACATTGTGCTTGACGGGGTGGCGGCGTCGATCGAGCCGGGGGAGAAGATCGGCCTGGTCGGGCGAAACGGGAGCGGCAAGACCACGCTGATGCGGGTCATGCTTGGCGAGATCAGCCCCGATTCGGGGGCAGTACAGCTTCAGCGGGGGGCAGGGATCGGCTACCTCCGCCAGGACCCCGCCTTCGACCCCAACGAGACCGTGCGCGACGTGGCTGAAGGAGCCTTTGCACACCTGCATCGGCTGCACCAGCAACTCCACGATGTCTACGAGAAGATGACCGCAGCGTCGGGGGCTGCTCTGGATCGGTTGCTGAACCGCCAGGCCGCCTTAGAGGGACAGATCAAGGCCGCGGGCGGATATGCCATCGATCACAAGATCGACGCGGCGCTGCACGGGATGGGGTTCATGGACGAACAGTTTGGCCTGGCGACGGCCGCGCTCTCCGGCGGCCAGCTTTCGCGACTCGGCTTGGCCCGATTGTTGCTCGAAGAGCCGGACCTGCTTCTGCTCGACGAGCCGACCAATCACCTGGACATTGACGGCCGGCGATGGCTTGAGCAATTCCTGGCCCAGGAGTACCGCGGCGCGGTGCTGCTGGTAAGCCACGACCGCTGGCTGCTCGATCGGGTAGTCGGTCGAATCATCGAGATCGAGCGCGGGTCGCTGCGCGACTATCCGGGCAACTACAGCAAGTACGTTGATCTTCGCCGGCAGCACAAGCTCACCGAAGCTCGCACGTATGCGAAGCAAGTCGAGAAGATTCGTCGGGAGGAGCAGTTCATCGCCCGCTACAAAGCCGGCCAACGGGCCAGACAGGCCAAGGGCCGCCAGAGCCGCCTCGAACGCTTCCGGCGCGACACACTGATCGATCGGCCGAGCGAACTCGACGTGATGAGGTTGACACTGCCCAAGGCTCGGCGATCCGGCGAACAGGTGATCGTTGCCCAGAGCATCTCCAAGCGGTACGGCGACACCGTGCTGTTTGAGGATCTGACTCTGACCATACGCCGGGGCGATCGGGTCGGCATCATCGGTCCCAACGGCGTGGGCAAGACAACGTTGGTGGAATGCCTGCTAGGCGAGCTTGAGCCGCAGAGCGGGGCTGTACGAACGGGATCGCGGCTGAGCGTGGGCTACTACCGACAGAGGCAGGAGCACCTGGATCTGGAGCTTCCTCTGTGGCGGTACCTGCAGTCCGTGATTGTGTCGTTGGACGGCCAGGCCCGGGGGTCGGAGCAGCAGGCTCGTGATCTGGCGGGGGCATTTCAGTTCTCCGGTGACGAGCAAGACAAGCTCCTGGGCGACTTGTCGGGGGGTGAGCGCAGCCGGGCGGTGCTGGCGGGGATTGTGGCCGGTGCACATAACCTGCTCGTACTGGATGAACCGACGAACCACCTGGACATTCCCTCGGCCGAGCAACTGGAGCAGGCGCTTTCGGTCGGCGGGGGATACGCCGGCACGCTCTTGCTGGTCACGCACGATCGGGCGTTGCTGGACGCGACCTGCGAGGAGCTATTGATCTTCGACGGCCGCGGCGAGGTGCGGGTGTTCCACGGCCGATATTCGGACTGGGCTGAGCAGAACCGCGCGATCGGCCACGCGGTCGCCGACCGGCGCAGCCGTAGCGGGTCGCCGGCCGGGGCTGCTACGTCGCCGAGGTCGCGGCGGCCCGCAGCCGAGGCCGCGTGTGGCGCGAGCTTGGCCACGCTGGAGCGCCGTATCGAAGCGCTGCAGCAGCGAATCGGCGAGGTCGATCAGCAGATGCTTGATCCGACGGTTTACACAGATGGTGCACAGTGTAAGGCGCTCAAGGCGCAACGTGCGGAGTTTCTCAAGGAGCTTGAGCCGCTTGAACGAACCTGGGCCCGTCGTGCCGCGGAGGCGTGACCAGCCCGGTTTGCACAATGAATCATTAGCGCTTGCTCAGGCGCTGGTGAGGATGACCTGGCCGGTGGAGTTGACGATCTGCCAGTTCGCCGTGGCCAGGGAGGCGACGGCGACGGTGCCGAGGGCGAAGCCTTGCACCCCGCCGGTGCTGGCGAACCGGCGCAGATCCTCGGTTCCGTTGTCGTCCTTGACGGAGAGGGTATATGAACCGGCACCGGCCTGGAGAAGCCCGTCGGTGATCAGGAATGCTTCGTTGGTCCGCTCGTTGAGGCAGATGACAGCCTTGGCCCCGGGCGCCTCGCCGCTGGCGGTCAGCACGATGTGGACCGTATCGGGGTCGAAGAGAAAATCTTTGTACGTCGGCCCGATCAACTCTTCGAGGATCGCCTCGGTGTTATTGATCAGGGCGATCTCGCTGACGCGGTTCCCGTAGTGTTGCGCTCTGACGTAGAACATGGCGAACACGAGCGTGATGCCGGCCAGGGCGAAGCAGGCCGCCCGCCAGAACTGGCCGGAGGCGGGCAGCGGGAATCGGCTGTCCCCGTCGGCGGGTGCGTGGCCGGCCCGGCCGATCGTCGCCAGCGGGGCCAGTTTCGAGGTTTCGCGCTCGATGGCCTTGGCCACCACCGCCAGGACGCGTTGACGCAATGAGGGGTCCGGCTCCTCGCCCGGCAACAGGGATTCGTCGCTGGCCACTTCGGCCTGGATGCGTTTGATCTCGTCTTGAACCGTCGCCGGCGCGTGATGGAACGACCGTGTGTAGTAGGCCGCCTCGTATTCGTCCAGTAGACCCAGCACGTCCAGCGCGGCGAGCTCCAGGAGTTCTTTCCTCGTCATGGGTTCGTGGGATGTCATTGCGTATCAGTCTCCAATAACGACAGTGGCACCGGGCGCTTTGCCACCACGTTGTCGTTGGTAAGTCACATGGCCCAGTCGGCCTTCGCTCGTTCTCTGAGTCGGGCCAGTCCTCTGCTCAGCGCGGATTTCACCGTTCCTAACGGGGCTTCGAGTTGTTCGCTGACCTCCCGAAGCGTGAATCCGTACAGATAGGCCCGTTCGATCACGACGCGTTGTAGTTCGGGAAGTCCAGCAAGCTGTTGCAACAAACGGGAGTTTCTTTCGTCCTCCTGAGGACTGTAGTCAGGTCCGTGGTCGGTCTTGGCGGTGCCGGGTTCGGCTTGGTAGGTGGTCGTGGTGCGACGGACGGCGTTGCGTCGAATCCGATCGATCAGATGGCGTCGAGCGATGAGCATGACCCAGGTCACCAGCTTGGCCCGGCGGGGGTCGTAGCGATCGGCGGTTTGCCACAGTCGAACAAAGATCTCCTGAACGGCGTCCTCAGCCTCAGGCCGGGTGGGAAGAAGCTGGCGCGCGACCTTAAACACCAGCGAGCTGAAGCGCTCGTACAGCTCAACCACGGCTGCCTCGTCACCAGCCGCGACGCGATGCATGAGCATCCAGTCTTGCTGGTTCATGGAGAGGGTCCTCTCCTGCAAAGATATATCCGCCTGAGGCTTACAGCCGGTTGCGTCCGGCCGGCAGCTTTGGCGGCAATACATCGACCAGCTCTATGCACGATCAGGCCTCCTTTCCTAGATTAACATTCAGTTGGCGAAAATTGGCATATTTTTGTCGTACATCTGCTCAAGTCGGTATATTTTACCTAGGCGGGAAGGGAACTGGCGTCCCAATGGTAGCAGTCGCCAGCGGGAGGGTGCCGCAATGGCGACCCGATCGCAGCGAAATCAAACCGAGGGGGGGGAAGACCGCGTGGCTCACGTTGCGGGCGGGCTACAAACTCGATTCGACGGGTGGGGGCAGCCGAACGCCATCGGTCATCGGCGCGGCCTGGGCCGGCCTAGATGTCCAGCAGCTGGGTTCAGTTTGCTCGAACTGTTGGTGGTGTTGACAGTGACCCTGATGCTGACCACGCTGTTGCTGCCAACCCTCGCGCTGCTTCGGGAGAACGCGTACCAGGTCATCTGCTCATCCAACCTCAAGCAAACGGGCCTGTCCACGGTGATGTACGCCGACGAACACAACGGTTGGCTGCCCCATAGCGTCTTTGGTGAGCCTGGGGGTAACAAGCAGGAGATGATGGCCGCTCATACCGGCGAGGAGCCCGCAAACGAACACTGGGAAGGTCTTGGGTGGTTGTACGCCCAGCGCTACAGTGACGTTCCTGCGGTGTTCTACTGCCCCAGCCACACCGGGGAGCATCCGTTTGAACGCTATCATGCCCTTTACCCGCAATACCGTCGTTTGCCGGCGGCGGGGTCGCCCATCTACACAAACTATCATTATGCCGGTGACGTGGACTGGGTGACCAACTCGCGGCGGCGCCTCGAAGAGGGGCACGCTCTGGTGATTGCGACCGATGGTCTGCGAACGGTACGCGACTTCAATCATCGCACCGGGCTCAATGTGCTTCGCGGAGACGGATCGGTCATCTGGCGGGACAACATATTCAGACGCCTCGAGAGCTTACTGCCGCTTGGCGGGATCGATGAATCCGACCTCGCTGAGGAATACTCGGAGATGTGGACCATCATCCAGTCGCACAATTAGCCCCGGGCAGGTCTCACAACATCGATCAGGGCAATCGGTCCACGAACCGGGGCCGACTCTTTGAGAAGATGTGGCTGGATGATCCCTTCGTAGTATCAGCTGCCTTCGCCCGACCGTGCGGAGCTCGTTCCTGCCAGCCGCCACTCGTCTATGCTGTGACCGGGTCGGAATCCTCATGATGCCAGCTTCGTCAATCGTCACCGGGGCGGCCGGATTCATTGGATCTCACCTCAGCGCAGCTCTACTTCGCCGCGGCGATGCGGTGGTGGGCGTAGACAACTTCGACCCGTTCTACGATCACACCGCCAAGGTGGCGAACATTGCGCCGTTGAAATGCGATGGGTTTGAGCTGGTGGAGGCGGACATTCGCGACGGCGAGGCGATGTGTCGGCTGTTCGACCGGGTTCGCCCTATCAGCGTGTTCCACATCGCGGCCCTCGCCGGAGTCCGGCCCAGCATTCAAGAGCCTGCCCGCGTCGTGGCGGTCAACGTTGAGGGGCTGGTCAATGTGCTGGAGGCAGCGCGTCGTTGTGGGTGCCGGCGATTCGTCTTTGCCTCCAGCTCAAGCGTCTACGGCAACCCCGAAAAGGAGGGACCGTTCTCGGAAGATGATCCGGTCGATCAACCTATCAGCCCCTACGCCGCTACCAAGCGAGCCGGCGAATTGCTCTGCCATACGTATAGCCGGCTGTACGACATGTTGATCGCTTGCGTGCGGTTGTTTACGGTCTATGGGCCGGCCCAGCGACCCGACCTGGCGATCGGGAAGTTCATGCGTCTGATCGCCAACGGGCGGACGGTCCAAATGTTCGGCGATGGGGGAAGCAGCCGGGACTACACCTACATCGATGACATCATCCACGGGATACTGGCCGCGCATGACCGCATCCAGGTCTCGAACCTCAAGCCTCAGGCCTCAAGCCTTTGTCGAATCTGGAACCTCGGCGGGTCGAATCCGGTCGCGCTGCGGAGGATGATCGAGGCGATCGGAAGCGTCGTGGGCAAGACGCCAAGGATTGAACAACTGCCCATGCAGCCGGGAGATGTCCAGCGCACCTGGGCGGACCTGGGCCGCAGCCGCGCCGAGCTCGGCTACGAACCGAAGACCTCGTTCGGGGACGGCCTCCGCAAACAGTGGGTATGGATGCGGGAAGTCATGGAGAAGGCGACGGTGTAGTGGACGCCGCCGCGGGATAAGCCGGGCGCGCCTTCGGTTCTCAACAGCAGCTATTGGGTGTCGCGCGATTGTGATGAAGATGTCGCGACGAGACGAAGCACCTGGACAAGGTGTCGGCCGATCTCTGGATCAATCAACTCGTAGGTTGACGCCCGCACCGTGTCAGCCAGCAGGACATGATCGAGGTGGAACAGTGGGACGGCGCGATGGTAGCTTGCGCCGTAGCCGTGCCCGGCCTGCTTGTAGGCGTGTTCCAGGTCTGGGAACAACATGCGCAGCGATGCGCTGCCGCGGGTCATGTTGAAGTCACCGACCACGATGTCCGGCGGCGGGGCACTCGTGTCCTCCAGCAATCGCCGCGCCGTGCGAGCGACCTCGGCCCGCGACCTCCGCAGGTCGGACGGAAAGTCAACAGCGTACACCGTGATCGGCTGACCGAGACGATCGCTCGTATCGATCTGAAACATCGCCACAAGGATGTCGTCGTTGGCGACCAGTGCTCGCGCTTCCAGGATCGGTAGTCGCGTAAGGACGGTGAACGGCCGCACCATCACGGGTTTAGCGCTTTCGCCCAGCCAGGCCTGCAGGCGTTCCGATCGGCGCGTCCCGATTGAGTGGCTCAGAATCGTCAGATCACCGCCCAGCTCGAGGATCTTTTCAACGTGGGCGTCGTACCGGCCGCGCTTCTCGTGGCTCATGTTCCAGTGCACGAGGCGCAGCCCGGGGACGTCGGTGACCGCAGCGCGAAACCAGAAGCGATGCTCGATGGTTGTGAAGTAGACCCCGATGGCCGCGCCGATTGCTGCCCATATCCCGAGCCGGCGCCGCCTCAAACGGGGCTTCTTGGCCGGCCGGCTTGCCCCGGCTAGACCCAGGAGCGTGGCTAGCAGCACGGCGGGCGTCGGAATCCACAGCAGCCATTGACTCCAACTGTAGCGGTCGGAAGCAATGTGCCCGATCAACCACCCCAACACGACGACCATCGCTACGGTCGTGCAGATGACGCCAAGCGTTGTTGCCGCGATGCGAACAAGCCTTTGCACGCCGAGCTCGCTACCCAGTGGGATGAAACGGGAAGGCCAGCGGCGTGACGAGCACGGCCACCGCAGCCACGATCAGTGTCAGCGGAACGCCGAGCTTCGGATAATCCATGAAGCGATACCCGCCCGGGCCGTAGACCATCAGATTTGTCTGATACGCGATCGGCGTTATGAAGCTGCAAGCAGCGGCGACCATCAACGCGATAACGAAGGGCTCAGGGCTAACGCCGACGATCTCCCCAACTTTGACACCCTGAGCGGTTTCCATGGCGATCGGAAACATCAACACGGCGGCGCCGCTGTTAGTAATCAGCTGCGCGAAGATCGACGTGAGCATGAAGATGACGAACAACATCGCGTGCGGACCGAGGTCGCCGCAGAGGTTCAAGATGGCCGCGGTGATGTGTTGGGCTGCACCGGTCTGGTTCATCGCCTCGCCGATGCCCAGCGCCGACGCGATCACAATGACCACTTGCCAGTTGATGCTATTGCGGGCGATTGTGCCCGTCACGCAGCGCGTGCCGACCATGGCCAGCGCGCAGAACAGCGCCGCCGCCACCGGATCAATCAACCCGCTGGTCAAGAGCACCACCAGCAGGCCAAGGATTCCCAGGGCCAGCCACGCCCGCTCGTGGCGGACAGGTCGCGAGCCCTCGACGGTTGAGACCAGGTAGAAATCGTCGCTGTTGCGGTAGGTGTTGACGAACCCCGCGTGCGTGTCCAGCAATAGCGTGTCCCCCGGCTGCAATACGATGTCGCCAATCTTGGCCTTGATATGTTGGCCGTGGCGGTGCACGGCAACGATGGCAGCGTTGTAAATGGTACGGAACCGCGTCTCGCGCACGCTGCGCCTCACCAACGGTGATTCGCGGGCCACCACCGCCTCCACCAAGGTGCGCTGCCGGCGGCCGGCCGCGACCTTCTCGACCTGGTCCGTGGCCGGGGCCAACCCCCGGATCTTGCGCAGATCGACCACAGACTCGAGGATGCCCACGAAGCCCAGCCGATCGTTCGCTTGCAAGCGCTCGCCGGGCGGCACGGCCGGCAGAACCCGCGCTTCACGCTCGATCTCCGTTAGATAGAGGCCAGGCAGATGTCGCAGCCCCGCCTCTTCGATCGTCTTGCCCACGATCGGCGAGTCCGGCTGCACCACCATCTCCACCTTGTATTTCCTTGCCTCTTCAGTTATGGGGGCGGCCGGCTTTCGTTGTGGCAACAGCCAACGCGATGTCAGGACGATCAGACCGATGCCACACACCGCCGCCGGCAATCCGACCACGGTGACCGCCCAGAAACTGCCGGGAGTGAACGGCACGCCGTTGCTGGATGTCATGGCCGGTTCGCTTCCCAGTGACGTGAGGTAGAGCCGGTTGACCACGATGTTGGAGGCAGTGCCGATCATGGTGCACGCCCCGCCGAGGATCGCCGCGAAGCTCAGCGGCATGAATAGTTTCGAAGGGCTGATCCGCAGCTTGCGGGCCCAGTCGTTGACGATGGGCAGATACATCGCCACGATCGGGGTGTTGTTCATAAACGCGCTCATTACAGCGACCGGAGTCATCAGTCGCAGTTGAGCGCTGCGGATGGTCTTCGGTCGGCCGAGCAACCGCTGGGCGAGCGCCGCCATGCCGCCGGTTTCCTGCAACCCCGCCGCCACCACGAAAAGGGCTGCGATCATTAAGACGGCGGGATGGGCGAAGCCGGCGATGGCATCCTGCAGGGGGATGATGTCAAAGAGCAGCAGCAGGGTCAGGCCGCCGGCCATCACCACATCGACGCCGATGCGATTGGTGGCCAGAGCCCCGATCACCAATCCGATCGTGCCGAGTGTGAACCACGCTTGCCATTCCATCGCGGTTTGACTGCCGTTGGTGAGGATTGGCCCTGGCTACGCCGTCGCGGCGATGCCCAGCGTCTCTATTGCCTCGATGATCCTGCCGTGAACGCTGGCCGCGGCGCAAACGACGCCTCGGTTCGCCCTCAGCTTCCGGCCATGGGTGAAGTCGAGTTGGGCACCGGTGATATCGGTGACCACTGCCCCCGCTTCCGTGGCGATGAGCATCCCTGCGGCGTGGTCCCAGACGTTCTCGACATAGCCTTGCTTCATGGGCATTCGAAGATAAGCATCGGCTTGTCCCCTGGCGACCACCGCATATTTGCATTGACTGTCCAGGTGGGTGTATTCAACCTCAAGCTCAAGATGCTCCAAAACCCGCTGTGTATCGCTATGACGGGAATGGGCGGCCTCCACCGATTCACACACCCGCACCGTCTTGGGGGGGCCTGATCCCTGACCGGTCCCGCAACGTGCCGGGCGCGGCTTGCTGGGCGGATCATCCGCAGGCCATTGCCAACTGCCCGATCCGGCCGCGGCAGCGTAGATCGCGCCGTGGGGGTCGGCCTGATCAAACGGACGGCTCAAATCCAGCGACAGGTTCGGACAACCCATCACGCCCAGCACCACCTGCCCATGCTCGATCTTCGCCAGCGCGACCGCATATTGCTGGCCGCGCAGAAACCCCTTTGTGCCGTCGATGGGATCGAGCGTCCAGTACGCCTCGGCCGGGGCATCGTGATCGCAGGCGTCGATGGCCGTGAGCACCTGCTCGGTGGTGACACCGGCGTGGATGGTGCGGACCACTTCGATAACCGCGTCGCGAACGCCCTCGTGCTCGTCGGTGCGCAACCGATCAGCTCGTTCCTCGCCCGCGATGAGCACTTCTCCAAAGGCGGTTCGCAACGCCATGACGATGATCGCCTGGACGGCGAAGTCGGCCACGGTGACCGGGCTGCGGTCGTCCTTGGTGATTTGCCGAACACGATCGAGGTCGCCTTGCACGGCCCGGGCCACGCCGCAGGCCGCGGCCACCGCATCAATCGCAGTCCCAAGCGCGGGATCGGAGTTGTTCATCTGGTTCCTGTTCATCCGAGCAGAGCAAGGGGTTCTCTTGTTTGCCTTGTGATTGGTCGTCGCCGCTTCGGAAGCGCTCAAGTGATGCGAGAAAGGCTTCGGCCCGGGACCGCTGTTTGTGCTCCTGCCTGGCGTGCTCGGTGAGGTAGCGCTGACCGTTGAAGTAGCGGGCTAGAGTGAGGTGGAACATCTGCTCGCTCAATTCCATGCCATCCTGCAATACCGGCAACTGCTCAAAGCGATCATCTTTCACTGGTAGTCGTGAGAACCCATTCTAACCGCCACCTCGGGGAGGACCGAACCTGATCGGACGGGTAACAACGCTCCGAGATGTGCGGTGACGTTGCCATCGCAGGCCAGAAGTAAAGAGGGGGCTTAGCCCGTTACGGCCGCCGCCGGCTGCCAGTTCGCCTTGAACTCGCGCAGAGCCTCGGTGAACTCATCTTCAAGGCCCTTGAAGCTTCCGGCCTGGGCGAGCTTGGTGCGGAGATCCTTGTGGGGGCCGCGCATAGCGTCCAGCAGATCCCGTTCGAACGCATGAACGTCACCCAGCTTCAGGTCGTCCAGGAAGCCGCGGGCGCCGGCGAGAATCGAGATGCACTGATCGATCGCGTCATACGGCACGTACTGGCCCTGCTTGAGCAGCTCGACCATATGCGCGCCACGGTCGAGCTGCTTCTGGCTGGCGGGGTCCAGCTCGGTGCCAAGCTGGGCGAACGCCTCCAGCTCGCGGTAGGCCGCAAGATCGAGACGCAGGTGGCTGGCCACCTCTTTCATCGCCTTGATCTGAGCGGCCGCGCCCACCCGGCTGACGGAAATCCCCACGTTGATCGCCGGTCGAACACCGGCCGCGAACAGCTCCGGCTGAAGATAGATCTGCCCGTCCGTAATGGAGATGACGTTGGTGGGGATATAGGCTGAAACGTCGCCCTCCTGCGTTTCGATGATCGGCAATGCCGTCAGGCTGCCGGCGCCATGCTTGTCGGCTAGCTTGGTCGCGCGTTCCAGCAGCCGGCTGTGCAGATAGAAGACATCACCGGGGTAGGCCTCGCGCCCGGGCGGCCGGCGCAGCAGCAGCGACAGCTGGCGATACGACTGGGCCTGCTTGGACAGATCGTCATAGACACACAGCACGTGCTTGGGCGTCTTGCCCTCCTTGCCTTGCCACATGAAGTGCTCACCCATCGCGCAGCCGGCGTAGGGTGCGATGTATTGAAGCGGGGCGGGGTCAGCTGCCCCGGCCGACACCACAATGGTGTAGTCCATCGCCCCGTGCTGCCGCAGCGTCTCCACCGCCGCCACCACGGTTGACTCTTTCTGGCCGATGGCGACGTAGATGCACACCACGCCGTCCGGCGTGCCCCACCAGTCGCGCTGGTTGATGATGGTGTCGATGGCGATCGCGGTCTTGCCCGTCTTGCGGTCGCCGATGATCAGCTCCCGCTGACCCCGGCCGACGGGGATCATCGAGTCGATGGCCTTGATGCCGGTTTGCAGCGGCTCCTTGACCGGCTGGCGATAGGCGATGCCGGGGGCGACGATGTCGAGCTTCCGAGTGAGCCCGCCGGTGTCGATCGGCGTGCCGCCGTCCAGCGGATGACCCAAGGGGTCCACCACCCGCCCCAGCAACGCGTCGCCCACGGGCACTTCCAGCAGCCGGTTGGTTGACTTGACCGTGTCGCCCTCGCGGACGGCCAGGTAGTTGCCGTAGATCACCGCTCCCACCGTATCCAGTTCGAGGTTCATCACCTGGCCCATCACGGCGCCTTCGGTGGTGTCGAACTCCAGGAGTTCCCCGGCCATCGCCTTGGACAGCCCGTAGATGCGAGCGATCCCGTCGCCCACCTCAACAACCCGGCCAACCTCGGAGATCTCCAACTCACTGGAGAACTGCTCGATCTCCTGCTTGATGACGGATGTAATTTCTTCGATCTTGATCTTCACGGCTAACTCTCTTGAAACCACAGATGAACACAGATGAACACGGCCAAGGAGTATTACCAGGAATCCCTTGCCACGCTACATGACGAGGCGTTTGATTTGGATTCTCGGAATACCGAAGTTGATGAGGAGGCAAACAGGAAGTCCAGTGGCCTTGAGGTAGTTGAGGCACTGAGCCATGTGCACCTCGTCAAACGCCTTGGCCGCTTTCAGCTCAACAAGAACGCGGTTCTCCACTAGGAGGTGCGCAAAGTATTCTCCAACGACGATCCTAATCATAGTGAACATGAATGGGCGCTTGTTGTTGGAGGTCGAGGCCTTGCGCGCGTATTTCATGAGCCAATGCATTCTCGTATACTCGCTCGAGGAAGCCGCTGCCGAGGGTATTGGCAACCTCAAAGGCCCATCCAATGATCGTTTCCGTGATCTCATTGAGTTTCAATCTGCGTTTATCTGTGTCAATCTGTGGTTCACTGTTCATGGTGACTCGTTCTTTGGCGCGATCTCGTAGATGACCGTGACGCCGGCGCGGACGGTGATCTTGCCGGGGACGATGGGCGGCGGGACGGCGGCTTCGGCCAACGCCGCGCCGGCACGGGCGGCCATGGTCCGGATCGGCTGCCAGTGTGCGGCTTCGTCCAGGGTGATGGTGATGATCCGAACGAGCTGCACCGATGCGGCCTCGGCCAGAGAGTGCGCGTCGGCGAGTGCGTTGGCGGTCGCGGCTGCGATCGCCTCCGCTCGATGGGTGCGCGGATCGGCCAGGTCGAAACCGATGGCGCCGATCGAGTTGGCCCCGGCCTGGTTTGCCGCTTCGATCAGCTCTCCGGCCAGATCGAGCCTCTTGGTCTTGATCGAAAGCGTGTTGGTCACCTGGTAGCCGATGATCTGAGGGCGCCACTCCGGACCCGCCTGGCGTGGGCGTCGCGAATGCTGCGGCTGGAGGTGGAACTGACCGGTCTCGTATTCGCCTTTGGTCAGGCCGACCTCCTCGAGGGCCTCAACGACATCGACCATTCGCCGGCTGTTTTCTTGCAGCGCCTCGCCGGCCTGGGTTGATTCGGTCACCACACCAACGTTCAGCCGCAGTTGATCGGCGGGCTTGTGAAGCTGGGCGTCGCCGCGGACCGTGAGCTTCGCAACAACCTTGTGACGACCATCGGTGTCCGAATCATCCGTAAACGCAAGCGCTGCTCCTGTGTAGCGCTCGTTCTCCGGGTCCGCCCAAGCCCACGGAGTCGTGAACAGGCAGAGGGCGACCGCGGCGCTTGGAATTGCCGCATTCATGTTCCGTCTCCTTCTTCAATGATCTGGCGGGCACGGTTGCGGATTGTCACCCCGCCGCTGGTCAGCAGATCGTGACGCATTCGGCGAAGCCTACCGGCCACTGAGCCGTCGATGAGTTGATCGCCGATGCGCAGCTTCAGGCCGCCGATCATCGTCGGGTCAGTGTAGGCATAGAGCACCGGCTCTTTGGCGAGCGCGGCGCCGATGCGATTCCGAATCGAATTGAGCTGCTCTTCGCCCAGCGGATGGGCAGTGTACAGATCGACCTCGACGCGGCCGAACGTTTCGTGCACGAGTTGGTCGTAGGCGTCGCTGATCGCTTCGAGATGCCCCAGGCGACCCTTTTGATTGAGAAGCAACAGGAACCGCAAGGTGAGGTCGGTCACCTTGCCGTGAAAGAGTCTGCCCAGGCCGGCACCGCGCCTGGCCCGATCGATGATGGGGGAGCAAAGGAATTCGTGAAAGGTCCGATCGCCGCGGGCCAGTTCGCAGATCTGCTCGAGCTCTTCGCCGACCTCGACGATCTTCGCCCGCCCACCGGCCTGCTCGGCCAGCTCGTAGAGGCTCCGGGCGTAGACTTTGGCCACGGCGTCGGTGTGCATGGAACGGTGCGAAGTCGAAGTCAAAGGTCAAAGAGATTCAAGGTCAAAAGATCGTAGGGTCCGCTGTGCGGGCGAGCTGTAGGGTCCGCTGTGCGGACCACCTCCTCTAGGCTTTAGCGCGGGCCGGCTCCTCTAGCGGTGACGAGCGCTGGTCAATTCGCGCAGCGAATCATCGATCAGTCGCTGCTGGTCTTCGGCTGAGATCTCTCGTTGCAGGATTTTGGTCGCGATGTCGGCGGCGAGGGTGGCGGCTTCGGCATGCAGCTCGCTGATCGCGGAGCGCTTGGCACTTTCGATCTCACGGGCGGCGCGCTGTTTGAGCTCGGCGAGCTCGGCTTCGTTGCGGCTGCGCAGCTCTTGGGCCGCCGCTTGGGCACCGATCTTGGCCCTGGCGATCATCTGGTTGGCCTCGTCGCGGGCACTAGCCAGTTCCCGTTCATACTCCGCCAGGGCAGCCTTGGCCTGCTCACGGGCGTCTTCGGCGGTGTCGATCTCCTGGCGGATCTTGCGCTGACGGTCATCGAGGCCCTTGACGATCTGCGGCCAGACCTTCACGTAGAGGAAGCCGAACGCGATGAGGAATACCACCAGCGCCGTGACCGCAGGCAGCCAGTTGGCGTCCATGACTCCCACGTGTTCTACGCCGTGCTCAACAGCTTCTTCGGCAGCAAGCAACAATGGCATCTCGTTGGATCCTTGGGCTTCTTCGAACCATCTGATCGGCGCGTACACGGGCGGAGATCGGACGTTGGCGTGCGGAGATTACGGATTCGGAATCTTCCCCAGTGCAATGATGCCGACGATCACCGAAAACAAGGCTACGCCTTCGACCAGTGCGGCGGTGAGGATCATGTTGATGAAGATGCGGCCGGCCATCTCCGGCTGGCGGGCGATCGCTTCCACGGCACTGCCGCCGATCCGGCCGATGCCGATGCCGGCGCCGATGGCGCCGAGGCCTGCGGCCAAACCGACGCCGAGACCGGTCATATCGCCTTGAGCGAGGAGCAACCCGCTCAGTGCAGTGACGGAGTCCGCGCCCTGGTCGGCTCCGGCGGTCCCGGATGTAAAGAACGCCAGACCGGCGAAGGCGACCAACATCATGAGCAAGGGAGTTTTCATTTGAGATTGGCTCTCTTTGGTGACGCGGTGGGCTCGCGTCGATGTGAGGTCATCACTTTCCGCCGGGCGACGTGGCCCACGTGCACGCCGCGCCGATGTTGCCCTGCCTACCCGCGGGCCGCCTCCAACGCCGGTTCCCGCCCAGCCTCCGCTTCCTCGTGTTCATGCTCCTCGTCGTGATGGGACATGAGGCTGATGAAGACTGCGGTCAGAAACATGAAGATGAACGCCTGGAGGACGGCGATGAACAACTCAAGGAAGGTGATGACCACGGCCGCCGTGCCGCTGATCAGAGAGATGCCGCCCACGCCCCACGCGCCCATGCCTCCCTTGGCCGCCGTCGCCCCGAAGCCCAGTAGCACCGCCATCAGCGTGTGCCCGGCGAACATGTTGGCAAACAGACGAATCGCCAGGGCAATCGGCTTGATGAAGTGGCCGACCAGTTCGACCGGCACCACGATGAGCATCACCGGCCAGATATACCACCGCTCGCGGATGAGTCCTCCCGTCTGGTGTACCACCCATCCCTTGAACCCCAGCTCTCTGAATCCGTGGATCTGGATTAAAAGCAACGACAGCAACGCCAACGCGCTCGTGACCATGATGTTCGCCGTAGCCGTGCCGCCGAACCATGTTGGCGCGTCATGACCAAAAACCAGATGGGTGATGTCGAGGACCGGCACGAGGCCGAAGAGATTGTTGAAAAGGATGAAGAAGAACAACGTCAAGAGGTATGGCAGGTATCTGCGGGTGTGTGCTTCGCCCAGCACGGGCACGAGCATCTGGTCTCGCAGATAGATCACCATCGCTTCGATCAGCTGGGCGAAGCGTCCCTTGGTGATATATCGCTCGTTGCCCTCGGACTCCGGTCCGGTGGCGATGGCCTTGGCCGCCTTCATCATCGCCGCCACAAAGACGATTGTCACCACGGCGATCGTCACCATGTGCATGGTCAGAATCGGTGTTCCCCCGACTGTCTTGAGCAAGACGACATCGGTGACGTGATCGGTAGGATCGTTGGCGGCAAGAAAAAGCATCGGCGGGCAAGACCCTGATCTATTGCGATCCTTAGTTTATGTGACCCGCTGCACGTGCACCGCCAGCACGGCCGCTTCACACGCCTGCACGATCACGTACGTGATTGCGATCGACAGCAGCAACGGTGTCCCGCCAAGCGGAGCCGCGGAGTATAGCAGGTACGCCGCAGCCGGGGTCAGCAGCAGCCGCCCCACGATCGCCGCCAGCCAGATGGTGACCCACGAGATCATCGGCCGCGATCGCCACGGCTGCATCGCCACCACCGCGACGACACCGACACCGGCTACAACCGCCGCGCCGGCCGGGCCGGCAACGCCAACTTCCCATCCGAACCCGCCTACCCACACCACGGCCAGCCATCCAAAGCTCGTCGCCATCGCCGACCCGCAGACCGCCACCAGCAACAGCCCAGTCGGAAGCGCGATGCTCGGCTCGCTACCTGGTCTCGCCCGGCCGGTCATCGGGCCGGTCATCGCTCGACGTGTCGTCATCATCGTGAAGTTGCCAATCGTCATTCTGCGGCAGCGGCTGGCCTCGGCCGGTCGTCGGGTGCATTCGGTCCAGCTGGCGATTGAGCTTCAGCGCGCCTTTGATCAAGCTCCACAGCCCGACCACGATCCCCAGGACCGAGCCAACCAGGATGCCCGTGGGACTGGTGCCTCGCCAGCGGTCGAAAAGCCAGCCGAGTATGGCGCCCGCGGCCACCTGCGCCGCGACCTCCATGCCCAGCCCAGCCATGCGCCAACCGACTCGAATCTCGGCTTCCAGGTCCCCTCGACTAGGTCGGCCGGCTGTACCCACGCTGTGCGTTATACCACCCCAATCGCCAATGGGCAGCCGATTCAATCTCCGGCTACTATCCTGACGCACATGACCATCCCTGAATCCCAGATCATCGACGTCACTCCGAAGCGGCTCGGCCGTACCGAAGGCCTGTTCGTCCCCGCGATATTCCTTGGTCTGGGCACCACGCTTCGACATCTGTTCACCAACGTTGGCCGGGAAGGCAGGAACAAGAAGAATATCTGGGTGGTGCAATACCCCGAGCAGAAGCGCGACGATCGGCCGGTGGAGCAAGGCGGCCAATACCGTGACAACTTTCGCGGGGTCCATCGGCTCAATCGCGACGAAGACGGCCGGATTCGCTGCGTCGCCTGTTTCATGTGCGCGACCGCCTGCCCCGCCGACTGCATCCACATCATCGCGGAGGAATCTCCCTGGCCGGACCGCGAGAAGTATCCCAAGCAGTTCGACATTGATGAGCTGCGCTGCATCTACTGCGGCATGTGTGAGGAAGCCTGCCCCTGTGACGCCATCGAGCTGACGCCGCATTACGAGATCGCCGGCCTCAGCCGCGCCGAAATGATCTTCGACCGCGAGAAGCTGCTGGAGATCTACGACCAGACCATCGACGAAAAGCCGATGTGAGAAGAAGCGGTCAGCCATTAGCCACCAGAACAGGGAACGTTTAGCCGCCGGTCGCAGACCGGCGCGCTCAGCCTGCCAGGGGTCAAGGTGCCAATGCAGCGACATAAAGCCGCGACCGGTGGTCGCGGTCTTGCCGGTTGCGGTCCGTCGGCGGAAGGCTACTTCTTCCGTTCCAAGGTACCCTCGAAGTTCTTGAACTCCTTGCCGTCGGGGCCCGTTGCGTAGCTGACGTAGGTGTGGCGGCTGGGGTTGGACAGATCGAGGATTCCTCGGGTGTTGAACACCTGTCCGGAGGCAGGATCGCGGTGGCTGCCGCGGGTGGTCAGGACTTTCGACTCGGGGTCGTAGGTGCCGGTCTCGAACATGATCGCGGTGGACTTGGTGTCCATCCAGATGAACTCGTACTGGCCGTCGATGTTGTTGTAGCCCATGTATCCGAGGCCGCGGAACTTGCCCCACTCGCTCTCGGAATCGACGGTCTCGCGGATATAGCGACCGTTGAGGACCCATTCGCGCGAGACCGTGCCGGGCATTCTCATCATCGCCTCCTCACCGGGTTCCATCCACATGGTGAACATGCCTTCCCATTCGCCGATCATCCGGTTGAGGTACTGGTGATGCTCACCGGGTGCTCCGGCCTTGGCCTTGGCCTCCATCTCGGCCGACATCTCCATGTCTGGCTGGTCCTGCGCCGGCTGGGCCGACGCTAGGGGCTGACCGCCCGACACGATGCTGAGCCTTCCGGCCGCAAACGCGAGCCCAGCCACCGCTAGCAGGCCCCATACGTTCCTGTTGATTCTCATGTCTGACTGCTCACTTATTCATTTCTCCGAAACAATGCGTGACCCGCCGACCCTCGGCGAGCCTCACTGGAACTTATACCGCGCGCGCAGACCGAGTTGCAAGCGTGGAGCCCCACGATTGGCCGCAAGGTGGAATTGGCTTCCGGCGGGCGGCGACGGCGGAAAATCAATCCCCGCGCCAGAAGCGGGGGGTGAACAGGACGATGATGGCGAAGATTTCGAGCCGGCCGAGAGCCATTAGCAGGCACAGGACCAGCTTCGTTGGGGAACTCATCCAACCGTAGTTCTCGATCGCGCCGACCATGGCCAGCCCCGGACCGATGGTGAACAGGGACGCGATGCTGGCGCTGGCGGCGGTGGTGTAGTCACAGGTCCTGTCGCCGGTCCATTGCTCAAGCAGCATTACCGCGCCGGAGCCGAGGACAAACAGAATCACAATGCCCACAACGTAGGCGAGTGTGGCGAGCTTGAGTTCGTCGTCGATGGTGGTGCTGCCGACACGCACCGGGCGGACAACGTTCGGCCGAAACACGCGCTCGATCTCCGAGAGTATCACCTTGAACGCGATCCAGATGCGGATGACCTTGATGCCGCCGGCGGTGGAACCGGCCGAACCGCCGATGAACATCAGCAGGATCAATACGGCCTTGGCCAGGAAAGGCCAGGTGTTGAAGTCGGCGGTGCAATAGCCGGTCGTGGTGGCGATTGAGACGGTGGTGAACACGCCGTATCGGATCGCGGCCCCCGTGGATGCATCGATCGGCCGGCCGGTGGTGGTGGTGATGGATTGGCCGGCAAGGCATAGCACGATGATTGCCGAACCGACCACCATCAGCCCCAGGTAGGTTCGAAGCTCGGGATCTCGCCAGACGCTCTTGAGCTTGCCGCGGATCAGCGCGAAGTACAAGCCGAAGTTCACCCCCCCCAGGACCATGAAGCAGATGATGATGATCTCGACCGCCCGGGACTGGTAGGCGCCGATGCTGGCGTTGCGGGTGCTGAAGCCGGCGGTGGCCAGCGTGGTGAACGTGTGGCAGACGGCGTCGAAGAGGCTGGTTCGGCCGATGAGCCAGACCGCAAGGATCTGGGTGGCGGAAAGGACCAGATAGATGTACAGCAGCACGCGAGCGGTCTGGCGGATATGCGGCTGCAGCCCTTCGGGGGACGGTCCTGGGGCTTCGACTTGAAAGAGGCGCTTGCCCCCGACGCCGAGGGTGGGCAGCACCGCCACAAAGAGCACGACAATCCCCAACCCGCCGATCCATTGTGTGAACGCGCGCCACAGCAGCAGGCTGCGAGGCAGCGCGTCGATGTCGGAGAGGATGGTCGCCCCGGTGGTGGTCAGCCCGCTCATGGCTTCGAAATAGCAGTTGACCGGGCTGTTGAATGGGTGGGTAGCGGCCGGTCCGTCGGGCAGGTGGGCCCACAATAGGGAGGGAAGCGCGGCCAAGGCGGCCCCGACCAACCAGCTCAGCGCCACCAGCAGCAATGCTTCGCGCCGGCCCAACTGTGGTCGAGTGGATCGGGTGAGCCCCCACAGGATGCCGCCGAAGGCAAAACCGCTGACGGCGGCGATCAACAATGCGCGGAAGGCTCCCGCTTCGGCTGGTTCATCTTGCAGAAGTTGCAGACCGGACCATGCTGCGACCGCCAGCAACAACAGACTCAACACCACCAGAAGCAGGCCGAGCTGTTTGAGAACGTAGCGCAGGTTCATGGAGGCTCATCCCGTGGCGAAGAGCTTTTTGAGTTCCTTGTCCCGGCCGTGGGGGCCGATGACCAGCGCCGTGTCGGTTGGCTGCAATGTATCATCGGCTCCGGGGACCCAGGCGCGGTCGCCCCGGCGGATCGCAGCGACGATCCAGTGCGGCGTCAGCTTGACCTCCCGCAGAGCCTTACCGATGACCGGTGCGTCGTCGCCCACTCGAACTCGATACGCGTCCACCACGCCGTCGGCCAGCGACGACAATTTTTGCAGCGAACGATCGTCCAACGTCATCTGGATTTCGGTCGTCGCGACCACACTCGGGCTGAATACGCGATCGACGCCGAGGTGATACACAAGGTCCAGATAGGTGGACCCCGCCACGACCGCAATCACCTGGGTGACCCCCAGGCTCTTGGCCAGGACTGAGGCGATGATGTTGTCTTCATCATCACCGCGCAGCGCCACGAACACGTCGGCTTGGCCGATGTGCTCCTCCTCGAACACGTTGCGATCGGTGGGGCTGGCCTGGAGCACCGTGACCCAGTCCAGTTTGTCGGCAAGCTCCTCGGCCCGCTGGTGGTCGGTTTCGAACAGACGAATGGAGAAGTTGCGGTCGTGCAACGCCCGGCAGAGCCAGACGGCCATGGCCGACCCGCCCATGAGCACGACGCGTCGGCGCCCGAGCTTGTCATCGTGAAAGAGCTTGCGGGCCTCTTGAAAGGCGCTGGCGTTGCCGACGAGGATCACGGTGTCGCCGGTCTGTACCGCGCTCGACGCCTCGGGGATGAATGCTTCGCCATTGCGAGTGATCGCGGCCAGCCTGGCCCCGAGTGGAAGCGACAGCTCGGACAGCGGTTTCCCGATGGCCGTGGCGTTGTCGCTGACGGGAAACTGCTGCATCTGGATGGCGCCGCGGGCGAAGGTCTCAATGGCCAGGGCCCCCGGGTTTCGCAGCGTGCTGGCGATGGCCAGGGCGGTTGAGTATTCCGGGCAGATCAGGCGGTCGATCGAAAGATATTGCCGGTAATCCAGACCGCGGTGCTCAAAGAACGAGCCGTGGTGAACGCGGGCGATGGTCTTGGTTGCCCCGACCCCCTTGGCGATTGTCGCGGTGAGCAGGTTGACCTCGTCGCTTCCGGTCGCGGCCAGCAGCAGATCACAATGATCGCCTCCGGCTTCGCGCTGCACCGCCGCCTCGGCCCCATTGCCACAGCAGGTAGCGACGTCCATGGTGTCGGCGACGGCCCGCAGACGCTCCGGGTCGGTATCGATCACCGTGATGTCGTGCCCGGCCGCGCCCAGCACCTCAGCCGCGTGGGTGCCCACCTGTCCGGCGCCACAGATAATGATGTTCATAAGCCGGCCCTCGACCCCGGCACCTACCGCGCGCGATTCGCCTCTGGGGGCGGCGACCGGCGGTGCCCGCGAGGCGAAGATCATATACCAGCCCGCCGGTTGCGGGCGTGTGCTGAGATCCTGCGCCGCGAGTCGCCGTCGCCCCAAGCGTCACCCAGACCGCACGCAGGAGATCGCCGGCAGATGAGTTGACACGCGCTGCCAGCGATCACCCTGGTCTTGGGAGACCCAAAGTGATCCGATCGTGGCGCCGAGCGCCCGGCGGTCGCCGGCATGCTCCCACGGCAGAGCCGCGGTAAGCCGTTGGTCGCTCTCGCAGCCGTTGTTTGTCGGCGACATCGATGTCGTGTCCAGGCATCGAACTGATGCCCCATACCCCCCAGGGCCCTGGTGATTCGGTGGCGCGGAGTTTGTACGCTTATGACGTGGAGGCGAATGAAGATGAATGGCAAGCTGTGGTGCGTGGCGTTGGGGGTCGTGTGGACGGCGGCCGGGAGCGGCTGCGCCTCTGGATCGGATCCGGCGGACGCGGGTCGAGACCATGTCAGATTCCTTTCGTCCAGCTTGGTGATGCCCACGCCGGCATTGCGGGGCGATGGCGCCCAGAGCGCCGCAGCGTGGCCCGTGGATCAACGCCATTGGGAGTACGCGCGCAACGATGCGCCGTTGAGTGTGAGCACGACGCCGCGGTACCGCCGGACCACATGGGCCGAGATTCGTACGCTTGATCGTCTGCGCACGACCAACGGCCGGCCGCGGGAGTTTTCCACCACGACCATTCGAACGATTCACCACCCGGTGGTCCGCTGACCGACCGCCCAGATGGCCCGCGTTTCGGGGAATGTGGCCGGGCAGCGCCCACTCTCGGGCACGTGTCTGCGATTACCTCTGGTTACGGCCCAAGTTGTCCTTGACAGGGCTGCGTGCGACTGCCATACTGCAACGTAAAGACGGTTGCCCGGATCGGCTGGTTGGGCGGGTGTGCTGCTTTGCAAGTCGTCGCGCGATTGCGGGTGATCGTTCGCAAAGGTTCGGTCTGCTCGTGACAGGCAGTTGACAAGGGGGCTGGAAAAGATGCCGACGACGACAAAGAAGGATCTCATCGACCGGATCGCCAAGGAAACGCACCAGAAGCGGTCGACGGTGAAGAGGACGGTGCAAAGCTTCCTGGACAACGTGATTCGTGAGATCAGCAGGGGGAACCGTCTGGAGTTTCGCGATTTCGGCGTTTTTGAAATCCGCCATCGAGCCCCTCGTGTTGCTCAAAACCCCAAGACACTGGAACGCGTGCCTGTGCCGGCGAAGAAAACGGTGAAGTTCAAAGTTGGCCGACTGATGAAGATTGCCCTGGAGGGAGATGCCCGGCTGGAGGGGGCCAGACGGGCCGGCGCGTCAACTTCAAGCAAGCCCAGGCAGCGAGTTTCTGTGACCAGCGACGCGCAGGCCTCCTGATTATCTTTGCGGCGCTGGAGAGGGCGTCGTTGTGGATCAACTGCCGCTTGTTCGCCGCACCCGGCGCGGGCGGGGAGGCTGACTGGCTCACGGATGAGCACAACTCCCACCACACAAGACACGCTGGGGCCTCCAATGACCGCTGGCCGCACGCCGGGCGGCAACCCGCAGCGCATCGCCCGGCTGTTCGAGAAGCTCCCCCCGCACGCCATCGAAGCCGAAATGTGCCTTCTGGGCTCGATACTGCTTGAGCCGCGCGAGCTGGGCGACATCACGCTGATCATCAGAGACGGCGAGGACTTCTACAAGCCGGCCAACGGCGCCATCTACGACGCCATGGTCGAGCTGTACGACGCCCACGCGTCCCTCGATGTCGTGCAGCTCAACCAGGTGCTGGTGGATCGCGATGTCCTGGACGCCGTTGGCGGGCAGGATTACCTGGTGGAGCTGGCCAGTTGCGTGCCCAGCGCCGCCAACGCCGGCCACTACGCTCGGCTGGTCCGCGAAAAGGCCATGGTCCGCCGGCTCATTGAGCAGGCCGGTGAGATTCTTCACGAGGCCTTTCACAGCCGCGATGATGCGGCGACGATTCTCGATCAAGCCGAGCACCGCATCTTCACGATCGCCGAGCGCTACGAACACAGCGAGGTGGAGACGCTGGGGCGCCTTGTCCAGGAAGTCGTGGCCAGGCTGCAAGCCAGCGACGGAAGACAAGTCAGCGGGGTGCTCAGCGGGTTCGCCGAGCTTGACGAGCTCACCGGTGGATTTCAGCAGGGCGACTTCATCATCATTGCAGGCCGGCCATCCATGGGAAAGACTGCCCTGGCGCTCAACGCCGCAGAAAACATGGCGATGCGCGGCGATGGCGTGGGTATCTTCAGCCTGGAGATGAGCAAGCACCATCTTGTCGAGCGGTTGCTCGCGTCACGATCCGGTCTGGAGCTCCACCGGCTTCGGCGCATGATGCTGGGTAAGGAGCACTATAGCCGCCTGTTTGCCGCCTGCGGTGATCTGCAAGATGCCCCGATCTACGTGGACGACCTCGCCGCCTCGACGCTCCTGCAAATCCGGGCCCGGGCCCGGCGAATGGTCGCCAAGTACGACATCAAGGCGATCTTCATCGATTACATTCAACTGATCACCGTCGGCGCGCGGGTCGAATCACGCCAGGTGGAGGTCAGCGAGATCAGCCGGGGCCTCAAAGCGCTGGCCCGCGAGCTGAATCTGCCCGTGATCTGCATGAGTCAGCTCAACCGCTCGCCAGAGCAGCGGGAAGGGCACAAGCCGCGTCTCAGTGATCTACGCGAGTCGGGGTCGCTCGAACAGGACGCCGACGTCGTCGCCCTGCTGCATCGTGAGGACTACTACCACCTGGGCGAAAAGGACTACGATCCCACCGGCACCGCCGATCTGATTATCGCCAAGCAGCGCAACGGCCCAACGGGCGCCATAAAGCTCTCATGGATCGAGCAGTCCACCCGGTTCAAGGATTATTCGTCCGCTGTTGGTGCGGGTGAGTATGCCGGCGGAATCGGGCCTGCAGCACCTGTTGAGGTCGGGGCCGAGTTGCCGATTTGAGTTGGCCTGCGCCGCTGTCTACCACGGCTTCTCGCGGGCGACGATCCATGCCATGTATCCCAGGTACAGGGCCAGCAGCACCGCACCTTCGGTGCGGGTGATCTTGTTACGGTGAGTCACCGCCATCGGCAACAGCAGCAGCGCGATGAAGAGCATCATTGAGAGGTCCTGCCAGCCGTGGCTTGCCGGGACCCCAACGGGGTGCACGATCGCCGTAGTACCCAGCACGAGCAGCAGGTTGAACAGGTTGGAGCCGACCACGTTGCCGACGGCCAGATCGTGGTGCCCCCTTCGGCAAGCGACGATGCACGTCGCAAGCTCCGGCAGGCTGGTGGCGACGGCGACGATGGTCAGGCCGATCAGCGCTTCGCTGAGCCCCAGCGATCGCGCGATGGCGACCGCGCTTGTTTCGCTGAGCTTTCCCCCGGCAACCAGACCGCTCAGCCCCACCAGACACAACACGGATGCGCCGATGATCGAGGCACGGGTCTCCGCCTCGGCCTCCACGGAAAGCTCGCGAACAAGTGGGTCCGCCGCATCCCGCCTGCCCATGCGGTACCAACTGACCATAAAGACGGCGAACCCGATGAGCATCAGCACGCCGTCGAATCGCCCGAAGCCGCTGCCGTTCGCGCCCGGCGGCAGCAGGGCCAGCCCGATCATCGCCACGGAGACAACGATCAGCCACGGCAGCTCCTTGCTGACGATCCGCCCGTGAACAGCCAAAGGGGCCACCAGCGCGGTCAAGCCCAGGATCAGTCCGATGTTGGCGATGTTGGACCCGACGATGTTGCCGAAGCTGAGATCAGGGTGGCCGTTTCGCGCCGCGATGACATTGAAGAAAAGCTCCGGAGAGCTGGTGCCCAGCGCCACCACGGTCAAACCGACGACCAACGTTGACACGCCGAGGCGCCGCGCGATCGTGACCGTTCCGCTGACCAGCCAATGTCCGCCCAGCAGCAGCAGGGCGATGCCCACGCCAAGGGTGACCACTGCGGCGAATGGATCTTCCACGAATTGGTCGAGAGCCTCAAACATGGTCCGTCGATTGTAATGGCGGCCGGCTTCACCGGCCGAGGGCGGGCGTAGGATGTCGCGGTCTCATTGACCCGCTTGAATGCGGGCGGAACAAAAGACGCTGCCGGTGGTAACAACCCGCGGATATGCATCCGCGGCTGTCACACCCAGCCGTCCTCCCCATAACTCCTAACCCCTGATTCCTGACTCCTTACTCCTCCTCGGCCTCATGGCTCCCTCATCGTCCAACGAGACGCTCGAAGCGACCCTGCAACGGGCGGCTGTTGGCGATGAGTCAGCCTGGCGCCAGCTTGTGGAGATGTACACCCCGCGGGTGTACGGGCTGATACGTGCTCAATGCGGCAACACGGACCTCGCCGAGGAAATCACGCAATCGACATTCTGCACGATCGTGGCGAAGATCGGCCGGTATTCCGAACTGGGCCGGTTCGAGTCCTGGCTGTTCCGCATTGCCATGAACCGCCTGCGAGACGAGATGCGTCGGCGCAAGCGGCAAGCCAACCCCGTGGAAAGCGAGACGCTCATGGGTCTCGCCGGCGCTGCGAAAGCTGCTGACAACCCCGACCCCGAGGAGGCACAAGCACTGCGAGCGGCCCTTGCACGGTTATCGGATGCCGACCGGCGGGTCGTTCATCTGCGGCATTTCGCCGGCCTGAGCTTTGCTCAGATCGCCCAGGTCCTTGGCGAACCCTTGGGGACGGTCCTGGCCCGGCAACATCGGGCCCTGAAGAAGCTCCGGCAGCTGCTGGTCGGTGACCCGCGACATTCCTGACCGCCACAGCCGATCCGCAGCAATGAAGCTGCGCCTGATTCGTTTGGTTCTACGTCATGGCGACTTCCGCAGGTAATCACCCCTCAGGCCCCGGGCACGAACGCGAGACCACCTATGCCGGGCCGCCCGAGCTTCGGTCGCTTGATGCGATGCTTGCGCGGCAGGCTGGTCGGCTCCGAGTGCCCCAAGGTTTGATCCAGCGGGTGTTCGAAGCATCGGTGGCTGGGCTGCCGAGCCCGCGACGGGTTTGGCGTAGAGCTTCTCATCCGGAGCCGGTAATGGCCACGGTGTCTCTGTGGAGCCGACTGGCCATGGCGGCGTCGATTGGGCTGGCCTTCATCGTGGCCAGCCAGTTCCTCCGCCCCCAGCCCCTGCTGTCGCCGGAGATGGAGCTGGTCCTGATGGGTGACGCCCGGGACACACGCAACGGGCTGTACCGGATACTGCTGGATTCCGACGTGCAGCCGCTGGGCGAGGTGGAGCATCTGCTTCTGACCAGGGACATGACGTTTGACGACCTCGGCCACGACCTGACGATGCTTGTCGCTGACTTGGATATGTAATGGAGCGGAGATGACAGGCAGCATGAACCGGGTTGTAGGCGTGGCCACGATCGGAAGTACGCTGGTGCTCGTAGCGGCCTTCGTGGCTGGATCGTTGGCCCAAGCCGGCGATGAGCCTGCGGTGTCACTTGCCCAGGCGACAGCGAACTTGCCGGCCGATGAGCTTCGGCTGCTCGATGTCGCGTGGGCTGAGGCTGAGCCGCCGGAGGCTCACGAGAAGAAGGTCGGCGCGTCGAAACCAGCGCGGGGCTCCGCCGTTGGTGATCCAGACCGACGACGCCGTCGGCCGGGCCGCCCGCTGACCCCGACGCTGGTCGAACAATGTCTGGAAGTGGCCCGCGACGTCGAGCCGGCTCTGGCCAAGCGGCTGGAGGAACTCCGCCAACGCCGCCCGGGCCCAGCCTTTGAGCGGGCCATCCGCAATGCCCGGCACCTGGTGGGCCTGGCTCGGCTCAAAGAGCGCGATCCCCAGCTGTATGCGCTCAAGGTGAAAGAGCTGCGCCTGGATGCTCAGATCGACAGCATCCTCAAGCAGTTGGCTGGAGCGCGCCAGACATCAAGTGAAGCGGCCGAGGTCATTGAATCTCACGTGCGGGGCCTGGTGCGGCAGCAGGTCGCTGCCTCCATTGCTTCGCGCGGCATGTATCTGCTGCGCCTCAAGGAGAACTTGAAGTCGCTTCAGGAGCAGCTTGCCCACGATGCGGCCAACTTCGAGGAGGCCGTGGAGCGGCGAATGAGAGCGCTGATCGAGGAAGCTGAGCCTCTGCTGCCTGCGGCTTCGGAATCGAGCACCGGGTAGGTACGGACATCCCGCCCGTTCCTCACAGGCCCAGCCCGGGGGTTGAGTATCCACAGACAAATGTTGCGCTTGACCCCCCGGCGAAGCCGGGGGCTATGGGATCAGATGAATGACCGACTCGGCTACGGTACGATGGCCGGTTGATGGCAGTGCGTAGTCTTGGTCGAGCGCCCAGATCCAGCCGCACGATGGGCTGGCTTGGTGGCGTGGTGTTGGTGGTGATGGTGCTGGGATGTCTGGCGACGCTGCCTTACACCCTGGGCAAAGGTCGTGCAGCCGACTCGGGGCGAAGTCTGGCAGCGGGCACTGAACCGCGCCGCTACGAGGCCACGAACCTCGACCAAGCCCTCTTGCCGCCGTTCTGGAGCCGCCACGCACCCGACGAGCGGCAGCGCGCCGAATCAAGCCCCCAGCCGCCGAGACATCTCCTTGGCTCTGACCGGCTCGGTCGTGACCTGCTGACGCGATGCCTCGCCGGGGGCGGGATCAGCCTGGGCATCGGGCTGGCCGCAGCCTGCATCGCCGTCGTGATCGGCACGGCCTACGGAGCACTGGCGGGATACCTTGGCGGCCGAATTGACGGGGCATTGATGCGGATCGTCGATGTGGTCTACGGCCTCCCCTACATCCTGTTGGTGGTGCTGCTAGCGGTGGCGGTGGACGGCCTGATCGAACGCTGGGGGCAGGACCTGAGCCCCGGCCTGCGGCAGGCGGTCAACGTCGTCACCCTGCTGGTGGCGATCGGCGGCGTGAGCTGGCTGACTCTGGCCAGGGTTATCCGCGGGCAGGTTCTCACGCTCAAGCAGCAGCCGTTCATGGAAGCGGCACGGGCCGTTGGGGTGCCTCTTGGGCGTCAGTTCACCCGGCACCTGCTGCCGAACCTGCTGGGGCCGATCATCGTCTACGCGACTCTCACTGTGCCCGCGGCCATCCTCTCCGAATCATTCCTGAGCTTTCTCGGCATTGGGGTGAGAGAGCCGCTGCCCAGCTGGGGCAATCTCGCCGCCGACGGCTTGAGCGAGCTGAACACCGTTCGCGTACGCTGGTGGTTGCTGGTGTGGCCGAGCCTGTTCATTGCCACTACCCTCTTGGCGCTCAATTTTGTCGGTGAAGCGCTCCGCGAAGCGCTCGATCCCAAGCGCAGGGCGGTAGCCGTTGTGTAACACCAGGCGCGTGGGACGATCGCGTGTCCCTCTCACATTCCTGTTGATCGGCGGAAAGGATTGACCGTGCAAAGCATGTGCAAGAAAACCGGGCCGAAGCGGTTCACGATGTATTGGTTTGCCGCATCGGTGGTGGCGTGGTCTTTGTCGGCCGGGGCGGCGGTTGATCCGGATTCGCCCGTCGCCGACGCGCTCGCCCGGGCCGATCTGGCCGTCGAACGGATCGTGTCCGTCGCCAACGAGCAACGGAGCTTCGACAACACGGTCGAGGCCATCGACGACCTCATCGCCCAGTTGGAGCTGGACACGAACATGACGATGTTCTTGGCCTACGTGTCCACTGACCCCGACGAGCGCCTGGCCGGTGAAAAGGCTGAAGAGGATTTCCGGAACTGGTTGATTGAGCTTCTGAAGCGCGAGGACCTCTACGGAGCGGTCAAAGCCTATGCCGAGACCAACCCGAACCTCAGCCCCGAGCAGACGCGGCTGCTCAAATTCACGATGCGCGACTTCCGCCGGGCGGGAATGAACTTGTCGGCGCAAGACCGCCGCCAGCTCACCGAGGTCGAGAAGGAGATCACGCGGCTCAGCATCGAGTTCGAGAAGAACATCCGTGCGGAGGAAACAGTTGTGCCCCTGACCCGCGCGGAGCTCAGCGGCTTGCCCGAAGAGTTCTTCGACAACCCCAGCCTCAAGCAATCGGGCGACATCTACCTCGTCGGCATGGCCTATCCCCAGTTCCTGCCCATCATGGACTACTGCGACAACGAGACCACCCGCAAGAAAGTCTGGCTGTCGTATAAGCGCCGGGGCGGGCGGAGAAACGTCGGCGTGTTGGAGCACATCCTCAAGCTCCGCGCCGAAGCGGCCCAACTGTTGGCGTACGCCCATCCGGCCGACTTCGAGATCGAGGTCAAAATGGCCAAGAATGCCGACGCTGTCCGAGCGTTCTATGACAGGCTGCGGCCGTTGGTGCGAGAGAAGGCGCTCCTGGACGCTGCCCAACTGACCGCCGCCAAGCGCGAGCACACCGGCGATCCCAACGCAAAGCTCTCTCCGTGGGACAGCTCCTTTTACTTGAACTATCTCAAGAAGACCAAGTACGCGGTTGATCCGGAGAAGGTGCGCGAGTACCTGCCGCTTGACCGCGTCATCGATGGGTTGTTTTCGATCACCCAGTCGCTCTACGGACTTGAGTACCACGAGGTGACGGAGCATGCCGTGTCCGAGGGCCGGGCGATCTGGCATGAGAACGTCCGCCTGTTCGAGGTCTGGGACAAGGTCAGCGGCGAGATGCTGGGTGAGTTCTATGTCGATCTCCATCCCCGGGAGAACAAGTACGGCCACGCTGCGCAATGGGGCCTGGCTCAGCACAAGGTCTGGTCCGACGGGACCGTCACCAAGCCGGTGGCGGCGCTGGTCTGCAACTTCAGTGAGCCTACCCCGCAGCGGCCGTCGCTGCTCACCCATGACGAGGTCGAGACATTCTTCCATGAGTTTGGCCACTGCCTGCACACAATCCTCAGCGAGGCCCGCTACTTTCGATTCGCCGGCACCGGCGTGGAGCGGGACTTCGTGGAAGCGCCGTCGCAGATGTTCGAGAACTGGGTGTGGGACGCCGACGTGCTGCAAACGTTCGCCCGTCACTATGAGACCGGCGAGCCGTTTCCGCAGGACCTTCTTGACGGCATGATCAAGGCCCGCCACCTGGGCTCGGGAATGCTCGCCGAGCATCAGTTCTACTACGGCCTGGTGGATCTGGCCTATCACACCGATCCCGACGGCGAGGTGGATACCACCAAGATTCAGGCTGAGCTCTTCAGCGAGGTCGAGCTGTACGAAGAAGTTCCCCAGACGTACTACCAGGCTGCATTCGGCCATTTCACCGGATATCAGGCGGGCTACTACGGCTATCAGTGGTCGCTGGTGTATGCCTGCGACATGTTTGGGCGGTTCAAGGAACTGGGCCTGCTCGACCCCGAAGCGGGGTTGTACTACCGCAGAAAGATCCTCGCTCGCGGTGGGGCGATGGACGGTCTGGACCTGGTGAGGGAGTACCTCGGCCGGGAGCCCCGGATGGACGCCTATCTGGAGCACCTGGGGTTGAGCCGGTGAGCCGGATCGAACACTCTCGCCGAGCGGCGGAACTACGCCACGTGCCCGGCAACCGTGGCCGATCTTCGTGCGTAAAGCCTGCCGGGGCGAGATTCCGTCGGTGGCCTCCGCGCTGTGGTGGGGCTTGACCGGGCATGCGACAGGCAGGAAACTGACTGGCCTTGCTGATTCTCGGCTTCTATTGGTGGTCCCGGCCGGTCCGATAGCCGGCCGAGGCGAAGGCAAATTCGACCCGCTTGGGAGGTAGAGACCGATGGCTGCACGTTCAACCGCTGGGACCGGCGTCGTGGTATCACTGGTCGTGTTCGTGCTCTGCGCGGTCTTTCTGCTGATACTGTCGATCGTGTTCTACACCGGCCAGACCAAGGCCGCACAATCCGATGTGGAAGCACAAGCCGCCCTTGCGAGATTCGTCACGCGCGAACAGCAGAACCGTGACCAGATCAAGGCGCTGGTAGCCAAAGCCGAGCACGGGCCCTCAGTCGTGCAACAACTGCAGCGCGATTATCAGGAGCTGATGGGGTACGTCTCCGGCAATCCCGGAAACACGTTCGCTGCACTGCAAAGTGAGCTCGTGCGTTTCGGCGTACCGCCCGAAGGCGAGAGCGTCAGGAACGTCCTGCAGACGCGCGCTCAGAACCTCAGGAACACACAAAACGATCTGGACAGCCTCACCACGAAGCTCACCGACCGGGGGAACGAAATATCGGAGCTTCGCGCCCGCGCCCAACAGGTGAAACAAGATCACCTGGAGGCGCTCGACGCGGTGCGCAGCGGGATCGCCGAGTATGGCGAGGCGGCCGAGGAGTATCGCCGCGAGGTTGACGAGGTGAAGAACGATTACTTCGGCGCGATCGACCGATTGCGTGACGAGTTCGAAGGTCAGATCGCCGGCCTCGAGAACGAGAAGGATACGTTGTACCAGCAGGTCGTCTCGCTGAAAGGACGTGTGGACGAGTTGCAGGCGATCTTGAGTAGGTCCCGCCTGCGGGCGGAGAACCCCGCCATGCTCGTGGACGGTCACATCATCGACGCCGCCGGATCAAGCGACCAGGTTTTTATCGACCGCGGCAGGCAACACCGAATCGTCCTGGGCATGACGTTTGAGGTGTATGACCGCGACTCGGCGATCAGGGTGAATCCGAACACCGGCGACCTGCCGCGCGGCAAGGCGAGCCTGCAGGTGATCAGAGTCGCCGACACCACCTCAACCTGTAAGATCACGCGGACCGTCCCCGGCCGGCCGGTGGTCCGCAACGATGTCATCGCCAACGCCGTCTACGACCCCAATTACGTCTTTCGATTCCTCGTGCACGGCAAGTTCGACGTTGACGGTGACGGCAGACCATCTGAAGGTGATGCGGAGTATCTGCGAAGTCTCATCATCGACTGGGGCGGGTCCGTGGTGACCGGCGAGCAGCTTCCGGGCGATCTGGATTTCCTGGTGTTGGGTGTCGCGCCGCCGCTGCCTCCGCCGTTAGCCGTGGACGCCACACAGTTTCAGATCGACGACTGGGTTCGCAAGCGCCGCGCGCATGAACAGTACCAAGAGCTGTTCACCCAGGCCCGCGAGGCCCAGATTCCCGTGCTCAACTCGAACCGCTTCTTCATCCTCATCGGGCACACCGAGCGGTAAGGTCAGCTCACGGCCCAAGCGCACTGCGATTCGTTCATAGCCGCGGATGCATCTTGGCAGGCTTGCATTGTCGCGCAATTCCCCCGCATATTCATGCGGGGCTATGATCGTTGTTTCGCGGGCGGGCCTGCCCCGCCGCGAGAGATCCGAATCGCAAGACTTGATACATCGAAGCAGCGACTGTGGCCAGGAACCAACCAGCGATCGTCGTATGGAGCCAGTACTTGGCGCTGCGGGCAGTTGCCGGGTTCATGCACTGTTTCAGCGTCGAGCAGAACCTTCAGACCGCCGCAGACGTCGGCTCGCTGTTCTACCGCTTCAGCCGCAGGCATCAGCAGCGCGCCATGCGCAACATCGCCCTGAGCTTCCCCACCTGGCCGGCCGAACGCGTCGCCGAGGTCGCCGAGCGATCGCTGCGCCACATGTTTCAACTGTTCATGGTCGATGCGGTGATCACGCCTCGCCGCATCACGGCTTCGTCCTGGCCGAGCTATGTGCGCATCGGCCCCCTCAGAGGCTTGATGGATCGACTGGTCCGCGGGGAACCGCTGATCTTCCTTACCGGGCACTTCGGCAACTGGGAGTTGCTCGGGTACACGTTGGCGGTGATCGGGTATCCGCTGCATGCCCTGGCCAGACCCTTGGATAACCCGTTGCTGAACCGGTGGGTCATGGGCATCCGCGAGGCACGGGGTATGCGCATCATCACCAAGTGGGGCGCGACTCCGATTCTGCAGGGTGTTCTGGAGTCGGGGGGGCGGGTGGCATTTATCGCCGATCAGAATGCCGGCGACCAGGGCCTCTTTGTGCCGTTTTTCGGGCGACTCGCCTCGAGCTATAAGTCGATCGGCCTGCTGGCCATGCGGTACCGCGTGCCGATCGTTGCGGGCTTCGCCCGGCGGCTGGACGGGCGGTTCAAGTATGAGCTGACGTGTGCGGACGTCATCAGTCCCCAGGATTGGGTCGATGAGCCCGACCCGCTCTTCTACATCACCGCGCGGTATAACCGGGCCATGGAGCAGATGATCCGCAGCGCCCCGGACCAGTATCTCTGGGTGCACCGCCGCTGGAAGAGCCGCCCGCGGCACGAACGCCTCGGCCGGCCGGTGCCCAGCCGATTGATCGCCAAGCTGCAATCGCTGCCCTGGTTGACCCAGACGGACATTGATTTGATTGTGCAGCGGTCAAACGAGGCCGCACGGGAACGGGATCTCACGGCCCGACATTGACCGGCGGGTCCTAGCGGGGATACTTAGAGCAGTTGCAGCCAACGTGTAGCGATCCTAACGAGCCGCGCGCGGAAGCCCCCGGCGTCGGTGCGTCCGCTTCCTTCAACCGTCGCGGCTCGTCGCGGACGCTACACTTCCGTTCCTTCGGGACTCTTGCTGGTTTCCCTTACCGATCATGGCCTACTATGCCGACCGCACGACTTCAAGGCAAGAAGATCCTCATCGTTGACGACGATGAGGACATCCTCGGCAGCATCGACCTGGCGATGCGGGCCGAGGGCGCGACGACCACGATGGTCGTTGACGGCAACACCGCTGTGAGCGCGTGTCGCAGCGGCGCCCCCGACGCCATCGTGTTGGACATGATGCTTCCGAAGCGGTCCGGATTCCTGGTGCTCGAGACGATCAAACAGGAACCCGACCCGCCGGTGATCGTGATGATCACCGCAAACCAGGGCAAGCGCCATATGGCCTACGCAGAGTCGATTGGCGTGGACGCGTATCTCGTCAAGCCGGTGCCGTTGCAGCGACTGGTGGAGACCTTGGTCCGACTGCTCCAAGAGGCTGCAGACGGAGGCCGCGAAGCAGACGATCCGGAAGCTCAACCTTGACTCGACCACCCCAGTCATCGAGGCGAGTGCAGTGATGGCTGGAGCCGAATCCATCACCGACCAGACTGATGCCCCCCGACAGTTCGTCATCCTCTCCCGCGAGGAGCCGGCCGGGGGAACCGGGCTGGCGCCCATCGGCCCTCGCCCCGACATCCTGCGCAACCTGGCTGACTGCAACACCGGCCCGGAACGCAACGGCGCCGACGACGTGCTGCACGGGCCGGGCATTCAGATCGAACTGACCCCCAACCAGAATCCCATCACCCAGATGCTGGTGACGGTCACGGAGGAGGAGATCGGCTGGTTGGTGCTGGCCAGGCTCATCAAGGCGTTTCACTGGAAGCTGCTCGACCCCAACACCGGGCGCGAGCTGAGCCCACAAGCCGATTCGTCACAGCCCTAACCCTGAACACCTGACTCCCGATGATTGAGAGGATCATCACCGGCGGACAGACCGGCGTCGATCGGGCGGCTCTGGACGTGGCGATCAAGCTCGACCTGCCCTGTGGCGGCTGGTGCCCCAAGGGTCGAGCCAGCGAGCAGGGGCCGATCGCAGACGTCTATCCTTTGACCGAAACGCCTCTGGCCGATCCGGACCAGCGCACCGAGTTCAACGTCCGCGACGCCGATGGCACCCTCATCATCGCTCACGGTGAGCTCACCGGCGGCACCGCCCTGACACGTGACCTCGCCGCCTCACTCGCCAAGCCATTCCTGGTCGTCGATCCCCACGATCCCTTGGCCGCGAAGACGATCGCGGCATGGCTGAGCGAACAGAACGTTCGAATCCTCAACGTTGCCGGGCCGCGCGAGAGCCGGGACCCGGGGATCTACGAACGAGCGGGCAAGCTCCTTCACGCTGTTCTGGGTGGTGACGCACCATGCTGATACCATGCTCCCATACGCGTAGGGTGCGCTGTGCGCACCGCCCCCATTGGTCCGCACAGCGGGCCCTACTTGGCTGATCCATGTCCGACAAGTCCCCCGACAATCGAGTCACTCTGCAGGGACTGGCCTGCGATGCCTCCAATCCCGACAAGCTGCGCCGCGCCCTCGATGAGGCGCTCGATTATCGCGGAGACGTCACCATCACGCGAAAGTCCACCGGCGAATCGATCCAAGGCTATGTCTTCGATCGCACATCCGCAGCCACGCTCAGCGACTCGAAGATCCGCCTCATTCCCACCAACGGCGGGCAGCGCATCACCATCCCCTACGACGACATCGCTCAGGTTCGATTCACCGGCAAGGACACCGCGGCCGGCAAGTCCTTCGATACCTGGATGAAAAAATACGTCCGGAACAAACTGGCCGGCGAAGCTGCGAACATTGAGGCCGAGTCGCTCGATGACGCGTGAGGTGGGGGTGTGTGGCGGCAATCGCCACGGACGGGGCCTCAAGGCCGTGGTGGGGGCAATGGTCATTCACCCGCACCACCTATGAAAATAGACAAATAAACCCCAGCGACGCTGTCGGGCCGCCGAAGTAGGTGTGGGGCATGGCGACTTGTTGAACCTTCTGACGATCATCGGCGGCGTGGCTCTGCTGGTCTTCGGCGTGCGGTACCTGCGCAAGGGTTTGGACCGGCTGTTCGGCCGGCGGCTGGGCACGTGGATGCAGCGGCTGGCGGCGCGGCGCGGCTTCTCCTTCCTGGCCGGCATCGGGGTCTCCGTCGTCGCACCTTCCAGCACCACCATGTCGCTGCTGGCGGTGCACACGGTCCAGGCCGGCCACCTTACCGCCCGCCAGATGCTCACCATTGTGTTAGGCGCCAACATCGGCCTGACCGTCATGGTGCTGCTCATTGCGCTTCGGCTGGAGCAGTACGCACCGATCGTGGTGCTGGCGGGCGTGGCGCTGTTTCAGTTCACCAAGAGTCCGCGCAGTCGTGGAATCGGCCAGGTCCTGCTCAGCCTCGGATTCATCCTCTTGGCCATCGACATCATGAAGCGCGCGGCGGAAACCGTGGACATGCAGAGCGGCCTGTGGGCAGTCATCAACTTCGAGAATCTCACCGAGCATGCGCTGCTGCTGGCGATCTTCGCGGCGATGTTGGCGATGGCCCTTCAGTCGAGCACGGCCACCATCGGCCTGGTCATCGGCTTGGGGGTATCCGAAGCGGTCAGCTTCAAACTCGCCGTCCCCGTCGTGCTGGGCGCCAACGTGGGGCTCGCGGTGACGACGCTCATCGTCGGCTGGCGGGTGATCGAGCCCCGGCGATTGGCGCTGGGCAACCTGCTGCTGAAACTGGTGTTGGCCGGGCTGGCGCTGGTGGTCCTGAATCTGCTGGGCGACCGTCTGCCCAACCCCGGGGCCGAGTCGTTTGGCCTGGCGATTGCCGGCGTGCATAGCGGCTTCAACATCGTCCTGGCAGCGGTTGGCCTGCCTCTGGTCGGCGTGGTGAGCTCACTTCTGGAGCGCCTGGTTCCGACACCGCCCCCCGAACGGCGCAAGGCTTTCGGCCCCAAGTACATCAGTAACGGGCCCATCGGCGGCGTGGCCCTGGCTATGGGCCAGGCGTTGCGCGAGATCACCCACATGTCCGAGATCATCCGCGCCATGCTCCGCGACGTCTGGGCGGCGCTGGAGACCGGCAACGAGAAGCTTGCTCGCGACGTGGCCGTGCGCGACGATCACGTCGATCTGCTGGACACCGAGGTCAAGCGTTTTCTAACCCGGATGGCTCGAGAAGAGGCCGGCGAGTACGACGCCGACGAACAGATGCGCCTGCTTCGGTATCTGGCCGAGGTGGAGACGATCGGCGACATCATCGACAAGAACATCAGCGAGCTGGTGCTGAAAAAGATCCGCCTCGGGGCCGAGTTCTCCAAAGAGGGGGCCGAGGAGCTCAAGGACTTCTACTGCAAGGTCTCCGAGAACGTGGTCATCGCCGAGACCGCCTTCACCACCCGCGACCGCGCCCTGGCCCAGCAACTGCTCCGCCACAAGCAGCGGATCGATCAATACGAGCGGGAACTGCGGGACCGGCATTTTGCCCGGCTCAACGCCGGCCTGGTCGAATCACACGAGACCAGCGCCATCCACCTCGATCTGCTCACCCACCTGAAGCGCATCAACAGTTGCGTCACGCACGTGGCCTACGCGATTCTTCAGGACACCCAGCCCAAGCACACCAGCGCCCCCACCGGCGCCGGCGAATGAGGCAAACGACGTGTCGCGCCCCGGCACACATAGCCCCGGGCTTGCCCGGGGTCGACACCCAAATCAGCATGAACCACCACCCGCCACAAGTGGCGGGCTATGTGAAACCCGACCGTCGCTCTATGCGAGATCATCGCGTCGAAACGCGATGTCGGGGCGGCGAGAAGGGTGGTGTTCGAGGTATTCGGTTCGCCAGCAGCCGACCCAATGGTCCGGCTCGATCTCATAGAGCACGGAATCGGCCCCGCCGGGCGATTTGGCCAAGTCATCCGGCGGATCCATCGCCGGCCACCAGGGCACGATTCCTTTCTCATAGCCAGGCAGCTTCTTGAACTGGTCAGGATCGTTGGTCACCTCATCGATGGTCGTGAGCCGGTGCTTGACCTCGCCGAGCTTGGGCATCGACTTGAACAGGCCGCGGGTGTATGGGTGGTGCGACTTTTCGAACAGGTCATAGACCGTCGCATACTCGACGACCCGGCCGGCGTACATCATGCAAACCACGTCTGCATTCTCCGCGACCACGCCCAGATCATGGGTGATCAGCATCATGGCCATGTCGCGGTCGCGCTGAAGATCAGCCAGCAATTCGAGAATCTGGGCCTGAATCGTCACGTCAAGCGCGGTGGTGGGCTCATCGGCCAATAGCAGCTTCGGCTGACACGCCAGGGCCATGGAGATCATCACTCGTTGCCGCATCCCGCCGGAGAACTGGTGTGGATAAGCGCGAAGCCGCTGGGCAGGGTTGGGGATGCCTACATCGTCCATCGCCGCGATGGTGATCTCGACCGCATCTTTCCGGCTGACCTTCTGGTGCAGCCCGATGGCCTCGATGATCTGATCGCCGATGGTGTAGACGGGGTTGAGGCTGGTCATCGGCTCCTGGAAGATCATGGCGATCTCGCCGCCGCGCACCTTGAGCATTTGTCTTTCGGTCAACGAAAGCAGATCGCGTCCTTCAAAGAGGATCGAACCGCGATCGAAGCGCCCCGGCGGGCGGGGGATCAGTTGCAAAACGGTCATGGCTGTGACCGATTTGCCGCAGCCGGACTCACCCACCAGGGCCACGGTCTGTCGCGGATGTATCGCGAGGCTCAGGCCGTCAACTGCCTGGACGCGCCCGCCGGCGGAGTCAAATGACACCGCCAGGTCGGCGATCTGGAACATCGGCCGCGGTCGGGCGGTGGAATCAATGATTGTTTGTGTTTGCGTCGTGGTCATCCGTGCTCTTGTTTAGCCGCGGCCGCCAGGCCGCGCGCGGCGTCGTCGCATGGCGCTGCTCTAGGTGCGGCGGCTAAACTTCAACTTCGGGTCGATCGAATCACGAAGGTCTGCACGCAAGCCCAGCTCATGCCTGATAGGGACACCGAGAACACCGAGAGGTTACAAAGAGATCCGTCTTGAAGGCGGATGTCATCAGCCAGAGTCGCCGCGTGAGGCGGTCCTAGGCTTTGGTTGCCCGCAGGACCTCGGAGACGGTCGTAGCGCCGCAGCGGACCTTCTCGAAGCCGGCATCGTGAAGCAGTGTCAGCTCGCTCGCCTCGATCGCGGCGCGCGCGATCCGCCCGGCGTTGGCCCTGGCCATAACCAGCTCCCGTGTGTGCTCGCTTATCACAAGAAGCTCGTAGATGCCGATGCGCCCCCGGTACCCGGTGTTTCGACACTCCCGGCACCCGTGGCCTTGATACAGCTGCGTCTGACCGTCGAGCGTGAATTGCGGCGGCAGCTCGCTGGGCTGGGGCGTGTACGGCGTCTTGCACGCTGTGCAGATTCGCCGCACCAGTCGCTGGGCGAGCACACCCTGCAACGAGCTGGCCACCAGGAACGGCTCCACGCCCATATCCAGCAGGCGCGTGAGCGCTCCCGTGGCATCGTTGGTGTGCAGCGTGGAAAGCACCAGATGCCCGGTCAGCGACGCCTGCACCGCGGCGTCGGCCGTCTCCAGGTCCCGGATCTCGCCGACCATGAGGATGTCCGGGTCGTGGCGAAGCAGCGCCCGCAGCCCTGCGGCGAAGGTCAGCCCCACCTGCGGCTGAACCTGGATCTGATTCACGCCGTCCACGTGATACTCCACCGGATCCTCAATCGTGATCGCTTTGACCTCGTCGCTGACGATTCGGGCCAGCGTCGCGTAGAGCGTGGTTGACTTGCCCGAGCCGGTTGGGCCGGTGACGAGCAGAATGCCGTGCGGGTGGCTGATCAGCTCATCCCACCGCTGAAGATTCGCCTCGGCCATGCCGAGCTCTTTCAGCTCGAACATCTTCGCGCTCTTGTTGAGGATGCGCAGCACCACGCCCTCGCCGAAGAGCATCGGAATCACCGACACCCGCAGGTCGTATTCCCGGCCTTTGTGCCGAAGGCTGATCCGCCCATCCTGTGGCAGGCGCTTCTCGGCAATGTTGAGGTTGGCCATGATCTTGATGCGGCTGATGATCGCGTTGCGGAAGCGATTGACGGTCGGCGGGACGCCGGCGTGGCCGAGCACCCCGTCGATGCGGTAGCGGATCATCAGCGTGTCTTCATAGGGCTCGATGTGGACGTCCGTGGCCCGCTCGCGGATCGCCTCGACGAGCAGATCGTTGACGAGCTTGATGACGCTGGCTTCCTGCGCCTGTTCGATCTCATCGGCGTCGGTGGCGGCGAACTCCGATTCCGGCGCTTCGCCTTGCCCGGCCAGCTCATCCAGCGTGTCGCCGGCCACGCCGTAGTGGGTGCGAATGAATTTCCGAATGTCCCGCTCGTCGGCCAGCACCAGCTCGATCGACATGCCCGTCAGCAGCCGAAGCTCATCGAACGCGGTCAGCTCGAAGGGATCACACGTGGCCACCCGCAGCGTGCCGTTGGTGCGCCCGATCGGGACGCACCGCTGCTTGAACACAAGCTTGGCCGGGAGCGTTTGTAAGACCTCTTCGTCCACCTCGATCGTGTTGAGATCCACGATTGGCAGCGCGAACTGCTGCCCGATCGCCTCCAACACATCGGTGCTGCTGACGAACCCCAGCCGCACCAGCGCGTGATCGAGCCGCTCGCCGGTGCGGTTCTGCTCGGCGAGCGCTCCCTTGAGTTGCTCTTCGCTGATCAGTCCGCGTTCCAGAAGGATGCTTCCGATACCCATGACATCCTGATTGTACCGCTGGCTGTCGTCGTGGATTCGGTCTGTGGCGATGGTTGTCATGGCCGGTCCATATCGGCCGGATGCGTGACGATGCTGCAACTGCGCCCCTGCCAATAGCCTCACCCGGCGGGGCGAGGGTGGGGGGCGAAGCCGCGCGCCCGCTGCCGCCGAATCGCTCCCTGCGTACACTCAGCGCATGACCGCAAGCGACCTGGACTGGGTCTTTTGGTCTCTCGGCGGGCTGCTGGGAGTCATTGGTATCTCGCTTGTGGCTTGGGCCCTCCTCTGGGATCGCCCGCGCGGTCGGCGGCGCTGCGCGAAATGCTGGTACAACATGAGCGGCACACCTGGCCGGGTGTGCAGCGAATGCGGATACCGTGCCAAGCGCGAAAAGAAGTTGTTCAACACCCGCCGCCGCTGGCGCTGGGTCTTTGTGGGCATCCTGGTCCTGGCTGTGGGATATGGTGCGTCTGTTACGCCGCGTGTGAAGCGTAGTCGGTACGGCTGGCCTGGAGCTGTGCCGACCGTGGTCCTTATCGCCATGGTCCCTTGGCTCAATCCTGGCGGAGTTCTTATAGGGGAGCTGAGCATTCGTGGCGGCCGAGATGAGATGTGGCCGTGGCAACAATCTTGGCTGGTGGGCCTCTGGATCGAGAGGTGCGAGCAAACTGCAGACGCGACATTGCGCGCCGACGCCCTGTGGCTGCTTGGGTACATCGGCCCCGAAGCACGTTCGGCACTCCCGGCGGTGTTTGGGGCAGTCACGGATGATGATCCCAAGGTGCGCGGCGCTGCTGCATACGCGCTGGGCATGATCCTCACAGACCATCGGACAAGCATCGCGAAGTTGATCGATCTGCTTGCAGACGAAGACGAGAACGTGCGAGAGAATGCAGCTTGGGGACTTTGGAAGTTCGGCGCTGAAGCCGAGGCTGGGGTCCCGGCACTGATGAACGCCCTGACGGATGAATCCGGGGAGGTGCGTCTAATGAGTGCGAGGGCGCTTAGTCGTATTTCACCCGATCCGGAGGTGGTAATGCCGCTCCTCATTCGGACGCTTCAGAACCCAGATCACCACCCTCTTCGGATCAGGGCTATCCTTGCGCTGGTTGAGCTTGGACCTCATATTGACGGCGTGATGCCGGCCCTCGTCTCGGCGCTCGGCGATGCCGATTCTAAGATCCGCCTGATGGTCATTCGGTCTCTCGCAGAGATGGGCGCTGGCGCATCACCGGCCGTCCCTGCGTTGATCGAGATAGTCCAGGATGAAAACGCAAATTTGCGAGACTGGGCTGTCTATGCATTGGGAGCAATCGGACCAGAGGCAGAGGCAGCGATCCCAGCGTTGAAAGAGCTGCTTGACGACGAGGACGAATACAGGCGCGAAGCGGTCAGGGAAGCATTGGAGAAGATTCGACGCGAGAGTGATGACTGACGGTAGACAGGTACGCCTGCCCTTAGGCAGACTGCGCCCGAAATAGCGCCAGGCTCAGGGTGTGGCCGTGGAGGAATGACCGGTCGCCGATGGGGCCGATCTCGCCGGCGGCGAAGAACCCGGCCATGGGCACCTCGCCCAGCCGATCGCGGATCGTCTGCACGTCGTGATTCTCCTCATTGAACAGTTTCTTGCCGCGACCGTTGCACGTGAACAACAGCGCTCCAAGCGGCGGATCCTTGAGTTGCTGGCCATCCAGCAGCAGTTGCAGATCTTCATGCGCGGTCGCAGCGTCGCGCACATGGAACTGGATCGTCTGGCCGGGACGCGGCAGGTCACCCACCGCGATCGCCTCATGCTGTTTGTCGAAGCCGAGGATGTTTCGAACGAGAAAATCGCCCCGGCCGAAGCGCTCCTTGTACTCGTTGATTACGGTTCCGATCAGCAGCCCGCCCGACAGCAGCCCCCGTTCATCCTCATCAAGAAGGTTGGTTTGCTCCCCAAGTGCCTTCAGGGCCTTGCCCCCGCCGAGCTGGAAAATCACGTTGCCTTTGCACTTGGTGATGACCAAGGGGTTTCCGATCGGCCGGCATCCCTGGCTGACGATGATGTCGATCTGGACCGGCCCGGCGATCGTGACGCCCACCGCCCCGCTGGTCGGGACCTGATCATCGAGCACCAGCAGATTGTGGCCGGGTTGGCTTGCGCCCGACGACATCCCTCCGACCACCCCGACGGGTTGCCCAGGGTCGCCGCAGCCGGTCACCGCGGGCAGGAGCCTGGTGATCGGCGTCGAAAACGGATCGGCGAGCATGATCACCGTGCGAAGATCGTCGCTGTGGCCGATGTGTTGCCGCATCGCCTGGCGATCCTTGAGCACCGCAGCATCTTCTTCGGCGCGATAGCTCCACGGATGCAGCCCTGCGCCGGGCAGTCGGAGCCCGATTACCGATAAGCCGGCCCGACCTTCCAGCTCCTGGTCGACCCCCAGGACCGATTCCGCCGTCACCCCAAGCATCGTGCGGGGAGACAATGTTTGGCGAATGATCTGGGCCGCTTCAGCGAACGCGGCGCGGTGATGGAAGCTCCCAAACAGCATTGCCAGATCGCAGGTGTCGCCGAGGTGGTCGTACAGGTCGCCAGCGACCTCCGTGGCTGCGGTGCGGGTGTCCAGGTGGCCGCTGATCGCGGAGGCGGCAAACGGCGTGGTGCTGCTTGATATCGGCGACGAAGAAGACATCGCATCATCGTAGCAACAAGGAAGCCGGGTCTGACGAGTCCGCCGCGGCGGACGAGGAAGACCCGGGTATCCGATGCGTAGAATGAAACGCGGCACCGCAATCGGCCAGCCTCTGGAAATCCCTGTGTTTCACGACGTGCTCATCGAGGATCATTCGCGGATCATCCGCACGCTTGGTTGGGCGGTGGAGGCGCTTGGGCGGCTGCAGCACGATGATGGTCATTGGTGCGGCGAGCTGCAGGGCGATTCCATCCTCGAAAGTGAATACATCCTGATGAAGTTCATCCTCGGCCAGGAGGACCAGCCGATGGCGGATGGCCGGCCCGGCCGGGTCGTCCTCACGAGGATCGCCGACTACCTCCGTTCGCTTCAACGCGAAGACGGGGGCTGGGGTCAGTTCCCCGGCTCGACCATTGACCTCTCCGCGACGGTCAAGGCATATTTCGCGCTCAAACTTCTTGGCGACGATCCGGCCGAAAGGCACATGTCCAAAGCCCGTCTGGCGATCCTTGCTCTCGGCGGCGCGGAGAACTGCGGCAGCTTCACCAACTTCTACCTGGCCTGTCTCGGGCAGATCTCGTTCAACGCGGTGCCCCAGATTCCCCCCGAGATCATTCTCCTGCCGAGGTGGCTCTACTTCGACCTCAGCAAAGTGAGCGCGTGGACCCGCACGATGATCATGCCGCTGTCGATCGTCTCGGCCCTTCGGCCGATACGGCGGTTGGGGCCGTCAATGGCCATCGACGAGTTGTTCATCGATCAGTGGCGGCGGCATCGCCTCAGCAACGTGCGGTCGGGACCGACCGGTTGGTTGGTGTTCTTCTACCTGGTTGATCGCGTGCTGAAGGGTCTGCGCAGCCTCGGTGGGTCGCCGCTGCAGCGGATCGCATTAGCGCGGGCGGAGCAGTGGATCCTGAGTCGGGCCGGTGAAGACCCGGGCGTCCGCACGGCCGGCCTGGGGGCGATCTTTCCACCGATGGTCTACATCCAGATCGCCCTAACCGCGCTGGGCTATAGGCGGGACCACGAGATCCTGCAACGGGCCGAGCGCGAGCTGGACGATCTGTTCATCGAACAGGACAACGCGATCCGCATCCAGCCGTGCTTCAGCCCGGTGTGGGATACGGGCATCGCGCTCTACGCGCTGACCGACTGCGGCACGACCAAGGATGCAGCGCCGCTAGGGCGGGCCGCCCGCTGGTTGGTTGACCGCGAGTGCAAACACCGGGGTGATTGGGCCGACAATCTGGATCAGCCGGCCCAGGCTGGCGGCTGGTGGTTTGAGTATCACAATGCGTGGTATCCCGATGTGGACGACACCGCGATGGTCGCGATGGCTTTGGGCCGCCTCGGCGGGGCGCGCAACACCGCTGCCGCCCAACGTGGCGTCCGTTGGCTGCTGGCCATGCAGAACGACGATGGCGGGTGGGCCGCGTTCGATCGAACCAGACATCATCGGATCCTCGAATACGTCCCGTTCGCCGATCATAACGCCATGCAGGATCCATCATGTCCGGACATCACCGGCCGAACGCTCGAGTGCCTCAGTGGCCACGGCTATACAAACAGGCGCCCGGCGGTGCGGCGTGCGATCGACTTCATCAAGCGGACTCAGCAACCCGAAGGCTGCTGGGTCGGCCGATGGGGCGTCAACTACATCTACGGCACTTGGCAGGCGGTCATCGGGCCGATCCGCTGCGGCGAAGACCCCAGCCAGCCTTGGATTCAGCGGGCCGGGTGGTGGATGAAATCGATCCAGAAGCCGGACGGATCGTTCGGCGAGTCGGCCAATTCATACCTGGATTCGGCGCTGAAAGGCCGGGGCCCGGCCACCGCTTCCCAAACCGCCTGGGCCGCGATGGTCCTCCAGGAGATCTTCGGCCCCGATGACCCTGATCTGCGCCGCGCGATCGAGTGGCTGGCCCAAACGCAGTTGAGCAAGGAACAGGCCGCGGACCCGTTGATCAATCCGGATGGTGATCCGGCAGGCTCCTGGGTCGAACCCTGGTTTACCGGCACCGGCTTCCCCGGCGTGTTCTACCTGCGATACCACCTCTACCGATTGTATTTCCCGATCATGGCCGTCGGCCGGTATCTCAAGGCGCGCGGCGTTTCGTTGTTCGACGATCCAATCATCAAGATCATGCCGAAGGTGCATCTCCTAGAGGCTTGAAGCGTGAGAGTGAGCCGCCGCGTCCCCGCGACCGGCTTCTTCGGAAACTGATTGCTCGCACATTCCTGGTCATGCAGCGCCTCTGCATTCCGCGTGCAGCCGCTGGCGAGGACGCCGCGGCTCGCTGAGTAGCTGCGCAACACGATTGCCGCGATCCGCTATCATCACAGCCACCATGCGGTCCCCTGAGAGTGCTTGTTCGAGGATTGCTATGCGAGTTGTGCCCATCTGTGTTGTGTTGTGTGCGCCGCTGGCCGGTTGCGCAGTTGAGCTGCACATTTATGACGATTCGATCCGCCCCGCCGCGGTGTCCGACCCAATCGACTGGAAGCAGGCCGAGAAAGGAATCCTCGAAAACCACCTCCAACTCACCTTCGCCGACCGCTTCGTGAAAGCGGGGGAGGCGTACTTCTCGCCGGATGATTCCCGGATCATCTTCCAGGCGGTGGGGGTCCCCCCGGCCGGCGAAGCGGCCGATGAGTTCTACGCGATGTTCATCGCCGACCTTGTCCGTGACGATGCCGGTCGTATCACCGGCCTCGACGACATTCTTGGCATCAGCCCGCCGGGCTCTGCGAACACCTGCGGGTGGTTTCATCCGACCGATCCGAACGAGGTGATCTTTGCTTCGACGATCGGCCCGCCGGGTGACAGTACCCCGCCGGGGTTCGAGCGTCTCTCCGGCCGGTACCGGTGGATGTTCCCACCCCAGATGAAGATTGTCCGCTGCAGGCTCGACACCATCGCCGGCGCGGCGGATTCGCTTGACGTTCTACTGGGGGACGATCAGGCCTATCAGGCCGAGTGCACGCTGAGCCGCGATGGCCGCCATCTGCTGTATTGTTCGATGGAATCGAATCGGGGCGATCTGTTCGTCAAGGATCTGCTGACGGGACGCCTGGCGCGCATCGTGCAGTCGCAGGCGTATGACGGCGGGCCGTTCTTCTCGCCCGACGGCCGGCGAATCTGCTTTCGCGCGGATCGCGGCAGACAGCACTACCTGCAACTGTTTGTCGGCGAGCTTGCGTTCAATGAAGATGGCACGATCGTGGCCCTGAACCGCGAGTATCAACTGACCGACAATGAGCACGTCAATTGGGCGCCGTTTTGGCATCCAAACAGCCGGTATCTCGTATATGCCACGAGTGAGGTCGGTCACCACAACTACGAGGTGTTTGTGCTGGATGCTGACGGGGGCGATGTGCCCGGTTCAACGGGGACGATCAAGTATGGGACCCGTCGGCGACGGATCACACACGCTAGCGGCGCGGACATCCTTCCCGCATTCAACTCCGACTGCACGACCATGATGTGGACCAGCCAGCGCGGCGAGGGCGGCAAGAGCCAGCTGTGGGTGGCCGACTTCGTGATGGACCTCGAGTCGAAGCGGACGTCCAATGACGCCGAGCATTCCAGCAACTGATGGAACCCAACGCAACGGCGGCGCAACCGCGCTGGCTTCGGCGGCTATCTTCCTGCTGGCGGCAATCGGCTGCGAATCCTATCGCGTGGAATATCACCCTCGACCGGGGTATTACCGCAGCGCCGCGATGGGCGAACTGCCCGATCAGATCACGCTTGAAGACGGCACCATCATCGTCTTTGGTGAGCGACCCCTCGGCCGCGACACCAAGCAGGCCCCCGATGACGACCGCGAGCGGTTTCAGATCCGCCAGGAGCAGGAAGACGGCAGCATCATACTTCGGGCCTTGGTGCCGCAGGACGTTCTGGGCAACACGCTGACGTGTCTGCGCAATGAAGAGTATGATTTGCTATGGGAGCAACTGGTTTCGCAGCAGACGAAGCGGGCGTATGAGCAAGACGGCCAGGGGTTCGAAGAGTTCGCCGTGTTCTTCCGCACGCATCGCGCTGATCTGGCCGCGACGCTGACCCGCATGTTGCTGGGCATCCCCCGTCATGAAGTGTTCTTGGAGAATATAGGCGCCGGCGTGATCCGAATTCGGTTTCACCCTCACGTCGCCAAACAGTTCAAGTTCAAGACGGCCGAGGTCATCAGCGAACCCGCCGGCCTGCGATTACTGATGATCCGGTAGATGAGACGATTCATCACCCAGACCACAGCCGCGGGCGGTAACCCGCGGAAATCCCGCATCCCCTGCGGGGCTATTTGAATCGATGCGCGTGGGTGGGGTCAGGCGGTCTTGGCCGGCTCTTGGGTGGGTTTGTCGGGCTTCGGCTGGGGCTTGGCTTCGCCGCCTTCGTCGTCACCGCCATCGCCCTGGTCCTTCGGCAGCGGCTGCGACTCGAAGTAGAGGTTTTCCGCATCTTCCTTACGGGTCACGAGGATCTTGTCACCGGACTTGAACTCCCCGCCCAGCAGCGACTCCGCCAGTGGATCTTCCACGTGGGAGCTGATCGCCCGGCGCAGGGGCCTGGCCCCGAAGTCGGGGTTGAAGCCCTTGTCGATCAGGAAATCCTTCGCCTTGCGGTCGAGTTCGAGCATCATGCCCTTTGCCTTGAGCCGTTCGTGCACCTTGGCCAGCTCGATCTCGATGATCTGGTAGAGATCTTCCTTCGCCAGCGGGTGAAAGACAATGACCTCGTCGAGCCGGTTCATGAACTCGGGGCGGAAGTGCTTCTCTACCTCGGTCATCAAGGTTTTCTTCATCTTCTCGTAGTCCTGGACTTCGTCGCGCTTGCCGAATCCGAACGCCTGGCCGCCCTTGATCAGTTCCGCCCCGATGTTGGAGGTCATGATCAGGACCGTGTTCTTGAAGTCCACGTGCCGGCCGAACGAATCGGTCAGGCGTCCCTCTTCCATGATCTGCAACAGCATGTTGAATACATCGGGGTGGGCCTTCTCCACCTCATCCAGCAGCAACACGGCGTAGGGGCGCCGGCGGATGCGCTCGGTGAGCTGGCCGCCTTCCTCGTACCCGACGTATCCGGGCGGAGCACCGATGAGTCGCGAGACGTTGTGCTTCTCCATGTACTCGGACATGTCCAGATACACCAATGCATCCTGATTGCCGAACATGAACTCCGCCAGGGCCTTGGCCAGCAGCGTCTTGCCCACGCCGGACGGCCCGATGAAGATGAACGAGCCCATCGGCCGGCGAGGGTCTTTCAGGCCGCTTCTGGCCTTGCGAATCGCTTTGGCGACCGACTTGACCGCTTCGGCCTGACTGATCACGGTTTTGTGCAGCTCCTCTTCGAGCTGAAGCAACCGTACGGATTCCTCCTTCTCCAGGCGGGTCAACGGCACGCCGGTCATCTTTGAGACGACCTCGGCGACGACCTCTTCATCAACGACCCCGTCAACCTCGTTGGTGCGCTTGCGCCATTCCTGCTGGATGTGCTCCTTTTCCTTGCGCAGTTTTTCGGCTTTGTCGCGCAGTTCAGCCGCCTGCTCGTAGTCGGCGCTCTTGACCGCGGAGTCCTTCTCAATGGCCAACAGCTCGATCTGCTCTTCGAGGTCGGCCAGATCGGGCGGCTTGGTCATCGATTTGAGCCGCACCCGTGCCCCGGCCTCGTCGATCACGTCGATCGATTTATCCGGCTGGACTCGGCCGGTGACGTATCGGCCGGAAAGCTCGACTGCGGATCTCAGCGCCTCGTCGGTGATCGTAACGCGGTGATGCGTCGCATAGCGCTCGCGCAGACCCTTGAGAATGTCCAGCGTCTGCTCAGCGTTCGGCGGCTCCACAGGAATCGGCTGGAAGCGCCGCTCCAGCGCGGAGTCCTTCTCGATGTACTTGCGATATTCGTCGAAGGTCGTTGCCCCGATGCATTGAATCTCGCCCCGGGACAGAGCGGGTTTGAGCACGTTGGAGGCGTCGATCGCCCCTTCGGCCCCACCCGCACCGACCAACGTGTGCAGCTCGTCGATGAACAGGATCACGTTCTTGGCCCGACGGACCTCGTTCATCACGGCCTTGATCCGCTCCTCGAACTGCCCGCGGTACTTGGTGCCCGCCACCATCATCGCCAAGTCCAGCACGACGATCCGGCGATCGTAGAGCAGGTCGGGCACGTCCTGGGAGATGACCTGCTGGGCCAGGCCCTCGACGATCGCGGTCTTGCCGACGCCGGCCTCGCCCAGCAGCACGGGGTTGTTCTTGGTCCGCCGACACAGAATCTGGATGAGGCGCTCGATCTCGTCTTTGCGGCCGATGACCGGATCAAGCTCATCTTTGCGGGCCAGCTCAGTCAGATCCCGGCCGAAGCTGTCCAGGGCGGGGGTCTTGCTCTTGCCTTTGCCGCGTCGGGCGGCGGTTCCCGGCTCTCCGCCGGGGTCCAGCGTTTCGGCGGCCTCGTCCGATTCCACGCCCGCGCCCAGCAGGTTCAGCACTTCCTCGCGCACCTCGTCCAGCTTCAGCCCGAGGTTCATCAATACCTGGGCGGCGACCCCGTCGTGTTCGCGCAGCAGGCCCAGCAGCAGGTGCTCGGTGCCGACGTAATTGTGGTTGAGGTTGCGCGCCTCTTCGATCGCGTACTCGATCACTTTCTTGGCTCGCGGCGTCTGGGGGAGCTTGCCCATGGTGACCATGTCCGGCCCGGACTTCACGAGCTTCTCGACCTCCAGGCGAACTTTGCGCAGATCGATGTCGAGGTTCTTCAGCACGTTGGCGCCGACGCCGGAACCTTCCTTGACCAATCCCAGCAGAATGTGCTCGGTCCCGATGTATTCGTGGTTGAAGCGCTGGGCTTCCTGGTTGGCCAGGGCCATGACTTTTCGAGCGCGATCGGTGAGCCGTTCGAACATGGCAAGGCTCCGAGGTGCCGGGACGTGTGCCGGCCGGATGCAAGGCACTTGAGGGTCGTTAGAACAAGCTTTCTGCGAGGCGGCTTATTTCACCCAAGAGGGGTCGCAATATCAGTACCATTCTAGTCGGCGAGGTCATCCTCGGGGATGACAATTTCCTCAACCAAGATTGCCTTGTTGGTCAACCGTTATGCCGTTTACTTCAGGGGCGTCATTCGAAGTGCCATATTGGCGGTGATCCGGGCGCTGCGGCCGGGAGATCCGCCTGCTGACCCGCTAATCGCCGATGGCGGTGGAGGTTGACTTCCCTGGACGCCCGCAGGCAGACCCTGCCGCGAAGCCGCAAGCGGCTGACATGGGGTCGTTGAAACGCTCTTTCGATGTCGGCGTTTACTCCGCGATCCGGCCGTCGTGGAGGTGGACAACTCGATCGGCGCGCTCGGCGATGGCCGGGTCGTGGGTCACCATCACAATCGTCAGGCCGTCGCGATGTTGCTGCACGATGAGATCAAGGATTTCGGCGCCGGTTGCTTCATCAAGGTTGCCCGTCGGCTCGTCGGCGAGCAGGACCTTGGGGTTGTTCATCAGCGCCCGAGCGATGGCGACGCGCTGGCGCTCGCCGCCGGAGAGTTCGCGCGGGCGATGCTTGAGTCGATGACCGAGACCGAACGACTCAAGCAACTGCGTCGCTCGCTTTCGGAGTTGACCGATACGCCGGTAGTAGTTCCACCGATGCAGCCCAACCAATGCCGGCAGGAGTGTGTTCTCAAGTACGTTCAACTCCGGCAACAAATGATAGAACTGAAACACAAAACCAATAGAGCGATTGCGATAAAGATTCCGGGCCCGGCGTGACATCGAGGCGAGTGATCGGCCGTCAAAGCGGACCTCGCCGCCGTCGGCATCCGGTTGGTCCAGGTCGCCCAGCAGATGCAACAGCGTGCTCTTGCCCGACCCGGATGGGCCGAGGATCGCTACCCATTCGCCTGGCTTGACGTGCAGCGTGGCCCCCTTGAGCACCGGCACATCAACGCGCCCCAGCCGATAGGTCTTGTGCATGTTCACGGCGCTCAGCAGTGCGCGCGTGATCGGCGCAGCTGTGGACGATGGTCGGGATTCGGCCAGGCGTGTGTCATTCATAATGAAGGGCCCGGACGGGATCGGTGTCCGCGGCCTTGGCGGCGGGGAGAAACGCCCCGATCAGCGAGAAGATCACCGCCCCAATCATCGTGAAGATCGCGGTGCCGGAGTCCATCTCGTTGGGGATCGTCGTGAAGTAATAGACCGAGGGGTCCCAGATCACCACGCCGCCGCGATCTTTGAGGATCAGAATCACGGCGCCGGCGCCGATCAACGTAATGGATACAAGCAGGCCGAGCGTAATCGGCATCAAAGCGCCGCGGCGACCGTGATAGACGGTCAGCGCGATCGCCACCAACGCGAGCGCGAGCATGATGATCGCCAGCCACATCGGCGGGTCGCCCATCGCGGAGTGAATCGTGTTGATGTTGCGCACGACGAGATACGCCAGGCCGACGCCGACCAGCGCCCCCGCGATGCCGATCACCAGGCCGTAGCGCAGAAAGATCCACGAAATGCCAAAGCGCGACGCGCCGATTGACCGCAGTATGCCGATGTCGCGGGTCTTCTCATAGACGATCGCCCAGAAGATGGCCAGCACCAGGCCGGCACAGACCAGATACACCAGCGAGAACAACGTTCGCATCAGCTCGCGCTCTTTTTCGATGGGCTCGATGAAGTCGGCTTGCTGCTGTTCCCATGTCTTGATGGAGAGCCCCATGCCCTGCGGCGGCGGTTTGACGAAGGCGTTGTTGTCTTGGAGTAACTCCGCTCGAAACGCGTCGTAGACGCCCACGAGTTGCTCGCGGAGCTCGTCGGGCTCCACGCCGTCGGCCGCGCGGACCAGGACCATCGTCGCCTTGGCCGGGTCCACGCCGATCACCTTCGGCAGGCCGTCGTCGTCGAGCTGCTCTTCATCGACAATCTCGCCTTGGTCCAGATGCAACATGCGCTGGGCGATCTCAAGGGGGACCATTGCCCGCTTGTCGTCAATCAGGAATACGCCGGAGAAGAACTCGTTGACCACGGGAAAGATGCGGCTTTCCGGTTCCAGCAGCCCGCCCCCGGTGGCGATGGGAAGTGTTGTCAACGTCACCTCCCATTGGGGCATCCACCAGTAGCCGTTGCGGGCCGGCCGGATTGATCCATCGGATTGCCGGTCGTTGCCGACCGAAACGTGGATGCCCGGGACAATGCCTGCCCGATCGCTGCGGCTGTCGCGCAGGGCTAGGCCGTCCAGAAGAACCTGCTCATCCATCTGACGGCGGGGGTCGTCGTCGGCCATCGTCTTGAGCTGCTGCTCGGTCGGGGGGCGCCAGTACAGTGTGTCGGCGTATCCGGTCACCTTTGCGAAACTCTCGGGGTCGATGCCCCAGATCTGGACCGTCTCCGTGTCCTTGTTCGCCCCGTCGGGATAGGGCATCTTCAGCAAGCCCCAACTGTCAACCACCGGTGTAGCCGCTTCCGCTTCCGGCAGCTCTTCGATTCGGTCGATCAGTCGCTCGTAGTGGGGAATCCCCGTTACCGGATAGCTGATCACCACATCGCCCATGAGCGTTCGGCCGGAATCCCGGACCATATTCAGAAAGCCGGTCATCACCGACACGACGATGATGACCAGGGCAACGCACAAGGCCACCGCCGCCACCGCGATCAGGGGGATCACCCGCGAGGTCAGATAGCGGTTGGTCAGTAAGGCGTGGTACATGAAGGGGAAGGGGTTAGGTGTCAGGGATTAGGGGTTAGGGAGTTTTGTTTCGCGGTCGGGCTTGCCCCGACGCGTCCGGCCAGACAAACGACTGAGCCTCTTCGCCGCGCCAGCATACCCGACACCGAGGCGCTGCGAGTCATTCATGGAAGCTTCGGACTGCCGATGGCATGGAGACGACAAATCGTGTTCAACGCCTGCGGTTTGCGGGCGCCTGCGGCAATGGACGGCCGAAGCGTTTGAGCAGCTCGATCGGTGCGCCGATGTCCACCGTGACGACTTTGCCGAGGAATTCCGCAGCGGCCGGTTCGGTCATGGCGGGCTTGGGCGCGACGAAGGTCACGGTCCGCGCCGCCCGGATCGTCGCGCCCAGGGGTCGGCCGGTGTCGCAATCCAGGCCGGAAGGCACATCGACGGCCAGTACCGGCCGGACCGCCGCATTGATCGACTCGATGAGCCCGGCAGCAGCGCCTTCGACCGGCCGATCCAGACCCGTGCCGAAGATTGCATCGACGATCAGATCGACTTCGCCCAACACCGTGCCAATCTCATCGAGCGCGACCTCCCGCAGGCCGATCTTGCGGCAGATGTTGCGATTGATTTCGGCATCGGAGCCCGGCTTCGGCTGGCCCAAGGCCGCGAACACCGGGTCAACCCCGGCGTTGTGCAGGTGCCGTCCTAACGCATAGCCGTCCCCGCCGTTGTTGCCCGAACCGCACACGATCAGGACCGACAGCGAAGAGGCGCGCACTTCTTGGAGCATTGCCAGCGCCTCGGCCGCCAGGCCACGCGCGGCATTCTCCATCAGCACGATGCCGGGAATGCCATAATCCTCGATCGCAGCCCGATCAACGGCCCGGACCGACTCGCGATCGAGGATGTACTCGCTTGGCTGACCGCCCAATCCGTGTACCGACGTATGCTGTGCCGATTCAGGTCCATGTGGGTCTGTGCGCGCCATGGTCGGTGCAGTTTAGATAGGATCTCAGGGCGACGCACGGACCGGAGGCCCGCCGCCAGACTTCCAATGACCGCCGAGTCATGCGAATCCTGCTGACCAACGATGATGGGATCAATTCGCCGGGAATTGCCGCCCTGTACGACGCCTTGCAGGGGCTGGGGGAGATCTTTACAGTTGCGCCGCTGACCGTTCAGACGGCCGCGAGCCACGGCATCACCTATGCCGAACCGCTGATGATCGAGACTGTCACGGTCAACGATCGCCTGGAGGGAATCGCGGTGGACGGCCGGCCGGCCGACTGCGTCAAGCTCGCCTTGCGATCGATTTGGCCGCAGCGATTCGGTCAGGACGTCCCCGCAGATTTGACCATTAGCGGTATGAACAGCGGGGCGAACGTGGGGATCAATATTCTCTACTCGGGCACCGTCGCCGCGGCGATGGAGTCGGCGTTTCTGGGCGTGCCCGCGATCGCTGTGAGCCTGCACATCGGCGATCGGGCCAAGACCAGATATGGCCGAGCCGCCCAAATTGCCCGGGCGGCGATCGATCGCGTGCTCGAATCTGCCGAGGGCGGCCTTGATACGCATAGCGTCATCAACATCAACATCCCTGTAACCGAGCGCGACGATGCCCCTATGCCCCAGATTCGCGTGGTGGAGATGAACGCCGCCCCGGGCACCGACTCCTATGACCGGCGGGTGAGTCCGGCCGGGCAGGTCTACTATTGGGCAGCCGGCAGTGGCATGGAGTTCACCCACACTGCTCCGGACACCGATGTGGAAGCGCTGTTCGAACGCTGCATCACGGTGACGCCGCTGACGTATGTGATGACCGATCACGCCCGCTTGCAGACCTGGAAGGAACGGCTGGAGCAGTCGCCCGGCTAGTGTCCCGAATTGGGAATATCACCGGCGGGTTCGTACGCGACACGAGTCGATGAGCTTTCTCGATATGGGACAATAGCGACTACAGGCCATGATGAGGCTATAGGCCTTGGAGGCTTCTACCTGATGGAGTTCAACTTCCTTTCCGAACTCGAACTTGACCGCTTCGATCGCGTGCCTGTAGTCTCCGTCGCTCGAAATGAGGACTGCAACGTCGTAGCGGTCCTTGTGGCCGAGAATGAGCATATCGGTCGCCAGCATGACGTCTACACCTTTCTCGACGTAGCCTCCGGTTGGCGCCCGCTGAAGCCTCCCGGGACGGAATGTCAGGTTCGGCACAAATCTCAGGGCGTTGAAGAACCTTTGCTGTGACCGGCATCGTTCGTCCTTTGCCTCGAAATCTGGATCGTCCCGACTTGGTGCAACCAGCGGAGCGTTGTAGTAGTACGTGTGCACATGTTTGCGTCCCTGGCCTGCAAGAGCAATTGATAGCTTGCCGAAGTCAATCTGGACCGGCCAGCCAGCCTCTTTGAGGGCGTGATAGAAGTTGCTGCCGTCAAAGAAAATGCAGACGCGATCCATGATCGCGATTCTACTGCAAAAAGAGAACTGGAGGCTGCGCACAGCCTCCAGGGGCTAATACCTGGTCGCTGCGGTGCAGCGCCAGGAAGTCATCCTTCCTAATCTTTCATTACCCTCGTCTACAGTCAAGCGTCTGTCAAGTAGATTCTCCAGGAATTTTCTTGAAAGAGTGGATGACTGCGCGCATTGCTTATCGACCGGTATGTTATGGCAATACCGAGCCGGTTTCCCAACTCCCTGAATCTACCCCACTCGCCATGTGCAAGCGCCGTGCCCGGCAACCGACAAACCCCAACAAAGTCATGTCAGTAGGAGTCTGAGGTTTGCCTAGCCCCTCCGGCCAGGTCGGTGTCATGACTCAGGTTGGCGCACCAACACGATCCGAATCCGGACCGTGATCGTCTCGTCGTCCGCCAGGGCGTCGAGTCGCTTGCCGGCGGCGCGCCAGCGGTAGAGGCTGTTGAGAATCGCCTCATCGACGCGGGCGTCGCCGGAGCTTTCGAGGATTCGGGCCAGCGCCGGCTTTCCGTCGTGGCGAAAGTGGATTTCGCACAGCGGGTTCGCCGGTGCAGCCGTGAGCAGAACGACGGTGGTAAAGCTCGGCTTGCGCGGCCTGATCTCCACGCCTTGGGCGGCGATGGGTTTGCCGAGTTGCCAATTCTCACGCGGTACATCGATGATCGACGTCGGGTCGGATTCCTTCTCGGCCGGTGCACCCTGATCACGCGTCGCATCAACACTGCGCTCTTGAAGTGGTGATTTCACTGGCTTTGCGGCCTGGTTAGCGCGGGGTGATTCAACTGGTGTGCTCAACAACCGCTGAAGCGCTGCGAGGATCTCGAGCAGCGCCTTGTGGTCACTTGTGGATGTCCCGGCCGTGACGCGTGTGGTTGGTTCTGGCGATGCGGAATCACCTCCAAGGCTTTCAAGCCACGCCGCCAACTCGGCGAGTGGATCGGCTGGCCCAGCAGTGACGTTGCCCGTGGGGGTGGCCGCAGCGTCGGCGACCGGCGTTGAAACCCCCTCGTCCCAGCTCGGCTGCGCTTCGCCCGCAGGGTTCGTGCGAAACGCAGCCTGCTCGACCTCAGCCAAGGCGGCAAGATGTTGCTTGTACTGCTCGTAGCCGATCCAGGTCAACGTTGACGCGGTGGAGGTCTCGACGCCCAAAGCGATCTCGTCAGCACGAGGCCGAAAGTCCTGGGGATCAAACTGAGCGCGGAGGTGAACATGCCGACCGCCCGCGGCGCTCATGACCCTCACGAGCAAGGGCGCCACCACAGCGACATGTGCGAGCACTGACGCGGACAGTCCCACGGACAGTACAAGAGTTGGTTGGCGACTCTGCACCGGTTGATTGTATGGCAGTCAACGGTCGAGCTTGCCTGCGTCGCCTTGGCCGGTGGTCTCCTGCGACGGCGTGCCCACCAGCTTGATATCCAGTCCAGCGTAGGCCAGCTTGTCGTACAAGCTCAGGAATGTGGGCAGTCGGTCCTGCGTGCCGTGCTCCTCGGCGGCGATGTACACCACCGTACCCGGGGCCTCAGCCTGGACCTCGCGCAGTCGAGGGAGCACCTGGTCCAGGGAGATCGGCTCGCGGTTGAAAAAAAGACCCCCGGCGTGATCGATGCTGATGGTTACCGCAGGCGGGACAACGGCCGGCTCACCCGAAGCGAACGCCTGCATCTGCATGGGCAACAGGTCAGCCCGGACCGTCAACACCATCGCATAGATGAAGAACGTCAACAGCAGGAAGATCACGTCGATCAGCGGCATGATCTCAATGCGGGTCTCGTGCTGCGGTCGGCGGAGCGTGAGCATAGCGGTGTCAGGCATCAAGCCGTCGAGCGAAGCCGGGTCATGACGAGTCCCGACCTGTCGGGACGAGGAAGACCCGGGTCATGGTAAAGGCATCAAGGCATTAAGGAATCATGGAATCATGGCCTCAAGGCATCGAGGCATCATGGCACAAACGCGCCATCGAGACCAGCCGGGGGGACTCAACACAAACAATGAAGATCGCCGGCCGTCTCAGGAGTCATCGCCGCCGGTGTTGGGGCCGTTGTCGTCGTCGGATTCAGCCACGCAAGCAGTGGCGATCACCCGGTCGTTGGGCTTGAGATTGACCAGGCGGACGCCCTGGGTGTTTCGACCGATGCGGGAGATGGAGTCGGCGCCCACGCGGACGATCATCCCCTGTTCGCTGACGAACATGAGACTGTCGGTTTTCTTGACGGCGCGGATGGCGACGACCCGGCCGTTGCGAGCGGTTGTGCGGATGTCGATGCGGCCCTTGCCGCCGCGGCTCTGGGGGCGGGTCGTGCCGTCTTCGGCATGGACGAGGTAGTCCGACAGCCCTGTGCGCTTGCCATAGCCGTTGGCGGTGACGGTGAGCAGGTCGGCTCCATCGTCGGCGCGGATCAGGCCGACCACCTCATCGCCCGGTCGAAGCTCGACGCCCTTGACACCGGCCGTGCTGCGCCCCATCACCCGCGCGTCATTTTCATCGAAGCGGATCGCCATGCCGGAGGCAGTGGCCAGCACCACGTGATCCATGCCGCTTGTGTGCACCACGTCGATCAACCGATCGCCTTCGTTGAGGTTGATGGCGATGATGCCCGCTCGATGAACGTTGCGATAATCCGCAAGCGCCGTGCGCTTCACCCGACCTTGGGCGGTGGCGAAGAAAAGAAAATCCTCCGATCGCTCGAAGTCCTCGATGTTCAGGAAGGCGACCACCCGTTCGTCCGGCCTCAGCTGTAGCAGGTTCACGATCGCCCGGCCTTTGGCGTTCCGCGACATCTCGGGAATCTTGAACACCTTCATCTTGAACAGGCGACCGGAATTGGTGAAGCACAGCAGGTCGTCGTGCGTCGAAGCGGCGAACAGTTGCTCGATGAAGTCGCCCTCGCGGGCGTCTGATCCCCTGATGCCGCGCCCGCCGCGGCGCTGCTCGCGGTAGGTCTCGGTGGGCAGGCGCTTCACATAGCCCTGATGCGAGATGGTGACCACCACATCATGCTCGGCGATGAGGTCGGCGATCTCGAAGTCTTCCGCTTCGTCGCGCTCGATCACCGTCTTGCGCTCGTCGCCGAACTTCTCGCGCAGCTCGCGCGCGTCGGCGCGAATGATATTCAGAATCTCGGCCTCCTCCCCAAGGATCTGCTGGTAGCGGTCAATCTCACCCAGCAGCTTGGTGTAGTCGCCGGTGAGCTTCTCGATCTCCAGCCCCACGAGCTGAATCAGCCGCAGGGACCCGATTGCGTCAGCCTGAACACTGGTGAGCCGTACGCCCTCGCCGACGTTAGACTGCTCGATCAGCGGCCTCGGCACCAGTGAGGCGTAGTCGTGGTCCCGGGCGATCCGAAACCGCCAGGCCAACAGTTTCTGGATCGCTTCTTCGCGTGTGCTGCTGCTGCGGATCAGCGCAATGACCTGGTCGATGTCGCAGACGGCGTAGATCAGCCCTTCGAGTTTGTGTGCCTGCTTCTGGGCTTCGCGCAACAGGTATTCCGTGCGCCGGCGAATGACGTCTCGGCGGTGGTCGATGTAGCACTGGATCAGCTGCCGTAGTCCGAGCGTCCGCGGCTGACGATTCACCAGCGCGATGTTGATGATCGAGTACGCCGACTGCAACGGCGTGTACTGATACAGTTGCTTCTCGACGACTTCGGCGTCGGCGCCTTGCTTCAGATAGACGACGATCCGCGTCCGGTGCGACTTGCCCGAGAAGTTCTTGACGTCGGAGATGTCGGGTATTCGACCCACCCTGGCCACATCAACGATGCGCTCGATCAGGTTGTTCTGGACAACCTGATAGGGGATCTCGTCGATGATGATCGTTTGGCGGTTCCGGATGGTCTCGAGATGTGTCTTGCCGCGGATAACGATGCGGCCCCGGCCGGTGGCGTAAGCCGCGATGATCCCCGCCCGGCCTTGGATCGCTCCGCCGGTGGGAAAGTCCGGGCCGGGGAGAACCTCCATGAGCTCTTCAAGGGCGATCTCGGGCTTGTCGATCACCGCGATGATCGCGTCGCAGACCTCCCGGATGTTGTGCGGCGGGCTCGAGCAGGCCATGCCCACGGCGATGCCGGTTGACCCGTTGATCAGCAGGTTGGGGAGCTTGCCGGGCAAAACGGTCGGCTCGCGGCGCGTCTCGTCGTAGTTGGATCGGAAGTCGACCGTGTCGAGGTTGAGATCTTCGAGCAACTCGACAGCGGCGGCAGTCATGCGGGCCTCGGTGTACCGCATCGCCGCAGGGGGGTCGCCGTCGATGGACCCGAAGTTGCCCTGCTTGTCGATCAGCCGGTAGCGGATCTTCCAGTCCTGGCCCATGTTGACCAGGGTGGGGTAGATGACCGATTCCCCGTGCGGGTGGTAGTTGCCGGAGGTGTCGCCGCAAATCTTGGCGCACTTACGGTGCTTGGCCCGCGAGCCGAGGTTCAGATCATTCATCGCCACCAGGATTCGCCGCTGCGACGGCTTCAGCCCGTCCCGCACGTCCGGGAGCGCCCGGTCCATGATCGTGGACATCGCGTAGGTGAGATAACTGTCGTGCAGCTCGCGCTCGATCGACTGATCGACGATGTGTCCGGCGTTGGAGGGGCCGGAGCCACCGGATGCAATGGCGGTGTCGGAGATGCCAGCCATGGGTGTGCGAAGCGCGAGTTTGTTGCGGAAACGACCGCTGCATTCTATCAGATTTACGCATCCGGCGAGGCGTCGATCGGCAGCGTATCGGCTTTAACGGGCGGCCGATCCCCGCGTGGCTTTGCCGCCCCGACCAGGTACTCCCGATTGCCTTCGCTCCCAGCTCGGCGACCGCTCTTTGCGCCCCGGATGGGCGAGAGGGTCATGGCCGTCACCGCGGCCCCAAGCCCGCCGAACTCGCCAAGCACCCGCTGCACAACCGCCTCCGCGTGCTGGGGCGCAAGCACGCCATCGATCAGCAGCGACGTCTTCTCGTCGCCGGCAAGCTCGTAATGAGGCTTGATGAGGCTGATGATTCGCCCGCCCGGCCCAAGCCAGCGCAGCGCAGCGGGGATCGCATGACGCTGCCGTGTCCAGCCCAGGTCGATCACCACCAGATCCAGGTTCGCCGCTTGCGACTTCGCGTGCAGCACATTTGTCCGCTCCATGACCGCCACCCGTGGATCGGTCCGCAGGCGATAGTCCAGCACGCCATAGCCCGTGTCGATGGCATAGACCTTCGCCGCCCCGTGCTGAAGCAGGCAGTCCGTGAACCCGCCCACGTGGCACCCGAAGTCAGCGCAGATCAGCCCAGTCACATTGACCTTGAATTCGCGCAACGCATGCTCAAGCTTGACCCCCGCGCGCGAGACGTATTTCTTGTCCTGGGCCTGCGTAGTGATAGTTCAACAATAGCTCCGACTGCAAGAGGGGGAGAAAATCGGCGAAAGCGGTCACGCTAGTTGTCTTGAATCGCTAGCCTCGCCCGGAAGGGCGAGGGGTCGGCAGGTACCGTTTACGGCTGGATGCAGTCGTTTGTGACGCGCGACTTCGGATCAGGACACTCCGGCGGGCTTCCAGGACCAGCCACCGGCTCTCCCGCCTCGATGCGCGCGGCCCAAGGCCGGCCGTTAGGGCCGTCGATCCTTGTTCCTGGACAGTTCGGTCAGCGCCACTCATGCGCACGCCCGCGCACGGACTCAAACAGATCATCCTGACACTTTTTCCATCCCGGTATCTTCTGTTGAGTCTTGGGTCTTGACGGGAGTTACTTGATTAGCAATTCATTTGGTGAAAGCGCCTCGCGTACTCTCGCTATCTCGCCGTCAATGAGGGACGGTTCGACAACACTCTCGATTATCACAGGTATTCCACGGGGGAGCCGCGACGCAACTCTTTGATATGCATATATTGCGGCAGTTGACAACGGAAGATGTGCGCCCGCTCCATTTATATCGCTAATGTGCAGTTGGGCTATGCGGCTCCCCATTGCGTCGATGAGCTCTACGGCTTGGCTCATAGTTGGATCTACTTGACGAATATGTGCCAAGTCGAGACACAGGCGAGCTTCTGGCAGCCTGTCGAAAATGCAGGTCAATTCCTTTGAGGTCCGGCCAAAGGATTTTCGCTTATCCATGTTCTCAATGCAAAGCCGCTTCCCAAGAGGTATCCACACGGAATGATCACGAATAACATCAGGATGAGCAATAACATTCCAATCGTGAGGAACCTCATCCATCAAACGCTTAGCAACCTGGATCTCCATGGCTTCGCCATAGTCACCTGGTGCGTGAATAGCAACATAACGAAATCCATTAAGCTCAAGAGAATCTAGCGACTGCAGTAGTGGATCAAACTCCCTCAGTCGCAATGCGGACAGTTCGACCGCGGACGCGTTTGTTCCTTCAAGGGCACAGAGAGCCGCGTTGAAATCACCACCTGAAAGAGCGCCGGTTGAAAAGCCAATGATCATGTCAGAATAAACCATATTCCATCGCGAACTTCGTGAGTTCGTCGTTTGTCTTAAAGAAAAGTGTTGTCAGTGATTGTTGGAACATCCGACTGATCTCCTGGACACGGATAAATAGCTCATCGGTTTGTGCTTCGGTTGTGGGCAAATGTTCCAAGTGGTCTCTGTTTTCACGGCTGTCCAGGATTTCTAGAAACGAGTCGTAGGCGTCGAACATCTCTTTGATTGTCTTGTCATCGCAATACTCTCGGGCAGCATGCGCGAGAATGAAAAGGGGAGGAGGATCCAGCATTGAGCGTAGGTGTCCAACACGCGGCTCGAGTTCATCCTTTCCGGCGGGCTCATCGTATTCCGGTCGTGGGTACAGTCGATCTGACTTCGCTCCAAAACAAGCCAGCAGCCCTGCGACGAAAATCAGTTTTCGTGAGAAACGTAGCTTGAGGTTACGAAGAGCCCACTTAGCATCACCGCGCTCCCAGCGCTTGCTTGCGTAATCAACTGCCATCGTACGCCAGAATCGCACGATGTCGTTGAGCAGAAAGCGTGGCACTCTGGAGCGATCCGGGTCAGAAGTAACGCGGCTCATATCGTCCACCATGTAACGGTGAATAATCGCACGGAGAACTTGATCCCGAACATCGTCTGGTCGTCCGCTTGCGCTACTTCCGATTGAGGCTGACTCTATCAGGAGTAAGATGCGGCGAGTCGTGTTTTGGTTTGTGTCGTTCTCGCCTCCAATGTAGTGAACGAGTTCATGACTGAAAGTCATCCCACCGAATGTGCCAGCTGGACCAGGCTCCGTGAACCCATCCCGCTTCAGCAACTCTTCAATCTGTTGCGCAACACTCATATGACCCGGATCGACCGGACCGTCAATGAGCAGCGTCCAATCGACATCACTGCCGGAAGTCCACTCTTTGCGAGCAAGTGATCCAAATGTCAATAAGCCGGTGTCCGCTGGGACTTTGATTTCACGTAGGGTCTCCTCGATCTCCTGTCGAGTTTCATCAGCCTTATCAGTGGCTGCGTTGATATGCTTCCATGAAACGCCCAGGCGCGTCTGTAAATCTTGTAGCAGTGAATTCTGTCCTTGGTCTATCACTTGAGTTGTCATGTGACGGTCTGCGACTCCGGCAGCGAGAAATCATCGAGCGTTTGAGCTGTGGAAACCATGATTTGACAGCTCGCTCACATTTTCTAATTATGTTAGGTATTAGTTAGCCAGCCTGTCAAGGAACAAGGCTGGGGTAATACCCAACAACAACGTCGCACCGAATTGCGATTGCGCTGTTGACATTGATTTTGGATGGAATTGTCGGCGCGACCGATCTTGTCGCACTACTCGCGGCATGGGGAAAAACCCAGGGAAGAAGAAGGTGTCAGAATGATTGTCTTCTCATGCTCGGCGGTGGCAATACTGTGAGACGATGGGACGGCCGCCACGGATCGCCGAGCCGGGCATTCATTCCAGCACACCCTTGCGATTCTGCGCACCTTGCCGTCGGGCGGTGATGGCGCCGTTGGGTCATTGGATTCCGACGATTGCGATCTTGGCCCGGTCGGCGGCGGTGAGGACGGCTGCTTTGTCAATCAGTCTGACCCGGCCGGTGCCGAGCGCCACACAGCGCCCGCCGGCCTTGGCCAAGCGCTCAATCGTATCGACATCAATCGTCGGCATATCGCTCGTCGGGTCGTGGTCGGCCCGGGCGGTCTTGAGCAATGTCCAACCCTTGGCCCGGCACAGGCCCGCAGCCCGCTCGATCAGAGCCGCGGTGCCTTCGGCCGCCTCCACGGCAATCACATCGTGGTCGCGCACCGCCATCGCCCGGCCGGCGTCGAGCTCGACCACCTGTTCCAGCAGCGGCCAGCCGAAGTCGATATCGGCCTGCTGCCGGCGGCCGGGCCGCACCGAGCCCATCACCCCTTCGCTCGCCAGATGCTCCGGGATGTGTGTCGTTGTGTCGATCAGCGTGGGTCCATCTCGGTGTGGTTCACGAGCTACCGCCGCCGTTTCCTTAGCGACGAAGCAGCGCTAGGAACTCATCAACCGTCAACCCTGCTTGCCGAATGATTGCGCGCAGTGTTCCGCGGTCGAGCTCTCGATGGTCGGGTATGGTGGTGCTCCCGGGATGGTCTCGCTCGGCCATCATGGAGGGGGTGTCCTCATCGCCTCTGGAATCGGATGCCCGGTCGTGACAACTGCTCGCGGGCTCTCTAGATCCGCGGCGGATTCACGAGCCGAGACAGGTCGTCCATCAGACGACACCGCATGGGAATATGCAAGCCAAGTCCCCGACGGATATGCCGAGAACGCGACCGGGTGTGTTCCGCGCTTGTCATCGATTACCCCTAGCCCACCGCTAGTCTGAGTCGCGCTCATGCTCCTGCTCCTTCTTGGGTGGCCGGCTGCCAACTGTGATCGTCCACGAATCAAGCTCAACGTTGTCCACTCTCACGAAGAAAACGTATCGACCATGCTTCTGAAAGGCCACAGCAAGGCCCAGAATCAAGTTGTTCACGCCACCACCTTGGGGCACTGCAAACTGCCCCTTCAGCGGAGGTAATGCCTGTTGGCCATCCTCGTCCATGCATTTGATGTCGAAGTCGTGATTCCCCATATCGGACAATTCCGACTCAATGCGAACCACCAAGGTTGCTTGGAGCGGGATGGGCGGGTTGTCGCCCCAAACATGGGTGATCCCTGCTCTGAGCATGCTTATCGTGCCATCGGGATGCCCTGTTGCAGCTGCGGCTAATATCAACTTCGCTTTCATTCCCGTCAATCTAGCGGGTTGCGGGCGAGGAACACCCACGGGGCGCTATTCTTGGGCTCGACGCCCCAGCTTCCTTGCCGCGTCGATCCACTGGCCGATCGCCTGTCGGATGTTGGCGATGGCTTCTTCCTTGCTCTTGCCTTGGCTGATGCAACCGGGCAGGCTGGGTACCTCAGCTACCCAGTAACCATCTTCGCCGGGATGGAGTACGACCTGTCTCATCGCTGGTGAAAGTGTAGATCGGTTTGGCGGCGGAGCAACTTTTGTCGCCTGGCGATGGTCGTGGGGGAGATCCTTGTGGGTTGCGGCGGTCGCTACCATGCACGGGATGGTGTGGCTGGTCTTGAGTTTGATCGTGGTTGGGCTGGCGATCAGCCTGCCGATCACGGCGCTGTTGCTGGTGACCGGGCGGCGAAGCGGGGCGCTGGATTCCGCCGGAGCGCCCGGGCACGAGAAGGTTTTGCGCGCCGTGCCGAACACCGGCGGGCTGGCGATCTTTCTTGCCGTCGCTGGACCAATCGCTTGTGCCCTGGCGGCGGTATGGGTGGCCGATCAAGAAACCTGGGCCCGCTGGCTGCCGGCTATTGAGCCTCATCTGGATCGGATCTGGCACACCATGCCCACCGCCCTGGCCATGCTCGCGGCCATGAGCGTGCTGCATCTGATGGGGTTGATCGACGATCGACGAAGCCTGGGACCCTGGATCAAGCTCGCCGTTCAGTGCACCGTCGCGGCGGTGATGGTGGTGTGGTTCGACGTGCGTCTGCTGGAACTGCTCGGCACCTGGCCGAGCATCATCATCACGATCCTCTGGATCGTTGCGGTCACCAACGCCATCAACTTCATGGACAACATGGATGGCCTGGCGGCGGGGGTGAGCGCGATCGCCGCGGCGCTGTTCATGGCTGCCTGCATCGTCAACCACCAGTGGTTCATCGCGGCGACGCTGGCGCTGCTGATCGGCGCATTGATCGGGTTCCTCATCTTCAATTTCCACCCGGCCAGGATCTTCATGGGCGACGGCGGGTCGTTGGTTGTCGGCTTCCTTTTGGCGATCCTCACCGCTCGAACGACGTATTACACCGGTGAAGCCGAATATCCGCTCGGCGGGGGGTGGTACAGCGTCTTCATGCCCCTGATTGTCCTGGCCATTCCGTTGTATGACCTCGTCTCGGTGACGCTGATACGACTCACACAAGGCCGTAATCCCCTTGTCGGTGATCAACAACATTTCTCGCACCGGCTCGTGCAGCGGGGGCTGTCACCGCGCGGCGCGGTCGTGGTGATCTGGGCAGCCACCGCCGTCACCGGCATCGGAGGCGTGGCCCTGGCCCGGCTCGTCGCCTGGCAGGCGATCCTCGTCGGCGTACAGACACTGCTGGTGCTGCTGATGATCGCGCTGCTCGAACATGCGTCGCGTCGTGCGGTTGCCGGGAATCGAGCTACGTGACTGCTCGGTCCTTGGAATCGAGTGAGAACCGCGGGCAAGAGAACCCCGGGCAAGCCCGGGGCTATATAGGCTCAGCCCTGCGGTGGATCGGCGCGCTGGGCATTGTGACCGTCGCCGTGATGCGGTGTGTTATCGCGTTCGCGCCGCAACTGGTGTTCGATATCGACCCGGCGATCGATCCCACGCCGCTGCCGGGGCTTGGGCCCCCGGGGAGCCTGTTCCTCGATGCGGTGCTGCTTGCGGCTTGCGGTTGCGGCCTGCTCGGCGAAGCGCTGAGCAGGCGAGGAATCGATTGGCTGCTGGTGGTGCTCAGTCTGATCCCTTTCCCATTGGTGGTCTGGCACGGCATTGGTGATCTTGGCAACCTGTGGCGGGGATCGACGTGGGTTGCAGCTGCGGTCGCCGGCATGGTCATCGCGCACCTCGGCCGGGACCGCTCGATGCGGATGGTGTTGATCGCGGTGCTGTCTGCGGTGCTTGTCCCGATCGCAGTGCGCGGCGCGATGCAGGCACATGTCTCGATCTTTGGCTGGTCGGTGGTCGGCGCCGAATACGCCCAAACCGTCGCCGAGTTCGAGGCCAACCGGGATGCGTTCTTCGCCGACCACGGTTGGGAGCCTGAATCGTCCGCGGCCCGTATCTACGAGCGGCGCCTTCGCCAACCCAACCCCAGGGGGTGGTTTCCCACAACCAACATCTTCGCTTCGATGATGGGCTTCGGGCTCATCATGGGCGTTGGCCTGGCCGTTGGATCAGTGCGGGCTAAGGCCGGCAAGTGGTGGTTCGCTGCGATGGCGCTTGGCGCAGCCGTCGCCGCGGGCGGATTGCTCTTGTCGGGATCCAAAGGTGCGTTGTTGGCCGCGGCGGCGGGCTTGGCAGTGCTCTTGGCGCCAATTCTGTTTCGCCAGGCCGGCCCGCTGCTTGGGCGCTACGGCCCAGCGGTGGCGATCGCGCTCGTGCTCGCGGCGCCGCTAGCCGTTGTAGTACGCGGAACACTGCTGGGCGAGTCGTGGCTGGGCGAAAAGAGCCTGCTGTTTCGGTGGCACTATCTCGTCGGCGCGTCCAGAATGATTTCGCAGCATCCGGGGGTCGGCGTCGGACCCGATGGATTCCAGGCAGCCTACGCCGCGGTTCGCCTGCCGCGCAGCCCCGAAGAGGTCACCAGCGCTCACAGCATGTTTGCGGATTGGCTCGCCACGCTCGGTCCGATCGGTGCGGCATGGATCGGGCTGGTGTTGATCCTCTTGTGGCGAGCCGGACGGCGGTTGGGCCCTGATGAGATCGATGAACATTCGTCATCATCGCCCAACTCCAGAGCACCGCTGTTGGCCTCAGCGGCGGTGGCGGTACTCGCGTTGCTGCCCGCGATTACACAGGAGGCGCTGAGTCTCAACAGCATCACGATAACGCTTTCCCGTGGGGCTGGTGTGTTGGGCTATGTTGTTGCCGCCGCTGGATTGAGCATCGTGCTCGCGCGAGCGCCGCGCTCAATCGTCAATTGGACATTGACCGCGGCGGTCGTGGCGCTGGCGGTGCATGCCCAGATCGAGATGACCTTCTTCGATCCGGGTTCGGTCGTGTGGATGATGTGCGCGCTGGGGCTGGCTGGCGGAGCAGTCGGTCGTGGCAAGCTCTGGCTCGGCTTCATCGCAGGGCCGTTGGTGCTAGGCGGTGCGCTGTTCATCGGCCGAGCCGGTGCCTATCCGGCCTTTCTTCAACAGATTCTGACCAACAAGGCAGCGTCGGGGTTGTATCCGCCTTCCGAAGATCGGCGGGGGCAGACTCAACAGCGAGCCACTGCGGTTGAGTTGCTCACCGATGCCTATGAGGTCTGCCCGGCCAACGTCCTGCCGCTTCATGCCGCGGCGCGACAGGCGGTGATGGCTGCCGCGACCGCTCCGGGAGCAAAGCGGATTGAGTGGTTGCAGGAATCGGCCGAATTGGCCCAGACCGCCGTCGCCGATCACGGCAACGGTGCGGCGATCCAGGCCCTGCAGCCCGGCAGCGATGGCCATGCCCAGGCCGGCGCTGATCGAGGTGCTGGAATGGCCGACGCCAAAGGTGTCGTAGGGGCTTTCGCTGCGCCGCGGGAAGGCGGCCAGGCCGTTCTTCTGGCGCAGGCTGGCCATCTGTTCGCGGCGGCCGGTGAGAATCTTGTGCGGGTAGGCCTGATGGCCAACGTCCCACAGCAGGCGATCGTCCGGGGTGTGGTAGACGTAGTGCAGGGCGATGGTCAGTTCGATGACGCCCAGCCCCGCGCCGAAATGCCCGCCGGTCTGGCCGACACTCC
>JADFIR010000037.1 GCA_022566535.1 Planctomycetota bacterium
GTTGAAGTGGGTAGGCTTGTGGCCCCCCAGCCCCATCCAGTCGCTCTACCCCCGTGCGGTGTAACGTGAGGCTAGCCCTAAAGCTATTTCGAGGAGAACGAGATATCTCCGAGTATGATTAGACTTTTACTCCTCCCCACAGGTCATCGCCCAACTTTTCAACGTTGGTGCGTTCGGTCCTCCAAGGGGCATTACCCCCTCTTCAACCTGCCCATGGGTAGATCACTCGGTTTCGCGTCTGCCCCCTGCGACTACACGCCCATTTAAGACTCGGTTTCCCTTCGGCTCCGCTGGGAAGCAGCTTAGCCTGGCCACAGAGAGCAACTCGTCAGCTCATTATGCAAGAGGCACGCCGTCACCCGCCGTCTCGCAAGGAGACGGCCGGCTCCGACTGCTTGTAGGCATACGGTTTCAGGTACTTTTCACTCCCCTTATCGGGGTTCTTTTCATCATTCAGTCGCCTTACTGGTTCACTATCGGTCGTTGAGTAGTATTTAGCCTTGGAGGGTGGACCCCCCAGTTTCACACAGAGTTCCACGAGCCCCGTGCTACTCTGGTACGCCTAGGCCACTGTCACCACCTGCTACAGGACTGTCACCTTCTTTGGTTCGGCTTTCCTGAACGATTCACAGGTTGATCAAGCGTGCCACATTGGCGCCCGCAACCCCGCCCCGACAAGTCGGGGCGGTTTGGGCTGTTCCGCTTTCGCTCGCCGCTACCGACGGAATCGCGTTTGCTTTCTTTTCCTCTGGCTACTGAGATGTTTCAGTTCACCAGGTTCGCCCCCACGCCCTATGCATTCAGGCGTAGGTGATCCCGCCACTAAATCGGTCTATGCATTGGCCGGTGTTTCGACCGCTCAAAACCGATTTAGTGGCGGGACCGGGTTGCCCCATTCGGAGATCCCAGGATCAACGCTCGGTTACCAGCTCCTCTGGGCTTATCGCAGGTTCCCACGTCCTTCATCGCCTCTCAACGCCTAGACATCCACCGTACGCCCTTGTTAACTTGATCACGCCGACCCGACCCCGACCTGTGAGCCCGCAGATGCGGGACCATCATTCCGGAGGGAATCGACGTCGTTCCACCGGGGCATACTGCAGCCCCGGCAGACTTGAAGCCTTTCAAGCGGCTTTCGATCTCGTCTCGGTGTGCTGCTACGCCGTCGGCAAAGGGTCTGCCACGACGCAGCACGCGACGTTCGAATCCTGACTTGCCAAAGAGCAGGTGTGCGCGCCGACTTATTTAGCGCATACACACTCCCGGACGACAGCCATCCGGCACTCTGTCTCCCTCTACCATAGAGCAGCGGGGCTCCTCTTGTCAAGCTCCGACCCGGCTTTCCTGGCGGCAATCGGTCCCGCAGGGGGTCGATGCGCCTCGCCCGGCGGGTCATGCACCGGCGTGTCTCTTATCGACAATCCTCAAAGACCATATCCCCGGCCTTATCGGCCGAGGCGGTCAGAAGACCATGGTCGATTGCCCGGCGTCTCAAGCCCTGCCGGATTTAGCCCGTTGCTTCAGTCGGCGGCGGTCGGGGTTGAGGATTTCAACCTGCGGATCGCGCAGCTGGAGTATCTCACCGGTACGGAGGTCCTGCAGCAGGACTTTGGCCGCCCGGCCAGCCTCGAGGCCGCCCCCACGTCCGGGGTCGATATCCTCGACGATATCGAGCACGACCAGACCGGTGCTGAAGTCAATGCGAACGGGCTCTTCGCCGTCCGGCATTCGATACTCCTTCACCGTGCCAATGTAATCGCCCGGCTGAACACGGAACGTCTCCACCCACTGATCACCATCGTAGAAGCGGTAGACCTCGGCAATGGCCCGGCCCAAGCCCAGCGTCCCAGCGGCTGCGCGTCCTCCTGCGGGAGTCGCCTTCGTGATGAACACACGAAGGGGTGGACTGACGTGTAACGGGTCCGACCATTCGCTCACCGCTGAGCTCAGTGTGAAGGATTCCGCCAAGTCCTGTTGCTGCTCAACAAGGCTGCGCTTCTTACCAAAGAATGGATTGTAGATCTTGACGGTCAGTCGATAGCGGTAGGTCTTGGAGGGCTCGACGGTGAGGTCGTGACCCCAGATTGTGATCTCGTCATCTTGCGGAGGGGTACTTTGCCCATCAGGCTCGCCCGATGTGCCGTCATCAATCTCGCTCGGAGCACTCAATCTGCTGAGTTGCTCCTCTCGAGCGGTGATAATCTTTTCGAGCCGGTTGATTTCCTTGCAACGTCTGCGAATCGCAGCCTCGTCGCCCTTGTCCGCTGACCCGTAGCCGCCACCACCTTTGTCTCTCCTGACCGGCCCGCCGCCAGGGCCCATGCCACCGCCGCTGCCGGGGGCCCCTCGCCTGCCGGGCGTCCCTCGTCCGCCGCTTGGCCCATCACCGTCCCCGGATCCGCCCTTGGGAGGCTCCGCAGGGCCTTCATCGCAGCCCTCGATCGTGCCGCCGAGCTTCTCCAGCCTTTCAATCAGCCGTTTCCGCTTCTCTTTGAATCGCACAATGGCGCTCTTAATCCTGAGGACTTCCTCATCCTTGGGCGCGAGCCCCTCGGGGATTTCAGGCTCATCGAGAGCAGGAGGGCTCCACCCCTCGTTCTTGGTGGGATAGAACTCCGGCCGAATGATGTCCAGTTGAACGATTGGATCTCCGAGCTGTTCAATGACCTGATCACGAACAGCGGCGCCGATGCCCTCGCCGAGCTGGGGACGGAAGGTGAACTGCCCCGGGATCGGATCGAGCGTGGTGATGTTTGTCCAGTGGGCATCCACCAGTTGCTGCCGCTCGATCACGACGTCCACGATGTTTTCCGGCCGGTCTTTGTACCAACTTGCCGGGATGGCGGCTTTTTCCTCGGCGTCGAGATCAATGTGTTCTCCACGAAACTGGCGTCGAAGGTCTGCCACGCTGAACCGTGCAGCCGCCGTCACGAACGTAATGTCTAGCGGTTGGCTTGGATCGGGGAATTGTTGTTGCAGATCGACATGTTCGCTCAGCACGCCGTCCGCCAGCGCGTCGGAATAGGACTTGACCACGACCTGGTATGGCGCCTTCACCTGGGGGACCGGGAACTCGACGCCTCGCCCCCTCTCAAACCCACGAATGTCGGGGGCGACTGCCACGTGGAACTGCGGAAGCGCGGGTTGGGGATAGACGGGGCGATCGAACCTGGCCAGCAAATAGTCCAGGGCGGGAACGGGGTCAGGCAGCTCTATCTGAGGTGGGGAAGCCTCGTCGAGGCGCTCGAGAAGTCGCTCGGCCTCGGCCTGCAGAAGGGCATCGATCTCATCCGGGGCGATCACACCGGTGCCTTGCGGCTTAGGCACCGCATTCGGCTCGCCGGTGAACTGCATTGCCGTGAAGAGGACCAGCAGCGCCGCAGCGAGACCCAAGACGATCCTTTCCGCATGCAGTTCCCAAATGGTGATGCCTTTGGTTTTCATGATGATTGGCTCCAATATCGACGCGCCGCTGCTATGGATAACGCTTTCCCAAAGATGGGCTCACCCCGTGGTTGGCGGCTCCTCTGGGATGTCAAGCGCCTGTTTGAGCTCAGGCGGCATGAACTGCGCTGTCCATTCGCGTAACCAGATTGTTTCGAGTTCGAGCGTAAGCATCGACACGGGAGTCCCGCCGTAGTAATAACCGTCCTTGACCTCCGAGAACGAATCCACGACATCCAACTGGGTATTGATGATGGTCATGAAGTTGTATCGAACGAGAGCATCAAGGACCTCCGGGATCCTGCTGCTGTCAACGACGATCGTCAGCTGCACGTGGCGCACGTCATACAACGGATTGCTCGTGCGACCGGTGAAGGAGACGCTGAAATCAAGCGGCACCTCCTGGCTGGGGTCGGCGGCAGCGGGTGTTGCGGCTGCAGTCCGACCGGATGATGAGCGACTGGACCCCCGGCGGCGTCCGGAACCGGCAGGGCTGCTTCCGAAGCCGCCACCAGAGGGCGGCGGTCCGCTACGAGCGGCGGGAGCCGGCTCACCAAGGACCTGCATCGAAACCAGTCGCTTGACCGGCCCATCCAGCACCGAGTCGTACGGTTCGTTGGCCTCGCGAAGCGCCAGGAGGATGTCCTGTTTGATCCAGAATTTCCACTGCCAGTCGAACAAGACCAGCAACGTCGGCACTGTAGTAGGCTCTGGGGGAATGTTGACACTGGCAAGCGTGGCGTAGACGCTGGTTTGCTTCGCAGCCTCCGCATATTTGGATAGCCTGGTCTCGGTCAGTTGCTCGCTCAGCCAGGTTTCGTCCTCTTCGGTCAGATCTTCGCGGGATTCCTTGATCAGGACCTGCGTCATGAATCGGGCTCTGGCCGCTTCGAGGTCCTCGCGCATGCTTTCCAAAGATGGGGGCGAGTCAGCGCCGATGTCTGCTAGCAATTTCACATACGCTGCCCAAAGACGCCGGTACATCTCAAACGGCAGCGTCTCGCGCAGGTGCATAGGTGGCTCAGGGAAGAGCTCATCAAGAAGCACCCCACGGTCTTTGCGATTGACGCGTAGCACCTCGTCGCGAATCCGCTGGGCGTCTGCACTGATCTTTTCGGCCAGCTCCCGGAAGCGATCCAGCAGCTGCGGGTTCACGAGAATGGTTACGCTGACCGGCTCGTCGCCCGCAACCGGGTTGTGGTAGGAAACCTGCGTCTTTTGGAGACGATCGAGATCGGCGATCTTCGCCGCACGGGCCTTGACTTCCTCCTTGACCCGGTCGTTCATGTTGCCCGCGACGATCGACATGGCAAGCGGCGCCGTGATCATGACAGCCACGAAGATGACGGTGTAGACGTTGGACTTGACCCAATCCAAGACAACGTTCATGACGCAGCCTCCTCGCCATCCTGGCCGCGGCCGGCAGCGGTGTCGGCGGGTAGTACAGCGGGCGCATCCAAGAGCTCAACCTCGAACGTAATCGGGACGAGGAAGTATTCCGAATTCGGTGGATACAACGTCGGGCGATTGGGTACCGGCCCCATCGCGTCGAGAACGTTATGCTCACCCCGGCTCGAGGCTTGGCCTGCTACCGGGCGAGGTCCGGTGCCGCCCGACTGTCGGGTTGGGCGACGTGCTGCGGACTGTCCTCCAATGGGGCTCATTCCCCCCACGCCGGGGCCCGGCGGCCGACGGGAACCGCCTCGCGGCTTCTCCCGTCTGCCGGGCGTACCGCCTCCGGTTGGCGCCATTCCCCCCGGCCCTGGTGCGGTACCAGGCCCAGCGCCTGGCCCCGGCGGTCTGCGCCGCGGGGCCGTCGGCGAACGGTCGCGGCGACTGGGTAGGCTGCCGGCTCCTCCCGGCGCCGATGGCCGAGAAGCGCCTCCAGCCTTCTCCTCGCCCGTCTCGGAGACGGTAATCGTCTGTTCGTGCCCACGATTCCACGAGATGGTGTCGTCAAGGATGCGGTACGGCACATCGGGGCGCTCGGCGTGGTCGCGAAGCCACTGGCCCACCGTTTCGTTGAGGAAGTCGAACGGCCGGTCGTGGCTCAGCTGAACCTCCATGGTCACAGCGATTCGCCGACTCTTGGCCTCGGGGTAGTAGGTGTATCGCCCATCAAGATGTCGAAGCTGCACGAGCCTTCGCTGTTTGGGCTCAACGGCCAGGATCTTCTCAACGTCACTACCGAGCAGCTCAGGCTGCGGATCGGTTGACGCCAGCGCGAGTGCCACATCGTTAACCAAATGCGGCCAAACGTCGCGGTAGTCCACGAGGCGTCGAAGGTTCTCCGCCGCGAAGCCCACTTTGTTGGCAGCACTGATCTGCTCGAAGTCTCGTTTGAGCTTTCCACCGGTTTCGAGAACCTGGGAGACGACCGCTGGTTCCCCACCGGGGTTGAGCGAGCTGCGGTCGCTGATCGGCCGGTAGAGCATCATGGCGGCCCCAAGCACGACGATCGCCGCCGCCGCCGCGAACCATTGCGTCTTTTGCCGCCACAACTCCGCGCGGAGGGTTTTCACCGGCACCAGATTGGCGTTGATGCGTGCCAAGCCGAGGCCTTGCAGCGCCAGGCCATAGGCCGTAGCCATGCCGACGGCGTTCTGGGCAAACGTCGCGGCTTGGCGGCCGGTGACTGCAATTCTCTTATATTCGTCCAGCCGCAGTACGTGCATCTGCAGCTGCTGGCCGAGGAATTTACGCAAACCCGGGATCTTGAACGTGGAGCCGAGCCCGACCATCGTGGTCAGCTTGGCGTCGCGATGAAGCGTCTGGTAATAGCCGATCGACCGTTGGAGATCCTGGAGCAGATCGCTGAAGACCGGCCGCATCGCCTGCATGATTTGCTTGGCGTACTTGCTGGCGGTAGCGTCATGCTTGAGCTTCTCCGCCTTGGAATAGCTCAGTTTGAATGCTGCGACAATCGCCTCTGTGAAATGGGTGCCGCCCAGAGGGAAGGTGCGAATCCAGCACCGCCCCTGGTCAGCAATGATCACATCCGTGGCGTAGGTCCCGATGTCGAGGTAGATGACGGGCCCTTTGCGCCCGGCCAGATTGTGGTCATAGGCCATCGCGTTGTACACCGCCACCGGACCCAGCGTCAGCGCCTCGGGCGCGATCCCCAGCTCCCCGTACAGGCTCAACCGTTGCTGGACACGGTCGCGGGTGATGGCGAAGATCCCCACCTCGATTTCCGGCGAGTCATCGGACGCGAACGTCTGATAGTCCCATTCAACCTGTTCGATCGGGAAGGGGATCTGCTGCACGGCCTCGAACTTGACCACGTCCGGCACTTTCCTCGGCTCGACCGGCGGAAGCTTGGCGAACCGCGCGAATGCCGCATGGCCCGGCACGGACATCACCAGATGCTCGCCCTCCAGGACCCTTTGGCTGACGAGTTGGCCGAGGCTCAGCCGGATCATCTCATTCTGATCCACGTCCGGCGTGGACAGTGCCTTCCTATGCGCAATCACCTTGAAGTCCGAGACACTCACCCCGTCGCCATCGCGCGTAAGACGAATCGCCTTGATCGCGGCGGCGCCAACCTCTAGACCCCAGGCTGCCTTTGGACGTGCCATGTCGCTACAGACTCCTCCTAGAAAACCCCGGACCTGGGGCTTGCCCATACCTCATACGTCACCGGGAGCTTCAGGTCAGAGCCTCCCGGCCGGGAGCCAAGGATGTTATGCGAATCCGACCGGTCGAGCGCTCGCGCCCGGCGCGTCGGGATCACTAAACCAGCCGACACAAGGCTGACTCGCCCAGGCCTTGCCGCTAGCATGCAACGGTGATGCGGACGCTTCGGTACCGAATAACAACGCTGGGGTGCCGGGTGAATCATGCCGAGGCTCGCGAGATGGAGTCTTTGCTGTTGGATCGCGGCCTGGTCAAGGCAGCCGCGCGCGGACTGTGCGACGTTGAGGTGATTCATACGTGCAGCGTGACCAACACCGCCGCCGCCAAGAGCCGACAGGCCGTCCGCCGGGCGCTGCGCCGTCGATTCGATTCGGGATTGCCGCGCGCGGATCTGCCTGGGCCGGTTCCGGGTCGAGGCGCGTTCTTGCCGACGATCATCGTCACAGGCTGCTATGGATCGACCAACCCCGACGAAGCGGCGCAGCTGGCCGGCGGACCGCACCATGTGATCCACCACTACGATCATGACGGCTCGGCGATGACTGACCGCTTCGCACGGCGGCTGGACGAATGGCTGGCTGGCACGCGCACACACCAACGTTTACGCAGCGGACCACCCACGAGTTGCCACGAAACTATCCTCCCCTTGCCCCTGGTCGAACCGCATCGCAGAGCGGGAGCCCATGTACGAGCGGAGCTGAAGATTCAGGACGGCTGCGACGCCCACTGCACGTTCTGCATCATTCCAAAGGTCCGCCGGACGTTGCGATCCAAGACGATCCGTGATGCGGTGGACGAGGCTCGCCAGCTGGTTGATCTGGGCCATCGGGAGATCGTGCTCACCGGAATATTCATTGGAGCTTACGGGCACGAGACGGGCTTGCGGCGCAAGCAGGCGGAGCCCGGCAGTGGGCCGCTGGCCGATCTGCTGGATGCTGTAGCGGGGGTTCGGGGCTTGGTACGGCTTCGGATCAGCTCCATGGAGCCCGGCGATGTGAGTGAGCCGCTACTCGACGCTATGGTCGCCAACCAACCGGTGGTGGCGCCACACCTGCACTTGCCGCTTCAGTCCGGGTCCGACGCGATCTTGAAGCGGATGAACCGACAGTATCGCGTCGGCGACTATCTGGAGATGATCGATCAGGCGACCGCAGCGCTGACCACGCCGGACAGACTGCCTCCGGCGATTACCACCGACATCATCTGCGGCTTCCCCGGTGAGACCGATCAGGATTTCGAGAAGACGCTTGAGGTCGTGCGGCGCGTGGGTTATTTGCACATGCATGTGTTCCCGTACAGCGCCAAACGCGGAACCGCGGCCGCCCGCTGGACGGACCGATTCGTCCCTTCGGCCGTCGTGAAGGCTCGCGTCCGATGCCTCATCGATCTGGAAAATGATCCTTCCGCCGGGATGTCCATCCGGTATCGCCGCCGGCTGCTCGGCCGAACGGTGCGCGTGATTCTGGAACAGCCCAGCAGGGATGAGCCTGCGATCATGACCGGCCGGTGCGACCAATATGCGTTGATCCATCTCCGAACCCGGCGTCCCCGTGGTACGCTGTTGCACGCTCGCATCACCAAGGTCACGCCCACGCGGACGATCGGCGAAACTATCCCGGCCAGCATTGGCCTGCCGGTCTTGCGGTAGTCCCCCAACTGCACGAGCGCGAACATGGCTCAGCAACCCCTCGACCGTCGGACACCCGCTTCCAGCGACCTCGACGCCAAGCTCCAGGCCGAGATCGAAGCCGCCCTGGGTGACATGAGCCTGGAGGACATGCTCGACATCGCCGACCGCCCCAAGCCACGCTCCTCCTCCGCAAGAACCGAGACCCAACTGAAGACCGGCACCATCCTGCAAATCCATGGCGAAGATGTGTTCGTCGAGTTCGGCCCGAAGTCGTCGGGGATCTGCCCACGGTCGCAGTTCGACAAGCCGCCGACGGTGGGTGAACGGCTGGACTTCATCGTTGAGCGCTTCGATGAGAAAGAAGGGCTGTTGATTCTCTCACGGCAGGGGGCGGTGCATAAGGCAGCCTGGGAATCGTTGCAGGTTGGTCAAGTCGTGGAAGCCCGCTGCGCCGGCACCAACAAAGGCGGGCTGGAGATGGAAGTCGCGAATCACAAAGCGTTCATGCCTGCCGGCCAGGTTGGTCTGCGCCACGTCGGCGACCTCTCCGTATTCATCGGCGAGAAGATCCCCTGCGAGATCATCGAGCTGGATCGCGCACGCGGCCGGATCATCCTCAGCCGGCGAAAGCAGCTCGAAGCCGAGCGCGTTCATCTGCGCGACAGCTTGCTGGGGGTGATTAAGGTAGGCCAGCAGCAACCGGCGGTGATCACCTCCATTCAACCCTACGGCGCCTTTGCGGACCTCGGCGGGCTCGACGGGCTCATCCACATCTCCGACATCTGCTACGAGCGCATCAAACATCCTTCGGACCGCATCAAAGAGGGCGAACAGGTCCAGGTGCAGGTGCTCAAGATCGACCGCTCTCACGATCCGCCCCGCATCGGCCTGGGTATGAAGCAATGCATCGCCGACCCGTACCACGCCAAAGCAGCTGAGCTATCCGCAGGCGACACCGTCACCGGGAGAGTGACGCGGATCATGCCTTTCGGCGCGTTCGTCGAGCTCGCCCCGGGCGTGGAGGGGCTGGTTCACATCTCTCAGCTCAGCAGCGAACGCGTGGCCAAGGTCAGCCAGATCGTCAAGCCCGACGAAGTGATCACTGTCAAGGTGCTCGACATCGACACCGAGCACCGCCGTATCAGCCTGTCGTTGCGTGCGCTGAAGCAGGAGCAGGAGTCGCAGGTGGTCCGCCCGGACGATCCAGCCATCCGCAAGCTCAAACAGAAGTTCGGCGAGCTCAAAGGCGGGATCGGCTAGGCAGCGAGCCCGCGCGTCCTCGTGCCGGCATTCCCAACGTCGAGCCCGGCCGTCCCCGGCCCGGGATTCGCCCGCATCCATCCGCGCCTCTGCCCGGGGCTAAGAATCCGGGCCCGAGGACGCCCCGGCTCGCCGTCAAGTGCGCGTGCGCTGGCGCTGGAGGTATTCGTACGCCCGGTTCAGGTATTCCAAATCGCGAATCGCACGGTTCGACCCTTGTTCCGCCCACCAGCGAGCGCCGTCGACCGACAACCAGTGCCTGTTCATTTCCTGTGTCAGCCAGCGCTTGATGAGTCGGCGGACCTTCTCGCCATGCACGTGCCGATCAGCATCGAGCAGAACGTGAACGTGATCCGGTTGTGCAGCACAGGCCCTAAACGTCCAGCCGCCACGCGTGCAGATTGCCGGCAGCGCTTCTTCGATAAACGCTCGTTGTTCGAGCGTGAGGACAACGGGTTCGGCGAGCATGGTGGTCTTGATGAATCGCTCGCGTGATTGATCTTCACCCACGAACGGGTCGCCCGGCCGGCTGCCTGGACGCTCGACGGTCGGGCGGTCACCGCCGTGCAGCCGGGCGCCGTACGTGCCGAACGTGATGTGCCAAGTCGAGCGCTTCGGATCAAGCTGCTGCATCGACCGAGACGGTACGACAGTCTACTACTCACCGCGAGCCCGGCCGTCCCCGGCCCGGGATTCGCCCGCATATATACATGCACATCCCCCGGGGCTAAGAATCCGGGGTCGCGGACGCCCCGGCTCGCTCTAAAGCCCCTTGAGCCTGCGGCGCAGGTCGGTCAGCGTCGCGGTCTCGATCGGGCGGGCGGAGAACAGGTCGAGATGGGCGCTTGCAGCCATGGGCGGCAAGCACCGCGTCAGCACTATTTCAATTCCTTGATCGTCCAACCGAACTCGATTCAATCGGCCATGGCGGGTGTTGACCGTCTCAAAGGCGGGCTCGTCATAGCCAAACTCGACTAACGTGCGCGCAAGATCGGCGATCGGCGCGACCGTGTACAGGCGAACATGCACCGTGACCCCGGCGTCGATGTGTCCCTTCACCGCGCGCCCAACGAGTAGGGAATCGTCCTGGGGCATCGATTCGGTCAACACCGTCATCAATTGCTCGGCCACCCGCCAGACGTTGCGCACCGACTCGGCGTAGCCGACATCACCCATCACCTGCATCGCCCTAGCCTGAGCGTGTTGGCGGACCCGACCGTACCCGGGCAAATCCACATCACGGAATCCCAATGCACCCACCGCTGCCCGGATGGCCTGGCCGATCGAATCGGCCCGACCGGCTTCGAGGAGTCGTGCCGCCTCGCAGGCAATCTGGTCTGTGCGCGGATCAGCCATCGCGTGTTCCATGCTACGCGCCGCGATGCCGTATATCATTGCGTGATGGCCGCATCAGCCGACCACATCACCAAGCCCACGATCGGCATCACCATGGGTGATCCAGCCGGGATCGGTGCGGAGATCGTGGTCAAAGCGCTGGCGGACAGGCGGATTCGCGGATTGGCCCGGTACGTCGTCTACGGCCTCAACGAGCTGCTGGCCTACGCTGCTGATCAACTGGAAGTTGAGCCGTACTGGTTCCGCGTGCAGCACGACTCCAAGCGCACCGTGCGTCAGATCACCGAGGATGTGGTGGTGCTCGACTTCGACGAGTTCGACGGGTTCATTCAATCGCCGCGCCAACCATCCAAGTCGGGCGGGATCGCGTCCAAGGCGTTCGTCGAGGAAGCCGTCATCGACGCGATGCGCTTGAGGGAACATCCCCGGCATCTCGACGCGATCGTGACCGGGCCCATCTGCAAGCAGTCCTGGCAGATGGCCGGGTTCAACTGGCCCGGGCACACCGAGCTGCTCGCCCATCGCACCAAAGCCAAGCGCCACGCGATGATGTTCGTGTCGCCCCGGCTGCGCGTGGTCCTCGCCACGGCCCATCTGCCGCTGATGGAGATCCGCAACAAGCTCACGATCGGTCGGGTGTTCGATCCGATTGATCTGGGCAACGATGCGTGCCGGGAGTTGGGAATCGAGCAGCCGGTGATCGCAGTCGCTGGGCTGAACCCCCATGCCGGCGAAGGCGGGCACATCGGCGACGAAGAATCGCGGCTGATCGAACCGGCAATCGAGATCGCCCGCCATGGAGGCATCAACGTCCAGGGTCCCTTCCCCGCCGATACGCTGTTCATCGACGCCGCCTCGGGAAACTATGACTTGGTGGTGGCGATGTATCACGACCAGGGGCTGATCCCCGTCAAGCTGCTGGGCTGGAACCACGCCGTGAACTGGACCATCGGCCTGCCGATCATTCGCACCAGCCCCGATCACGGCACGGCCTTTGACATCGCGGGCACCAACGCGGCTGCGGAAGGCTCGTTGTCCGCCGCGATCGAGCTGGCGGCGAAGCTGGCGGTCAACCGCATGACGGCCGCGATGGTCGTACGGGCGAAACGAAGCGAACCGGCCGCGTAGAAGATCCGCGGGTCGCCACCCCGCGGCTACTGCCCGCTGCGCGACGCAGATTGTGCTCGATCGAAATAGCTGCGGGTGGTAGCCCGCAGATACCGCCGTCATACTGCCTCCGTGCCTGTCTACCTGCTGACGTTGCATGCTTATCGCACCTGGCGACCCGATCATCCCCGGGGATATGTGCGCCAAGGCGAGGGGATCCTGCCACCGGATGCGGAAATGGCTGCGCAATACGATCGAAACGCGACCCACCCGCAGGTGACATTCGACAAGGAGTTGCAGCATATTCTTGTCGACGGCACGTGCGACATCTGTGATCGTAGAGATTGGCGGCTGCACTATGTCGCGACCGAACCAACACACATGCACGCACTTGTCAGTTGGCTGGACGATACGCTTGATTGGAAGTTCGTCCACGACACGCTCAAGCGCCTCCTTGGCATGATGCTTGCGCAACATACGCGAACGAAAGGACGGAAATGGTTTGTGCGTAAGGGGAGCAGGAAACGCGTGCGCGATCAGGCCCACTACGATTACTTGATGAACGAGTATTTGCCGAAACATAGCGGGCGGCGATGGTTTGAGCGCGCCGAAGCTTGCGCTCCATTGCAATAGCTGCGGGTGGTAACCCGCAGATACCGCCGTCATACTGCCTCCGTGCCCTCGTGCCTTTTTCGACGTTCCCAGCTACCATCCTCGCCATGAGTACGCCGACCGCCGCCAAGTCCATGGACGAGATCGTCGCGCTGTGCAAGCGGCGCGGGTTCATCTTCCCAGCCTCGGAGATCTATGGCGGGATCAACGGCTTCTGGGACTACGGCCCACTGGGCGTGGAATTGAAGAACAATCTGCGCGACGCCTGGTGGCACGACATGGTCCGCTGCCCCCCCGCCGGGCCGGACGGCGAGCAACTGGAGATCGTCGGCCTGGACTCCGCCATCATCCAGAACCCCAAGGTCTGGGAAGCCTCCGGCCATGTCGGTGGCTTCAACGATCCGATGGTGGATGACAAGGAAACAAAGCAGCGCTTTCGTGCTGATCATTTGCAAGGATTCTTCCTTGATGTGACGCCAGATAAACCTTCCAAAACGGCCGCAAGTGGTCACACGATTCCACTGTGCACTGTCGTTGCAAGCAATCCCTCTGAAGCGGTTGCAATCCTGATCGAACAACCAAAGTTGATCAAGCCTTGGCGAATCCAGAAGGCTGTACCGCATAGAAAGGATCAGATTAGGGTTGCACTCAAAGACCAAGATGGAACATCAGGGTTCGGGATTGTCTTTGCGATTGAGAGAGAATTCTTGGAGCACGCTCCGAATGAAATCCCTTCGCCGTTTACGGCCAATACAGGCGCACTCACGCCGCCGCGTCAGTTCAATCTCATGTTCGAGACGTGGTACGGCGCAATCAAGAGCGACGAATACAAGACCTACCTCCGTCCCGAAACTGCGCAGGGGCTGTTTCTCAATTACAAGAACATCCTCGACACGATGCGGGTGAAGGTGCCGTTTGGGATCGCGCAGATCGGCAAGGCGTTCCGCAACGAGGTCAACCCCCGGAACTTCATCTATCGGTCGCGCGAGTTCGAGCAGATGGAGATGGAGTGGTTCTGCCGGCCGGAAGATGCGCCGAAGTGGTTCGAGTTCTGGCAGCAGCAGCGCTTGAGCTGGTGGAAGTCGCTGGGATTGTCTGATGACAACCTTACGATCCGCCAGCACGATGAGGATGAGCTGTCGCATTACGCCCAGGGCGGGGCGGGCACGGTGGATATCGAGTATCGCTTCCCGTTCACCCATCCCGGCTTCGCGGAGCTGGAAGGCATCGCCCACCGGACGGACTTTGATCTGAAGGCCCATCAGGAGCACGCAAGGGTCAAGCTCGAATACTTCGACCAGGAGCGCAACAAGCGGTACATCCCCCACGTGGTGGAGCCGGCGGCCGGGCTGACTCGCGGGGTGCTGGCGCTGATCTGCGAGGCCTACACCCCGGACCCCGACCGGCCCAGCAAGGTCTTCCTGAGATTCCATCCCCGGCTGGCCCCCATCCAGGCGGCGGTCTTCCCGCTGGTCGCCAAGAACGACATGCCCCAGCAGGCGGAGAACCTCTACCAGCAATTGCGCAAAAAATACGCGACGCGATTCGACATCAAACAGTCCATCGGCAAGCGATATGCCCGGATGGACGAGTCGGGAACGCCATTTTGCTTCACCATCGACGGCCAGACGCTGGCGGACCAGACGGTCACCGTGCGCGACCGCGACGACTGCTCCCAGCAGCGAATCGGGATTGCCCAGGTGGCAGGGTTTCTGGCCGATCGCATGGGGGGGTGAACGCTGGAGCCGGCCTCAGCGAGCATGTATTGAACCATTTCCGAGGCGAGCCCCACAGCCGACGGGTTGTGGAGAACCTGCCCATTACGCCAACCTCGGTTCCCGTTGCCAGGGCGACGGTCAATGCGGTAGCATGTTCGACCCGATGAACCAATCTGCGGCAATCTGAGGCCGCGCTCCCAACGCTCTCGAAATCCGTACAGGAGAACACGCCATGGCCGAGGCAACCGCCGAATACAGCACGATCCTGGGACCCGACGCGAAGTTCAAAGGCGATCTGACTTTCGAATCCGCCGCGAAGCTGCTCGGACACATTGAGGGATCGATCAAGTCCAAGGGGAAGGTCTTCATCGCCGACGGCTCGACGTGCAAGGCCAACGTGACCGGGAAGGAAGTTGCCGTGGAAGGCCATATCGAGGGCAACGTCCAGGCGAGCGAGCGGGTGGAGATCAAAGCCAGCGGGCGGATCACCGGCGACATTGTGTCCACCCGGATGACCATGGCTGACGGGGCGGCCGTCGACGGACACGTCCGCATCGGCCTGGACGGCAAGGCCGAGGCGTCCAGAGCGAGCTCCACCACCGAACCCAAGCTGACCGCACAGCCCCAGACGGCCAAAGTCAAGTAGCGGACTGGATCCTGAATCCGGCGACAGGCACGGCGCTGCAGCCGGCGACTCATCGCCCGGGTGACTCCAGTTGCCCCGTGCGGAAACATCGGGATGGCCAAAGCGGCGGCGACGCGAACCGTACGGTGTTACATATGCGGCCACAGGTTGCGGGTATCTCTGCGCACGTTGAGCACTGCTTGTCCCGGTTGCAACAAGGCGATCAAGGTCGAGGACGTCGTGGTGAAGTCCTATACACCGGTCTTTGACCTGCAAACCTGTGGGAAGATCAGAATCACCAAACGGGGTCGGGTCGCCGCCAAGCGGATTCAGTCCGGTGACGGCATTGTCTGTGAAGGGGTCATGGAGGGGAACGTCGAGACCGACGGCCAAGTGCGGCTGGGACCCAAGGCTTCCTGGAAAGGCGAGTCACTCCAAAGCCGATCGCTGGCGATTGTCGACGGAGCCAAACTGTTGGGGGTGGTGACGGTGCCCTGGCATCGCCCGGAGCCAAAGAAGCCGACGCGGCCTCCGACGGCGACACCGAAGACCCGCCCGATGATCGTCTCGACGACCACCACCAAACCGAAGGTCGCCAAGACGCCCACAAGCACAGCCCGCACGATCAGGAAATCATCGACGATCAAAGAACCGAAGGTCGCCAAGACGCCCACAAGCACAACCCGCACGATCAGGAAATCATCGACGATCAAAGAACCGAAGGTCGCTAAGTCGCCCACAAGCACAACCCGCACGATCAGGAAATCATCGACCATTAAAGAACCGAAGGTCGCCAAGACGTCCGCAGCCAAGGCGCCCGCAACGAAGAAACGATCGACCAAGAAGAAACCGGCACGGGCTGCGGTAGCGACAAAGCCGGCCACCGCTTCAAGGAAACCATCGAAGACTAAGAAGCCGGCGCGGTCTATGGCCGCAAGGAAAAAGGTGGCCCGGATCAGCCAGTCACGCGCGAAGAAGACGTCAAGGAAAGTGGCGGCCAAATCGTCAAGACGGAAATGATCGCTTGTGGGGCGATCAGTGCCCCCTGCGGCGCACCACCCGGCGAGCCGGCGCATCGCCGCGCTACGGGCCTTACCCGGCCGCGAAGATGATCTGCCAACCGATGATGAAGATGATGACATCGGCAAAGACGTGACTGACATAGGCGGCCCAGATGTTGCGGTATCGCAGATAGATCCACGACCAAGTCGCACCCCCGATGAACACTCCCAACGACCCCAACGCGGTGACGCGACCGTCGAAGTAGACGTTCAGGGCAATGATGTGGTGAAGGGTGAACAACAGGCCTGACACGATCACCGCGGGCACACGGCCCATCAGCACTTCACAGCGCGTAACCACAAACCACCGCCAGATGTACTCTTCCAGGATCGAGTTGATCGTGCACCAGTAGACCGCACCCAGGAGGTACAGAACCGGGGTGGACAGCCCGATCTCATGGGCCTTCTCGCGCATGAACTCCGGCTCGATCCAATGCCGTCCAAGGAACCAGTAGCCGATCGCGATGGCGAGGAAGAACAGCGATCCGCTGACGATCGCCGCGACCATTCCGTCTCTTCTTGGAAGCGGTAGCGCCGGTCTACGCTTGTCGATGACCACCAGCCACGCCACGGGCAATACAAGAACCCAGAGCTTGGCGACGAAGAAGAGGGTCTGACCGACCGGACCTTCGGCCTGGACCATGGCCATCCATGTCCCGAAGCTCGGTATCGGTACAAGCAAAAGCAAGGCGACGATGGCGCGCTGACGGGGATTGCCGATTGCCATCCACTGCTCCGCGAAAGATGTTCAACAGGAAGCCGCGGATGCCATCCGCTGCTTTGGGGCCCACCGCCGTCATCTCAGCCAACGGGTCAGGCGAATCACAGCCCATACAGTGGACGCAGCTTGCCCTGTAGGTGCCGCATGAGCGGATCGGCGCTGAGCGGCTTGCCGGTGACGTGCCGGCACAGGTCGGCGGCGCGGTAGCGCTGGCCGTGAGCATGGATCTGCGCATTGAGCCACTCCCGCAACGGGCCGAACTCGCCGCGCTCAAACTGCTGATACAGGTCTGCAATGTCTCCGGCCGCCTTCTCAAAGAACTGCGCTGAATAGAGGTTGCCAAGCGTGTACGTGGGGAAATAACCGATTGAGCCCATCGACCAATGGATGTCCTGCAAGCACCCGCGGCGATCATCGGGCACATCCACGCCGAGGTAGTCTTTATAGCTCTCGTTCCACACGCCGGGGATGTCAGCCACAGCGAGCTCCCCGCTCATCAGGGTCCGTTCGATCTCGAAGCGGATCATGACGTGCATGTTGTACGTCGCCTCATCGGCCTCGACGCGGATCAAGTCGGGCCGGACGATGTTGGCGGCCCCGTATACCTCTTCTAGGCTTTGGTGATTCACCGCTGCACCGAAGAAATCCTTGAGCTTCGGGCGGCACCAGACCCAGAACGCCCGCGATCGGCCGACCTGGTTCTCCCACATTCGGCTCTGACTCTCGTGGATTCCATACGAGACGCTGGCGCCCATCGGCGTGCCGATGTGCTCGGCGGGCAAGCCCTGCTCGTAGATGCCGTGGCCGGACTCGTGCATCGTCGAGCCGAGGGCGTCGTTGACGTTCGCGTCGTGAAATCTCGTTGTCAGCCTCACATCGTTGCAATGCGTGCCGCTGCAGAATGGATGGGTTGAGCGATCCAGCCGGCCACGCGAAAAGTCGAACCCGATCTGCTCGGCCACGAATCGGACAAACCTTTCCTGCTTCTCGACGGGCAGCTTGAGCTCATTGAATGCATTCGATGGTTTCTTGGAGCTTGCGGACAGCTCGCTGATCAGGCTTTGCAGGCGCGGTCGCAGGGATGTGAAGACCGTTTGGACCTCAGCAGCGGTGCAGCCCGGCTCATAGTCCTCCGCCAGGGCGTCCCACGCCTCCCCGTCCTGGGGCCAACCGAAGCACTCAGCCTTGCGCCTGGTCAGATCGACGACCTTCTCCAGCCAGGGTCGGAATCGAGCGAAGTCCGACGCCTTCCTGGCTTGGGTCCACTCATGCTGGGCGAGACTAGTGGTGTGAGCCAACTCCTCGACCAATGCGGTCGGCAGCTTCGTGCGACGGTCGTACTCATGGCGGATCTCGCGGAGGTTGACCGCAGGCGGGCTGGTGGAGTCGCCGATTAGACCTTCATCAGCCTCGCACACCGACAGAAGCTCGCCGATCCGCGGGTCGGTCGCCAGGCCGTGCCCGATGCGGGCCAACTGGGCGAGCTGGTCGCTTCGATAGGCCAGCCCCCCACTAGGCATCATCGTCTCCTGGTCCCAGCCAAGCAGGGACGCGGTTGCTCCCAGCAGGTTGGCCTCCCGCATCAGGCCGATCAGCTCGTCGTACGGCGTTGCTGTCCGGGACGTGGAGGAAGTCGCAGAGATGGCAGTAGTCATATCAACAGCCTCATGTGTGGCACCAATGGAGGGCCCGCATGATAGCGTCTCATCGCCGGGTAAAAAGTAGGAGCGGACAGCCGCCACGGCCCCTATTCGCCCCAACCCGCCTGCCCGGTGGTGGGCCGCGGCACAGTCGTTGCGAACAGGATTTCACCGGACGGGAACCAGGCCCCGATGTACGATTCACTCGTCCGGCGATTCGGAAGCGTCTGCTTCCTCGCGGGCTGTCAGCGGCTCAAGAATCTGCGCGATTTCCTTGCCCCTGGCGTCACGCCGATTACGAGCGTGGTCCAGCGGGGTCCATCCGCTACTATCGCGAGCGTTGACATCGGCCCCGGCGTCGATGAGGGCCTGAAGCTTTTCGGGGGTACCCGTCGCCGCGGCCCACGCCAGGGCCGTCTTGCCTTTGCTGCCCTTCTCTTGGAGCACTGCGCCGGCTTTCACAAGCGCGTGCAGCGATTCGAGCGACCCGGTCCTCGCAGCATACATCAGGGGCGTGGCGCCGCGCGTGCTGTCGCTGACCTGGAGATTCGCTCCAGCTTCCACCAAGGCCTCGACCCGCGCCACATCGCCGAAGCCGGCCGCCCACAACAGAGGCGTCATGCCCCCTTTATCCGAGACATTGACGTCCGCCCCGGCGGCCAGCAATGCCTGGACCATCGCCAGGTCGCCGAACGGCCCCGACGCCCACGCCAGCGCGGTCCCGCCTCGGTCTGGGTCGTGAGCATTCACATTGGCCCCCCCGGCCAGCAGTGCTTGAACCGCCTGGCCGTTGCGCGACTGCACGGCCGACATCAGCGGCGTTCGCCCGCGCGCATCGGGCGTTTCAACGTTCGCACCGGCATCAAGCAGGACCTGGATCATCTCAACTCGGCCGTACTTGGCGGCCACAGCCAACATGGCGTCCCGCGTCTTCTCATCGGTCCCCTGTTCCAGAACCTTGGTCACCGCTTGGACATCACCGTTCTTCAGGGCCACCGCCACGTGCGGATCGAGCCCTTTGAGCGTGTTCGCCGGCCGGGCGGCGGCCGGCCGGGTGGCGGCGGTCTTGTCCAGCGTGAGGGGCCTGGCGCTATCACGCACGTGGGTCTGCACCTGCTTGACCTTGGGGTGATCAAGACTAAAGCTCAACTTCGGTACACTGCCCAGATCGCGCCACGTATCCCACGATAGGAACAACTCGTGCTCAACGCGAGGGTCTTCATCGAACTGCGCGATAACCTGCGGACTCATGCTCAGGACGCGGAACGGCTCGTCGTCAGTCGCCCGAAGAACGATGCGTCCATCGGGCTGCGAATCGGGAGACATCCTCAACGGTTCGATTGACACATAGGCGATGACCTCGACTCGTACGGGCAACCTCAGCGCCGGCTGGCCCTCCACCACGAAGGTGACGGTCTTGGAGATCACCCGACCCCTGAGTCCGGTACTGACGCTGACCTCAACCTCGGTCGATTCGCCCGGCTGTAAACTCCGCCCCTTGGGGCACTTCGTGGTCGTGCATCCGCAGGAGCTCTTACAATCAGTGATGGTCATCGGCTTGTCGCCGGTGTTGACCAGCCGAACAGTTGCCTTGACGGACTCATTGACCCCCGCCGTGCCGAGGTCAAGCGAGGCCGGCTCGACTATGACGATGTAGGCGGTAGGGGCGGTCGACGGATTGTCGGGGTTGGGCCGAGTCGTCGCCTTGGCTTGCTCAGCGGTCCCAAGCTTCGTCTGCAATCGAGGTGACGTGGTCTTAACCGTCGGCCCGGAATCGTTGGGCGAAGGATTCGCCTGTGCCCCGGTTCCTTCGGCGGGCTCCTTCGCGGCCCCCCCGGAGTCACCTTCAACGTCTGTCGACGTTTGGTTTTCACCCGCGCCGCATCCCCACACGGCCAGCGCCATGGCAAGACATACCAGACCCGTCACATTTCGCTTCAAGCTGATCACGATGAAATCTCCCACCAGTGCAGATTCTAGAGAGGTAAACTCCGATTGACGCCGCCATCGGGACCGGCGACCGCCTTACGCGTCTGAGGATCGCCGGGCACCACCACCGTACGAAGGCCCATATTCTAACCAAGACATACTTCACGCGACAGGATTCGGCCAGAAATCCTGACGGAGATCTGCCAAAATCGTCCCTGTGAAGGGCTCAGCAGTGACGTATCTTCCCAGGTTTCTCGGCGGCTTCGGGGTTCTGGGACTGCACAGGTCCCAGGTCCCACGCTGGGTGACCGGCCTGATCCGGCTGGTGAGCGGCAGCCTCCTGCTCTTCAGGGCCGGGTTCGACCTGTTTGCCATTGCCGCCGCGACTCAATCCCCGCCGGGCACCTTGTCCGGGGCGCCCCTATAGCAGTATCCTCGACATGTCCGAGGAGACTGCCCCGGCCCGCCCGTTCGTATCTGTTGGCGTGGTGATCGAAGCAATGACGCACGACGCGCTTCCCGAGCACATTCGCCGACCGCATCTTCGGCCGGTTCAGCCGCGGCCCGTCGTGAAGCAGGGCAAGCCGTTCGTTGCGCTGCGTGACCCGACAATGTTGGTGCGGCAGACGCTGGTTGTACCGGCCCAGGCGTTGCCGATCATGCAGCATTTCCGCGGCGAACGGTCGATCGCCGAGATCGCGGACCTGCTCAACGGCAATCTGAACCAGGTCATCGAGCTGGCCAAGCGGCTCGATCAGGTCGGCCTGTTGTGGGGCCCCACCTTCGAGCGACTCGAGGCCCAGCTGAAGGACAAGCTGCACGCCCAAGGCGCATTTCCCCCCACGGCGTCGCGCGCGATGGGCGACACCGAGGCCCAATGCCGCAAGGCGATTGAAGGCTACTTGGAGCAGACGGATCCACCGGACCTCACAGCACCCGCCATCGGAATCGTCGCACCCCATCTGGACTATGAGCGCGGCTGGCCCAACTATGCAGCCGCGTACTGCTGCCTCAAGGGCCTCGACACCCCCGACCGCGTCGTCAGCCTCGGCACCAATCATTTCGGGCTCGGCGACGGCGTCGTGCTGTCAGAATACGGCTTCGATTCGCCGATCGGGCGGTGCCCGGCCGACACCGTTGTGGTGGGAAAACTCCTGCAGCGGCTGGGACGGCCGTTGATCATCGACCAGCTCGACCATCTCGCCGAGCACTCCATCCAGCTTCACCTGCCATGGATTCAGTATTTCTTCGGCACCGTTCCGCTGGTGGCGGCCCTGATCCCTGATCCGCTGATCCCGATGATCAAGGACGGTCCGCACAACGGCGGGCGGGTGACCGGGCCACAGCTTGTCGAAGCGCTGCGTGAGGCGCTCGATGAGGTCGGAGGCGACACGCTCTTCATCGCCTCCAGCGACCTGAGCCACGTCGGGCTGCAGTTCGGCGAGCCCCGGCCGGTGGACGAGCAACGCCGCATCGACGTGGAGCAGCACGACCGCGACATGCTGGCTAATTTCCTTACCGGCGATCCTGAAACGTTCCTTGCCGGCTTCGAGTGGAACAAGAATCCCACGCGGTGGTGCAGCATCGGCAATATGGCTGCCCTACTCATGCTCACCGAGCCCGACGCGGTTGAGCTGATCGATTACCGCCAGGCGTATGACGAACGGGGGATCGCGATGGTCAGCAGCGCGGCCATCGCATTACTCTAGCGAAGGCATCGAGGCATCTGCCATGCCCGGCCGCCAGCCAGTTTCGCCACCAGGCTTGCCCCGCTTCCATCTCGCCTGCGCCCTCAACCGAGCAGACGAGCTCAACCAACCATGATCGCGGTGCTCCAGCGCGTCCGTGAAGCCTCGGTGACCGTGGAAGCGATCGGCCATCACGCGCACATCGGCCGGGGACTGTGCGTGCTGCTGGCGGTCGAGCGCGGCGACACCGAGCAGCAGGCGGACTGGATGGCAAAGAAGGTGGCGCAGCTGCGTATCTTTCCTGACCAGCAGGAGAAGATGAACCGCTCGGTTGCGGACATCGGCGGCGAAGTGCTGTTGATCAGCCAGTTCACCCTGGCCGGCGAATGTGCGAAAGGCAATCGGCCCAGCTTCGCCAAGGCCGCCGAGCCTGACCTCGGACGACGCCTCTACGATCGCGTCGCCCGGCGCATGGGCAGCGAGCACGGATTGCCGGTCGCCACCGGCGTGTTCGGGGCGATGATGCTGCTGAACCTCATCAACGATGGCCCGGTCACGCTGATCGTGCGAAGATAGGAGAGAGGCGTGTGGCTTGGGCTTGGGGCGGGGGTTGAGACAAGAATGAGCCCGTCGCCGAATGGGACACGACGACGGGCTCTATGTGGGGGGGCAATGTCAGGCCATCCACAGGGCATACGTCCGGGTTGGCCGTACGCCCGATATTCCGTAGCAACCGCGGGTGTGGTTCTTGGCGATTTGGGAAAAACTCGCCTACCGCTCGGTGGGTGCATCAAGCGGTCGCAGCACAGCCATGACCGCCTGCATGTCCGACCACACTCTGGCGCGAGTCTCCGGGGTGTAGTTTCGCAGCAGATAGGCCGTGTGAAACGTGGGCATGACCGGGATGCAAAGCGCGCCGTCGGTGTAGGTCGCCCATTGGCCGCGGAGGCGCGTAATGCCCTGGTTCGTGCTAAGCAGCCATTTCGTTGCCGGGCCGCCCAGACCAACAATCACCTGGGGTCGAATGATGCGAATCTGTTCGGCCAGAAACTCCGTGCAGATTTCCACTTCGCCGGCCAGCGGGGTGCGGTTTCCTGGGGGGCGGCTCTTGAGCACATTGGCGATGTAGACCTCCTCTCGCCGCCAGCCCATCGCCTTGATGATGTCATCCAGCTTCCGCCCGGCCCGTCCGACGAACGGCCGGCCGGTGCGGTCCTCCTCTTCGCCGGGGGCCTCGCCGATGAACATCAGCTCGGCATCGGGGTTCCCTTCACCAAACACGGTGCGGGTGTGTGCTGTGGCCTGCGTGCAGTGCGGACAGGTCTCGTCGTGGCGAGCCCGCAACGCTTCAAGTGCCTGGGGCTTCTCGCAGGCAGGCATCTGGGCCGGCTGGTGGTGGTCATCGGGCGGGGCGAAGGTCAGCTCGCCCTGAGCCGGCTCGCCTCCAACGAGCGATGCCTGACCCGGCCGCACCACCGCCCCGCTCGGGCCCGATGTCCCGCCTGATTCGCCACCGTCGCCGCAGTGGTGGGTCGAGCCAATAGCTGCCCGGTTGATGGGCACGAAGTCTACCCCTAAGAGCCGGTTCGTCTGGAGATGCTGATGAGCGATTCGGCGAACTCGGTCGGGCTGGCTGGTCATGGCGACGGTTCGGTGGAGGCCGAGATCGAGACGGTAGTCTATCCGCCCGCTCAATCGCCACACAGAACCGAGCGATAGCCCCGGGATATTCATCTGGGGCGACGACGTCAGCCTTGTAGCCCCTATGAATCTGCGGGGGACTCATCCCGGCTCATCAAACAGCGTTCGGCCCAGCCGGGCCGAAGCCGAGACGCCATCAGTTGGGGGTGAGCCGGTCGCTCCCCCGAACCCTTGAGTGGCGTCGGATCGGGGTCGATCGATTCTTCAGTCGGGAAATTTCGAAATTTCTGGTTGCCTTTGCCCAAACAGCCGCAACAATGCTGCTCAATAGCGGGAGGTGGAGATGGCTCGTTGCGTCAACTTTGTAAGGGTTATGTATGAGCTTCCAGTCCAAAGCAACGACTCTCCAAGCCTACAGCATGCTGCTGTACCGCAATGCCCTGCACCCGGAGTTCTTCGGGATCGAAGGCCGGCAGCGAATCGAGCATGGCGAGTATGAATTCGAGGCATGGATCTTCCGCGGCGGGCACGCCCTGAGATTCCAGCACGAGGAGATGTGCCTCACCGAGATCATTACCGACCAACTCGAGCAGCTGCCCGAGCGCGGGCTGCTCGCCACCTTTCCCTGCGCGGGGGAAAGGGATCATGAGACCACATTCGGCGAGCGGATGGTTTACATGACCTCGATGCAGACCGAGATCCTCTCGGATCACCTGTACCTCAGCACGTACAACGAAATGCTGGAGCACGGCCGCGAGTTTGACGGGCTGATGTCGGTGTGGTCGGATCAAGCCAGCAAGCCCAATATGTCCTTGCTCGACATGCAGCGGTACAGCGACCAGGTGCACGTGCAGAGCTACCACCTTCGCAATGATTGCGGGCTCGTGCTGCGCACCCAGACGATCTTCCAGGTCAAGGAAGCCTAGAGCGCATTCGATTCATGTGTCCCGGCCGATAGACGAGCCGCGCGCCAGCGAGCCGCGGCGTCCTCGCCCGCGGTTGAGGCTGGCACGCAGTCAACGTCCCGCTCACTACGCATCGAGCGCTTTGTGCGATTCACGAATCGACCGGGCTCGAGGACGAGCCGGCTCGCTGGATACTCCGCGCGTCAGCGAGCCCCAACGCCGCGATCACTGCTCGTCGATCGCGCCGCTGTCGGCTGGCGCTTGCGCTTCGTCGGAGGCGTCAGCTTCGGGCTCGGGGGCCATCGTACCCGGCACCTCGCCGGGCTCCCAGATCTCAGCGATGTCCTGACCATCGCAGACCCGGCGCATCAACAGGTAGACGATCGTCGACGCGCTGAAGTAGTACGCAAGTACGTATCCGCCCACGGCGGAAACCACGACCATCTGCCAGAAGGATACGAGCCACGCGGACCACTGGCTGTGCCAGCTGAGATCATCCCCCGTTGCGGCCCCCGCTGTGAGAGCGAACAATGCAGACCCGCCGGCCCCGTCCATCGCGGCGTTCGCCGTCACCGCGCCCACCAGCGCGCCGCTGATGTTTAGCAGCGCTACCGCGAAGAGGCTCACCACCACGAATCCCAGGGCCAAACCGACAAACCCGACGACTGAATAGCCCAGCAGATGTAGCGGCCGGCTCAGCACATACGCGTAGGCCCGCTGTTGGGCGTCGGCGGCATCGCAGTTCTCACATGCGACGGCCGGCACCAGCAGACTGAAGCCCGCGGCGTAGCCGATCAACAAAAACGCCACACCGAACCCAGCCAGCAGCGCAAGCCCGTATAGAAGCCCTCCAAGCAGGTCCAGCCACGGCAGCATCAGGAACCATCCGCCACCCAGCAGCAGCAGACTCAGCACGCCGGCAATCAACAGCGGCAGAAGCAGGCAGAAGATCAGCCGACGCCAGGCCCCCAATGCAAAGTCCACCGCCTGTTGCATTTGCGGCTTCTCGCCGCTTGAGAGCTCCGTTGCGGCCATCCTTGAGAGCGCTCCGCCGCCAAGCGCCATCACCACCACGAAGAACAGCCCATAGACGATCGTGAACACCTTGTCGTGCTGCCATGCCGCGATGGGCGTGCGGACAAACAGATCACCGAGGCCGGTGAAGAACTGACCGAATCGCAACAACGCCAGCCCCTCGACCAGACTGTTGAAGCTTACCGTGACGTGGTCCACTGTCGCTTGGAAGATGCTTAGGCCCTCTTCGCCCGCCCCAGCTTCATCAGGCGACCATCGATCGGCCATCAACCCTTGCGGGCCAACGGTCGGGCTGTGCCAGATTCGCCCGACGGTCATCAATGCCGCAACCATCAGCAAGCCGAGCACCAGCCGGGGCGGCTGCAAGGCCATCGTCGCCGCCCGCAGGATCCTGGGAAACAGGAACTGCTGCACGAACTCATAGCCGTCGATGATGCGTCTGTCCGATTCAGCCACGTAGCCACCTCCTCCCACTACTGCAGGGCGAACACCGATCCTATCACCAAGACCGGCCTTCCACCACAGATTTTCGATCAGATACGCGGCCGGGCCATCGCCACAGCTCCACCGGTTCAGGATACCATGGTTGGGCAACTTTGCGGTATCGTGCTTGAGCCCAGCGGGCCCGGCCCTAAAGGCTCCCAGGACGTCACTCGATTTGATTCTCTGAAGATAAGGAGGATTTCATGGCCTTCAAACTGCCCGAACTGCCATACCCCGACGATGCGCTTCAGCCGCACATCGACGCCCAGACCATGCAGATTCATCGCGGCAAACATCACAACACCTATATCACCAAGCTCAACGCCGCCATCGCCGGCAAGCCGCAACTCGAGTCCAAGACGATCGACCAGTTGGTATCGGACCTCAATGCCGTGGCCCAGGACATCCGCACCGCGGTGCGCAACAACGGCGGCGGCCATTGGAACCACAGCATGTTCTGGACCATCATGGGGCCCAAGACAGGCGGGCAGCCCAGTGGTGAGCTGGCCGAAGCCATCAATGCCGCCTTCGGCTCGTTCGACAAGTTCAAGGAAGAGTTTGGCGCCGCGGCAACGACTCGTTTCGGTTCCGGCTGGGCCTGGCTGGGCATCAAGGACGATCCCGGCGCGCCGGGACTTTGCGTCTGCTCCACGCCCAACCAGGACAACCCGCTGATGAAGGGATTTGTGGACTGCCCGTGTGCGCCGATCCTCGGCCTGGATGTGTGGGAGCACGCCTACTACCTGAAGTATCAGAACCGGCGCCCCGACTACATTGCCGCGTGGTGGAACGTGGTGAACTGGGATGAAGCAGCGGCACGTTTCGCGGCGAAAAAATAATCATTTGCCGCCTGCTGCAATGAGGCGTATAGGCCGCATATCAGCTTAAAAAATGAACCATCGCCAACGGCGGTGGTTTTTTTGTGATCAATTTCAAAATAAAAACAATGATCCGATAAAAATAAAACAGCGTTTCAATTGATGTGGTTTTGATCACTTTTATTGATTAAATGAATGTCTATCTTCGTTTCCATCAACACTGATGCTCCATTGAGGAATGACGCATCAGCCCTTAAAAATATGCCGACAGGTGATGGAAATGCAGATAAAACGCTCGATTGAGAAAATCCCGGGGGGGATGATGCTCGTCCCGCTATTCCTTGGCGCACTGTGCCACACCTTCTCGCCGGGGGCGGGGAAATATTTTGGATCATTCACCAACGGGATGATTACCGGTACGGTGCCGCAGATAGATATCATCATAGATGATGAAGCATTGTGAATCTGGAAACGGGTCTGTAGAAAATATAACCATTTGAAATTTCCCGGTATCTCTTACTTTTTATCGTAATAACCTTCGGCTTTCAGTTCGAACTTGCGGCGCAGAAGATCAAAAAATTGTTTGGCATCGATAGAACTGACCAATTCCTCACGCACGAAGGGAATCGGTATGAAATCATCCGCACCATATTCTTTCATAAAATTGAACATTACGCGTGATGAATCGGGTCCAACCACCAAAATAACCGCTCCCTTGCACCATTTGTCCAGGCGAAGCTCCTTGACCGCCTGTAAGGCACTGTTCCTCGGCATGAGCGCATCGAGAAGAATAACCTCTAATATCCTTCCGGCCATGCCGCGTTTCGCCGGCTCGATCAATTCAAATCTCTCGACCGGAATACCACCCAATGCCGTCACCTTCCAGAATATTTCTTTGAACGAACTGGAAGATCCCAATGCAAGGTAAACCGGGCTGCCAATTCTTGTTTCATCCTGTTCGTAACCAAGCTCCTCCAGAGCCAGAGATTCATTTTCGAATATCCGGATTTCTTCTTTGAATGAGAAATGTTCAACGTATTCTTTGACATCCCATGGGATGTTGAAAATAACCAGTTTTCCCTCACCGCGGCTGATTATCTTATTGATTGAGACGATGGTTCCAACCATTTCTTTTTCAATCGAACGTACTTTGCTGAAGTTGAGAGCGAAATTACATAATCCTTCTTCAATCATTCCCCGGATAGTATTTTTAAGAAAGGTCGCGGCCGGCAGATCGATTTTCCCATCCAGATCAAGAATTACTATAGAATCAACTTTCCTCTTTCCTATCTCCAGATCACTCACCCTCCCCGGCCATCGCATCCAGAATTGCGGAGAAGCTCAAAGCATCCAGTGAAGCCCCCCCCACAAGAAATCCATCCACTCCGTCTATAGAATACAATTCCGATGCGTTTTGCGGATTTACACTGCCACCATATAGAATTCTGAGGTTTGCCCCACCCCCCGGGAAGCCTGCTTTCGTGGCGAATCCACGAATAAGTTCTATCATCGGCGCGATTTCAGCCTCCGTGGCATTCCTGCCGGTTCCGATAGACCACACCGGTTCATACGCGAGAGAAATGGCGGATATCGAATCCAGCTTGACTGAATCAAAAGCAGTTTCTAGTTGAGCCAGAACAAATGAATCCTGTTCACCTTTATCTCTGATTTCCCCGGGTTCTCCAATACAGAGAACCGGTTCGAAATTCATATTTATCGTTGTACTCAGCTTGGCGTTCACAAGCGAATCTGAATCGCCAAAAAACCATCTGCGCTCGGAATGCCCTATTATTACAGATGATACACCAACTGATTTAAGACATATACCATTTACCGCTCCGGTAAAGGCACCCCGATCTTCAGGCTGAATATCCTGTGCTCCGACCCGGAGCAGGTCGGACCATCTCGCTCCAGCTTCGACTGAATCAACAATCGGCTTGATCAACGGAAATTGAGGAAATATGACAACATCGAATAGCTCCCTGATCTTACCCTCTATACCCGAGATATGTTTAAAAAACTCCTCGACGAAACCGACGGCCGAGGAGAGATCACTGTTCATCTTCCAATTTCCCATCAAAGCGGGTTTAGGCATTTCTCACTCGAGTTTCTAAAATTTCTTACCCCATCAGGGCT
>JADFIR010000009.1:0-1217 GCA_022566535.1 Planctomycetota bacterium
CGTGTCACCTTGGACGGCTCAACGAAATTTATGACTCGCCACGCGAAGCAATCCGAACAATAGGTGCCGAACTCGTCGAAATGGGCCGAACTCGTGACAATTCTTTTTGCTGTGGCGCCGGCGGGGGACGTATCTGGATGGCACACCCGAGTAACAAGGAGAAACCGGCCGAGATTCGAATGAGGGAGGCTGCGGAAATTGACGGACTGGAGGTTTTTGTCGTCAATTGCCCGAAGTGTATGAATATGTTCGAGGACGCCGTGAAGTGCGGCGAGCGGTTGAGAACGCTGCCGAACGCAATCAGGAATTGAATCAACAGAGCCACGGGGTCGGCTTCTGAGTGTGGCTCGATTGCTTTGACAATCTCACCGGCTAGGCCGTGATAGGCGGCGACCCGGTCCTCGAGCAGGTCCTCACGCCGCTGCCGCAGGTCCGCGACCACATCCGCCGAGCTGGTCGGCTTCTCCTGATCGGTGATGTCGAAGTGCGGACGGTCGATCGGAAGCAGGAACGACCTCAGCCGCTCCAGGTCCCGCAGGAGCAGCCTGGTCCTGGCGGGGTCTCTCCGGCCGTCCGTGGCCTTGACCAGCTCGACGGCTTGGTCGATGAGCTGGAACACATGAGCCTCCGCCCCGCGGATGTCGCACGCGAAGAGCGCATCGATCGCCGCGTGCGCGTGGTCACGCCGTTCGTGGCTGCGAAGCCGGTCAGCCTGCACGTGCAGGCACAGCTGGTAGTGTTCGCGGAACGCGCTCTCCTCGACGGCGTATCCCGTGCCAGGGCGGAGCGGCTTCGGGTGCTCTAGCTTGCGGACCTTGCGCTCGCCCGATCGCTCGCGGCGCGGTCGCGGCAGTAGGTCGGCGACCCGGCGCTTGAGCCGCAAGAATTCGTCCAGCATCCGGGCGTGTGCCGGCCATGCCGAGCCGAGCAGGTCCGCGAGCACGGAGTCCAGGGCCTCGAAGTCCGGGTCGCCCCCGCGGCGTGGATCGGCCTCGACCTCGACGGTCGGCAGAGGCAGGTTGCCGGGGTCGGGGTAGGCTTGCGCCTTGCGGCGCGGTGCGGTCTGTTTCGTGGCCATGGTGCTACCTCCAAGGGACGGGCCGGCGCCGGGCCGACCAGGCGGGGAGGTAGCGGTCCGCCCCCCACGACCCGGTCGCCGCTCCCTGGCGCTGATCGGGCGCCCACCCCACACCGATTCAAGGGCCACCCGTATCCCG
>JADFIR010000009.1:1227-89562 GCA_022566535.1 Planctomycetota bacterium
GCAGCCCGGGCAGCGAGGCGAAGATGTCGCCCACGCGCATGATCAGGCTGTCGACGCGCCCCCCTCGATAGCCCGACAGCAGCCCCAGGCCGTTGCCGATGATGAGCGCCAGTAACGTCGTTTATGAAGTCACGGATCGTGTCGAGGCGACGGCGTGGGGCGGCGTGGCGGCCATGCATCAACTGGCGCATACCATCGGTTTGACGCAGGCGTTGGATGACAAGGTGCATGTGTTAAAGATCCACAAGCCGTATCATGAATCGGATCACATATTGAATATTGCGTTGAACATTTTGGCGGGCGGCACGCGCCTGGAAGATCTGGAACTGCGCCGCCGCGACGCGGTGAAGATCATCGATGGCATCGTTGCGGCCGAGAAGATGGGGGCGGCGCGGCACGTCATGGCGCTGATCGGGCGCCCAACCCACACCGATTCAAGGGCCACCAGTATGCGGTCCGTCTGTCAACTGCTCCAGTCGCGCGGCCAGCTCGGGGCTCACGCGGGCCACCAGCTGGCGGTCCTGCGCCGGCAGGGCCGCCCAACAGGCGGCCACTTCTTGCCACTTCGGCCCCCCTCTTTGCCAGTCGGCGCGCACATGCGGGCGCGCGCCGGCCTGATCGGCTGCGGCGTCATGTTCGCAAGTGCCTGATCGTGCAGGGGGATGCGTCTCGCCGGGGGTCGGGGTGCTACCGGTTTTCAAGACCGGCGCCTTCAACCACTCGGCCACCCCACCCGCGCTTATCCTAGCGTGAATCGGCGCTCGCGCAAGACCAGCGGCGTGGCTCGCGCCGTTCGGCGGTCGTGACCCGCTTACCCGATCACTATTCGGATGATAAATGCTCATTCAGGATGCGCAATGTATCGGTGCCAGCGACGCGGTCCAGCTCTCTCATGTTCGATTGGACACCGATCCAAACCGGGTGGGGGGCCGCTCCCTTGGACTTCCCCAGATAGCGGAGTGGGTGCACATGGAGCGCATGGTCGCCTGGGGCCAGCCGTTGCTCGCCGCGCTCCCGCCTCTGCAACGCGTTCAATGTCGCCAGAACAGCGCCGTAGACCGCCACGAGGGCGGTAACGAGCAAGAACCAGTTGTTGAGAAGCCATTGCTTCATGTCGGCTTGTCCGCCTGGACCATCGCCAGGATACCCGCCTATACCACCGCATGCTTCGGGCTCGCGATCTCGTCTGCGCGTCAATCTCTGCCCTCATCCGAGCGATCGCGGTGACGTGGAATCGCAAAGCCGATCAGTCCCGCGCCGACGGCCATGCCGATGATGGCTTGTTGTTGCGCATCGGGAAAGGCGGCCGCCCCACCACCACCAGCCAGCAGTGCCGCACCGACGGCGAACATGAGCCGACGAATGGCGCTTTTCAGTGTCATTGCTGCCAGGATACCGTCCGCCCTGATTCGTGCCCCGCTGCCCGCGCACGAAAAGTCCCGCCGAGGGCTGGAAGGGGGGATGCGCAGCCGCTCGGCGGGGGGATTCGGACTCGCATTCTACTCGATGTGGCGACGTGACCTCAAGCGGCACAACTGGAAAATCGCGGCCCGGATCAGCCCCGTCTCCGGCCGCGCCCTGGGGCTCAGCTGCGCCAACAGCTGTGGCTGGGCATCGCGGTTACAGCGGCCAATAGCGTTTGTGCGCATCGCGGACCTGTTCGATGATCGGGGCTGCTCCGTGACCGGGTGAGGGCGGCTCAGGCCTCCAGCCGGAAAGAACGTTCACGCAGGCGTGGACGCTGTCGGCGAGCGCGGTCAGGTCGTAGCCGCCTTCGAGGACCAGGGCCAGCCGGCCTTGTGCGCATCGGTCGGCGAGATCACAGACGGTTGCGCACAGTGACGCGAAACCGTCCTCGGTAACGGCCATCCCGCCCAGCGGATCCTGGCGGTGAGCGTCGAACCCAGCGGACACCAGAATCAAGTCGGGTGCAAAATCGTCTGCGATGGGGACAAGCAGCTCACGAAAGATCGCCTGGTACTCGCCGTCGCCGACTCCCTCCGGAAGCGGCACGTTGACGGTGAACCCCGCGCCTTGGGCTGTGCCGACCTCGTCCACACCGCCCGTGCCGGGGTAGAACGGATACCGATGTGTGCTGAAGAGCATCACGTCTTGGCGGTCCCAGAAGATGTGTTGCGTGCCGTTGCCGTGGTGGACATCCCAATCGACGATCAAGATGCGCTGGCAGCCAAGCGCAGCGCGGGCATGGGCAGCGGCGACGGCGACGTTGTTGAACAGGCAGAATCCCATGGCACGGTCAGCCTCGGCGTGATGGCCGGGCGGTCGCACCAGAGCAAAGGCCCGCTTGACTGGGCCCGTCCCGACCGCGCTCACTGCCTCGATCGCCGCCCCGGCTGCCAGGTATGCGGCGGGGATGCTTCCCGGCGAGACGGTGGTGTCAGCGTCGAGTGCAGCCGACCGCCCACGGAATGCTTCAAGCTGATCGACGTATGCCGGCTGATGCACTCGCTCGATCAATTCGCGGGCCGCGGGGTGCGGCTCCACCCACCGGACTTTGGGAATCGGTGAGTGCTTGAGCTTCTCGCAGATCGCGCGGAGACGGTCCGGCCGCTCCGGATGACCCGCGCCGGAATCGTGCTCAAGCATCGCCTCATGGAAGAAGAGCAACACGTCGTCGGGCATGGCAGGCCATAGTAAGGACTCGCAACAGCCGCAAAGGAGCTGTCAAGTTTGGCAGGATGGGCTATCCCGGGCGGCGCGGGCTCGCCACAGCAAGGGATAAAGTTTGCGGCCCGGCCCGGCGCTTATGAAGCTGCCTGGGCGGTCTGATGAAGCTATAAGTTGTTTGATTGTGACCTGTTGCGGGGTGTCGGCCGTGGGTCGGGGCTTGCACATCCAGGTTTGTCCTTGACATCTCGCCGAGACCTGTCATAGTGCAAGCATGAGAAGAGAGCGAGAGAATCCTCGCCGTTCGTTATTCTTCCCGACCCACACCAGCCGTCTCGCCCCAGGCGTAGACCATTTGGTGAACATCGGGATCGACAACCTTCCGCCGGTCACGATCGTTGTCGGCCCGATCGCTCACCGCCCGAATCAGCTCGCCGACCTCATCGAGGCGATTGGCGGTTCCGGCGGCGCGGCGATGGCTGGTGGTGTCGGCGGCGCCCATTAGACGCCGGTGCAGCGAGCGGACGTTGGGCTAGCGGCAGCACCCCGCTGTAACTGATCACAACCGTCGTTGGCTTGGCAGTGCCTATTACCCGGTGTGCACAAATAGCACAATGGCGGCAATCGTTGGGTGATTGTGCTGAGAAAGCACGCACTCCATTCCGCTCGCACGCACGAGTCCGAAAGCACCGCGCGCAGCGGAGGTGGCAGGCGCACGCGATCAGACAAACAGTGTTCAGTAAGTCGCTACTTCTCAGGAGCGTACTCCCGATTGTGGCCATCGCCGCGACGATGGCCTGGGCGGGGACCGCGAACGCCGGCTTAGTAATCGATCCGACTGGAGACGCAATACTGGGATTTGAAACGAAGCTCGCCTTGAACGACGACGGAAGCCCTAATGACCTGTTGTTCGTGACCAACGTTTACGTCCGCTTCACCGAGGCGGACGACCGGCTCCTGCTCATCGGCTTCGCCCAGATCTACACCCAGAACGGCAGCAACTTCTATCAGCACCCGCTTGGCGGTGCCACGGCCCCCCACTCGGACCTAATCCCCGACTTCCCCAGCCTGGCGTTTGACACGTTCGTCACCATCGGCATGAAGACCAACGACGGCTCGGACACGACCGCGACTGACCCTGCATACGCCGACCTCGGCAACAAGATTGTCGGCGGCTGGTACGCCGACCGCAATAGTGGTCAGGGTGATGCGGGCAACTACCCGCTGAACCCGGATGGCACCTATTGGATCCTCATCGCGCAGTTGACTGTCGATAACAAGCCCGGCAACGGCCTTGCGGGCTCCATGCTTGTGTTCTGGCAGGAATATCCAGGTGCTCCGGTGTCCGGCAATGAAGCTTCCTTGGGCATTCCCACGCCTGGGACGCTCGCATTCCTCGGTCTGGCCGGGCTGATTGGCCCTCGGCGACGTCGGCGTCGGGACTGATCTGATCCGGCCTGACTCGGCAACCTTAGGAGAAACGAAAAACCCTGCGAAGGCAGGGCTTTATCTCAGTGGCGATGGACGGTCTGATGAAGCCATAAGCGGTTTGATTGTGGCCTGTCGCGGGGTGCCGGGCGTGGGTCGGGGCTTGCACATTCGGGCCTTTCCTAGACATCTCGCCGAGACCGAGAGATTCCTCGCCGTTCATTATTCTTTCCGACACCCCGCCCTAACCGATCACAACAATGCCTCCTACCCGGTGTGCACGAATGGCACAATGGCGGCAATCGTTCGGCAGTTGTGCTGAGAACGCTCGCACTCCATTCCGCTCGCACGCATGAGTCCGAATGCACGGTGCGCAGCGAAGTTGGCAGGATCACCCAAGGAGACAAACAGTGTTCAGTAAATCGCTACTTGTCAGAAACGGACTCCCGTTTGTGGCCATCGCCGCGATGTTGACCTGGGCGGAGACCGCGAACGCCGGCTTAGTCATCGATCCTGTTGGAAACGCAATCCTGGGACTGGAAACGAAGCTCGCCTTGAACGACGACGGAAGCCCCAATGACCTGTTGTTCGTGACCAACGTTTACGTTCGCTTCACTGAGGCGGACGACCGGTTCCTCACCATCGCCTTCGCCCAGATCTACACCCGCAACGGCAGCGACTTCTATCAGCACCCGGCGGGAGGTGACACCGCTCCATCGGAGGCCCTCGTCGGCATGTTCCCCAGCCTGGCGTTTGACACCTTCGTTACCTTCGGCGTAAAGACCAACGACGGCTCGGACACGACCGCGACTGACCCAGCATACGCCGACCTGGGCAACAAGATTGTCGGCGGCTGGTACGCCAACCCGGACAGCGGTCAGGGTGATGCCGGCAACTATCCGCTGAACCCGGATGGGACCTATTGGATCCTTATCGCTCAGCTGACTATTGATAACAAGCCCGGCAACGGTGTTGTAGGCTCCATGCTTGTGTTCTGGCAGGAATTCCCAGGTGCTCCCCTCCTTTACAATGAAGCTAATTTCCCCATCTCGCCCTCGCCTGGAGCTCTCGCACTTCTCGGCCTGGCCGGGCTGATGGGGGTGCGTCGCCGCCGGGATTGATTCGGCCTGACTCGGCAATCTCAAGAGAAACGAAAAACCCTGCGAAAGCAGGGCTTTGTCTCAGTGGCGATGGGCGGACTTGAACCGCCGACCTAGGGTTTATGAATCCCTCGCTCTAACCAACTGAGCTACATCGCCTTGAGGAAGGGATTAGGGGTCAGGGATTAGGGGTTAGGCAGGAGCAACCAAGCAAGAACAGCAGTCTAGGCGAAGGCATAGCGCGGTCAAGCCTTGGAGACCTTGTCGGCAGCCTTGGCCTCAATCAGCGGCGCCGCCTTGACATCGTGCGGCGGCGGACGCAGCCAGCGGAGAACCTCCGCGGGCAATGATTCCGTGGGAGCCTCCGGGTTCGCGAATGCGATCGCCCCAGCAATCAGACCCATAAACATCGGCTGCGGTTGAAGCGGTCTGCTCACCAGCTCCGGGTGGAATTGAGCCGCAACGAAATATGGGTGCGTTCTCTGGTCAAGCTCGAGCACCTGCATGATCCGATGCCCGGGGTGCCGGCCGGAGAACCGCAGCCCAGCGGCGCTGAGCCGGTCGATGTAGGCCGGCTCGACCTCGTAGCGATGGCGGAAGCGCTGGCGGACCATTCCCGAGTCGTCCGGCCGAAACAGGAACCACGCCAGGGAATCGTGCTCGAGCAACACCTCCTGGCCCCCGAGCCGCATTGTGCCGCCGAGCCCTTCTATTCTTTTCTGCTCAGGCAACTCAGCAATGACCGGATGGGGGCACGCCGCGTCCAACTCGGTCGTGTTGGCCCCTTCAAGGTCCAACACATGGCGGGCGTAATCGATCACCGCCACCTGGAACCCCAGGCAGATGCCCAAGTAGGGGATGCGGTGGGTGCGCACAAACTCGACACAGGCGATCTTGCCCTCGACCCCACGTTCGCCGAACCCGCCGGGAACAATAACGCCCTGGACCCTGCCGTCTCCGAGTTGCCCGGCGACATTCGACGCGTTGATCTCCGACGTATCGAACCACCGCACATCAACGTCAGCGGACAAGTGCGTGGAGGCGTGCTCGATCGCCCGGTCGATCGAGGCGTAGGCATCGCGGACCGAAGTGTATTTGCCGGTAATCCCGATGGTGATCTTGTGCTTGCGCGGCGCGCGGATCTTGGTAGTGAATTGGGTCCAGCGATGCCTGGCCTGGTCCTCGTGAACGGAATCGACACGATCATGAAGATCAAGGATGGAAAGGACCTCGCGATCGAGTCCCTCCGCCCGCATCGCTTCGGGGACGGTGTAGATCGACGCTCGATCATGGAGCGAGAAGACGCGATTCATGGGGACGTTGGAGTACATCGCGATCTTCTGCATGACCGGCTTGGTGACGGGATGGTGGGCCCGGCAGGCAAGGATGTGCGGCTGAATGCCCGCTTCCATGAGGCGCTTGATGCCGAGCTGTGCGGCCTTGGACTTCTGCTCGCCGAGGATCACCGGTTCGATGACATAGGTCAGCGCGACGAAACATGTTGATTGCGGGCCTTCTTCGAAGGCCAGCTCGCGGAGCGCTTCGATGTAGAAGCCGTTTTCATAGTCGCCGACGGTCCCGCCGACCTCGACGAACACGACGTCAGCCGGCCCGCCGTCGGGTGCGCCCTTCATCGCCAGCTCGCGCAGATGCAGCTTCACCTGCCCGGTCACGTGCGGGATCATCTGGACATCGCGCCCCAGGAAGCCGCCTTTGCGCTCGCGTTCCAGTATCTGGGCGTAGACCTGTCCGGAGGTGATGAAACTGGCCCGTGCGAGGTTCTGATTGAGCATCCGCTCATAGGTGCCCAGGTCCATGTCGCATTCGGTGCCGTCGTCCAGGACAAACACCTCCCCGTGCCGGTAGGGGTTGAGCGTCCCGGAATCGATGTTGAGATAGCCCTCCATCTTGATGGGGGCGACCGACAGGCCCTTGTCTTTGAGCAGCTTGGCCAGGGACGAGCTGAAAATGCCCTTGCCCAGGCCGGACATGACCGTGCCCAGCACAGCCACGTACTTGTGCCGGCCCCGCTCATATCCGTCCGGGACAGGCGAATAGAACTCGGTCGTTTCGTGTGATCGGCCGAATTGCTGCAGAAAGCCGGTATCGGCCGGGTCATCCCAGGCGGGGGGTGGCGAGTCGGGCATTGCTTACTATACCGCGCCTAAGGGCTTCGGCAAGAACCCACCCGGGGCGCTTATGTTGGGGCAAGCGCCCTATTCTGTATTCAAACGGCGGCGCTGCGACCGTGCACGGCTCCGCTGCGGATGAACCTGGCCGGCTGTGACACATCAGCCGCCCCCGCGAGGAAGGAGTAACCCACACTATGCAACTGGCCACGCGACATGACGGGCGGTTTCTGATTCCTGTGATTCTGCTGTTGGCTGCGGGATCACCGGGTTTGTATGCCGACGGCGCCGACGAGCTGGCCTGGTTCAGCACCTCCGAGGCCTGTCTGGCGGGCAAGCTCCAACGGGCCGACTGGTCGGCCAAGGCATTCGATGAAGACACGGGCCGCGACCTGCGCCACTTCCCGCCGGATCGCGTCGTGGACTACCTCCACATGACGCTGATGATGCGCTTTGACGACCTGGATGAGGCGCGATTCACGGCCACGGAGACTCTGCGGTTCGTCCCCATCGCCGAAGCGGTCTCGGCCATCACGCTCAATGCCGTGGGGCTGGACATCGCTACGGTCAAGCTGGAAGGTGAGGCGATCGAACACTACCAGGATGATGAGACATTGACCCTGCGGTTCGACCCGCCGCTGCCGCCGGGTGAGCCGCGGGAGGTGGTCATCGAATACACCTGTATCGAGCCATACACCGGCATGTTCTTCACACCGACATCGCCGGCTGCCCCACACTACACGGCCGAGGTCCACACCCAGGGCGAATCGATCTACAACCGCCATTGGTTCGCCTCCCACGACGCTCCCAACGAGCGCATGACCACGGAGCTCATCGTCGATGTGCCGTCCGGGCTGGCCGTGTCCAGCAACGGCCGGCTTATCTCAACCAGCGACGACGGTTCGCGGGCAATCTGGCATTACCTCCAGGACAAGCCGCATGTGAGCTACTTGGTGTCGTTGATTATCGGGAAGTTTGACATCGTTGAGATTCCGCCGCCCAAGTCCGGGCTGCCCATGCAGGTGTGGGTTCCCGAAGGCCTCGGTGATCGCGTCATGCAGACCTATGGCCGCACAGGCGAAATGATCGACGTGCTGGAGCAGCGCTTCGGTATCGCGTACCCCTGGGACCGTTATGACCAGATTCTGGTGAAGAACTTCGGGCCCGGGGCCATGGAGAACACCTCAGCCACGACGCTGTATCCCACCGCCGTGCTCGATAAGACCGCTCTGATGGACCGCGACCTGGAGGGGCTGATTTCTCATGAGCTGGCCCATCAATGGACCGGCGACCTGCTGACCTGTAAGAGCTGGGCCCACATCTGGCTCAACGAAGGCTGGGCGACCTTCGGGGCGGCGCTGTGGTTCGAGCATCGTGACGGCGAAGATGGCTATCTGGATCGCATCCGCCGCAGCTTCACGGTCGCGGAGGAGGACAAGACCACCAACGACCTGCCCATGGTCTCGCCGGTATACGAACACCCCCGGGAAACGTTCAGGCGAGCAGCCAACCCCTATCCCAAGGGATCGTCCATCCTCCACATGCTGCGAATGATGCTCGGTGATGAGGTCTTCTTCAGGGGCGTGCATCTGTACATGAACCGCCACGCCCTCGGCACCGTGGAGACCAACGACTTCCGGTACGCCTTGGAGGAAGTATCGGGCCGCGGCCTGGAATGGTTTTTCGAGCAGTGGTGCTACCGCCCCGGCACGCCGAAGCTGGAGGTTGAGCTGCGGTACGAGGCCGAGACCCGCGAGCTGCTGGTCGAGGTTCAGCAGGCCCAGCACATCGACGACCGCACACCGGCCTTCCGGTTCACGCTGCCGGTTTTCGTGCAGACGGCCAGCGGGGAGCAATCCTTTTATATCAACGTCCGGGAGAAGGCGACATCGTACCGCACCACGCTCGACGGCCCGCCGAGCATCGTCTCGGTCGATCCCTATCTGCACGTCCTCAAGACGATCACCGTCAACAAACCCCAGCCGATGTGGATGACCCAGGCGACCAACGGACCGACCATTGCGGCTCGTCACGCGGCCATCGAAGCCCTGGGTGAAACTGATACGCCCCAAGCGGTATCCCTGCTCTCACGGATCATCGCAGACGAGTCGATCCGCTACACGCTGCGAAACACGGCTGTGAATTCGCTGGCCGGTTTCGGCTCGGATGATGCCAAGACCGAATTGCTGTCGATCATCACAGACGGCGTCGCCGAGGCCAGAGTTCGCGCCACGCTGGTCGGGAAGCTGGAGAACTTCGATCAAGAACGGGTGGTCGAGATCCTCGCCGACCTTGCGGACAACGATCCGAGCTACGCGACTCGGGTGGCGGCGATCGAAGCCCTCGCTCACCATGAAGCCGCCGAGCACGCGGACTTGATTGCCCAGCTGGTGGACTTTCCCAGCCAACATGATCGGGTCCGCCAGGCCGCGTTGCGGGCCCTTGCCGAGCTCGATGATCCGCGCGGGCTGGACTTAGGCATCCAGTATGCCGCCTATGGGTACATGGATCGTTCCCGGCCGGCGGCGATCGAAACCATCGGCAAGCTTGCAGAGCACGACCAGGATCGCGCCGTTGAGTTCCTACTGGGGTTGCTCAACGATCCCGAGCGCCGAACAGTCCGCGCCGCGGCTGGCGCGCTCGCCGACGTCGGCGATGAACGGGCGATCAACCCCATCCGCGCCATGGCCGAAACGCATCCCAACCCGCGCCTCCGAGAGAGCGCCGAAAAGTGGCTCGAAGAGCTCGAGAAAGCACAGCAGGAGGATGAAAATGAGAGTTAGGACTTTGATCTGTTCGCTGCCCGCCGACCGCCCATAGCCCCGCCTGCATCGTGGCTCAGCTTGCACCTATACTGACGCTGGAGAATCGGATGAAGTACAAGATTGCGCTGCACAAGTCGGAAGAAGGATTCAGTGTCTCCGTTCCAGGCCTACCCGGCTGCTGGTCCCAAGGGGAGACCGAGGAAGAAGCGCTGGCGAATATTCAGCACGCCATCCGCGAGTACCTGGCCGTGGTCGCCGAGCAACTTCGCGGCACAGACGTCAGGGAAATCGATGTCGCGGGCTGATCGTGCCGAAGCTACCGGGCATCAATCACCTCCATGCGGTGCGGGCCCTGGAGAAGGCCGGCTTCAGGATTGCGCGACAGGGAAAGCATATCGTGATGACTGACAGTGTGCGTATTCTCACCATCCCACGACACAACCCGGTCAACGCATACACGATGGGCGGGATCGTCCGGGACGCTGGTCTTACGATCGCAGACTTTCGCAAGCTTCTTTGAGCGTTATCGATGTCCGATTGATCCGCCTGCGGCGAACATTTGGCCCGCGCGTTGCGGCCCCCGAAAGTCGCGGGTAGAATCTACCTCGATCCGTTCAGCCTGCCTCGCGTTGGGGCAGGCTCGTGAGGGGAGCCGATCGGCCACCTTCAACGAGGAATGAGAAACCCTCCGCGAGGAGCTGGCTACGGCAGGATTGTTCCAGCTCGGCAAACCTGTTAGCGAACTCATCCATACGAGCTGCGAACCATTCTGCTCTGTCCCCAAAGATCTTCCTGTAGGTTCGCCACTGCTTCGCTGCCGAAATCAGTAGTGTCCATCGTCGCAGACTGAGAGCAAGACGCTCATATTCCGCGATAAGCTCAAATTCCAAGTCATCAATAGGAATGCGTCTTATTCTCCACTGTCTCGAAAGGGCAGTTGTTGGGAGGAATGCTACATAGTCCACCGTGAGCAAGTAACACATATCAAGCTGGCAGTACAACGTGTGCTCGTGCCTAAGCTCGCAGTCTAGCTTGTTACGATCTTCGGCGTTCTCGACCTCATCCATGAGTCTTCGAGCTATGAAATGACAGTCGTGTGCATGTCGCCAGATCTTGACCAATTTCCATCGCTCAAACATCTTCCAAGTCCTTCCCTCGAAGTAACAGATATCGTCTCCTTCGGCGATTCTGCTCTTGCTGTGGAGACGTCGAGGCAGATAAAGCGCGTGTGATTGATCCCCAACCCGCAAAATCGAGACTCGGAAGCAACCGCTGTAGTTGACCCGATCGCGGCGTGAATCAAGTGCAGGCTCGCGGATATGCATCCGCGGCTACGAGGTCAGCATCGTAGCCCCGCATGCACATGCGGGGGCTCTCGGCGGACCAATGTAGCACTAGGAGCGCGCGACACTCTTGCGCAAGCAAGACGATTACGCTGCGTTCGAGCGCGTCTTGGAACAAGCGCACGCAAGGGTGCGACTGCGTATTCCGGCCTATTGCGTGATGCCGAACCACTGGCACATGGGGGCGCCAATCCCCTCTCCCCCTTCCAGCGAGAGAGGGTTAGGGTGAGCGGCTTCCGTGATTCCCTCTCCGTGCCGCGTGAGCTTTTCAATGCGACGTGGGGTGCTGATGCTGGCCTGTCGGCGGCGCGAGCTTGAATCGCTTCGCCGGTTGCACTACGGGCGCAGCGGCCCCCTCGCGGATCTTCAGGACTTGATCCATCTCCACGTTCGCGAAGGTTTGGGTCGAGCCGGCGGCCGGCCAATTGATATGAATTGCGATAATGGATCTGGCATCCCCGAGCCCGATCTCCTGCTGCAAGCTCGACGCGCCGAAGCTGCCGCCGCTGCCGAGCGTGACGTGAATGTCGCGCGGACCGGTTGCCGTATCCACGGAGACCTTGATGCGGGCGCCGATGGCCGAGCGGTTGGATCGCGTGCCTTCGAGTCGTAGCGTGATCCAATGGTTGCCGTGACCCGGGTTCTCGAAGAGCGCGTTTTGAAAGACATCCCCGGAATGCGAACCACCCATGACCGCGTAAATGTCCTGGTCTCCGTCGTTGTCGATGTCGCCGAATGCAATCCCGTGACCCTTCTGTATGTGCCCGAAGCCACCGGAAGTTGTCACATTTTGGAAGTAACGCCCTGCGGCGTTCCGAAACATCCGGTTCGGCACCAGCGTACCCAGGTAAGGATCTCCCGTCCCGAAATAGCAATCGAGAAACCCGTCGTTGTCGAGATCGCCGAAATTCGCGCCCATGGCCAGCATGGCCGCACCGAGTCTCGCCTTCGTCGTCACGTCGCTGAACGTGCCGTCGTGATTGTTGCGGTAAAGGCGGGTTCGTGAGGCTTGGACAGGAATGCCGAGGTAATCCGCCACCACGATCTCGATCGATTCGCCGTTGAAAGAGAAACCGGCAAACGGGGCGACCAGGAGATCCTCCCAGCCGTCGTTGTCGTAATCCCAGAACCACGTCGGGAAACTGCGCCGCGGCTCGGCAACAGCAGCCTGGGCGGTAACGTCGGTGAACTTGTGATCGCCGCCCGGGCCATGGTCATTACGGTAAAGGATGTTGGATTGACCAAAGCGCGACAGGTAAAGGTCCGGCAATCCGTCATTGTTGTAATCACCCCAGGCCACCCCCTTCACGAACCCGGCATGATCCAAGCCCGCTGCCGGTGCGACATCGACAAAGGTGCCGTCACCCTTGTTGCGATAAAGCTTGCAACGGTGGACGGCCCCCGGCGCCGATTCATTGCCGACAAAAAGGTCGATCCAACCGTCACGGTTGTAGTCCGCCCACGCGGCGGTTTGCGTGGGAGCAAATGACAACAACCCTGACTGCTCGGTGACGTCCTCGAATGTCCCGTCACCGTTGTTGCGCAGCAGCGAGTTGGGATAGCGCCCGTGCTTGCCCAGCCACGCGCCGCGCAAGACCAGAACGTCCACATGGCCGTCGTTGTTGTAGTCGGCTTGACAGAGATTCAAGCCGCCGACCAGGCCGCCCAGACCCGCCTGCATCGTTCGCTCGGCGAAGGTCCCGTCACCGGAATTGTGATAGAACCGCAGTTGTCGATCGGTTCCCCAATCGGAGACCATCAAATCGAGAAGACCGTCCCCATCAAAATCCTCCATGACCACTCCGCCGGCCAGGCTGATTGGGGCCACGCCGGCACTCGCCGCCACGTCGACGAATCTCTTGATGTCGTAGTCCGAGTCAAACACCCGCGGCGGGATGAGCCAGGCATGTGGCACTTCATCGGGGTAGCTGCCCAAGGTCATGTGCGCCAGATTGAAAAGCCAGCGATACCGCAGATTCTGCGGATCGTCTCTCAATGCCTTGGTGAACTCTTCGATAGCGAGCGCCGAACCGCGCTTGAAGCGGTGGATACCGGCACCCCGTATGGGTATCAGGCAGGAGTCCGTGTTGTGGTGGGCAATGCAGTTCTCTTGCTCGGCGAGTCGCAGGTACGAAACGCCAAGCAGCTCACGGATGCGTTGTGCAAAAAGCTGATTCGCTTGCACCTCCGGACGATCAAAGACGGCCTGGATCGCGCCAAACTCCTTCAAGGCATCTTCGGTCTTTCCCTCGACCAGAAGCTCGTGCCCTAGTTGCATCCGCAGGACCAGTTGCTGCTCGAAGTTCTCGGCTTGAGCAATCTGCTGGCGAATGGAAGCCACCCGCTCTCGCGAATGGGTAGTGATGCTGCGCTGGGGGTCGGTCCGCTGCACGATGAGACGCAAGCGCTCGGCCATTCGCTGCGTGCCTGAAGCTACATCGCTCTGCGCCGCCAATGGTGTCGCGGTGGCTGCCAGGGTGACAGCGATCAACGTGCCGGTGTATTTCATCTCTTCAGGCTCACCCCTATCCTATTCTACCCAAGCACACCACTCCACTCCCGCTCAAAGCGGTTGGCGCCCCTGGTCCCTAGCCCCTTCCACTTCGCGCCTTTGTGCCTTGCTCATTTCTCCGCACGAACATTTCGTATTGTTCGGGTGTGTCGATGCCGTGGAAGCTGACATTTGTGACGGCTACGGCGATCTCGTAGCCGTGCTCGAGCACCCGCAACTGTTCGAGCTGCTCAGCCTGCTCCAGCGGCGCGCGCGACAGTGTGGGGTACTTCAGCAGGAAGTCCCGACGGTACACATACATCCCGACATGCTTGAGCGGACTCGTCGGTGCCACGGCTCGTCCCGAAGGGAGAGCCGTGTCTTCGGCCGACCCCAGGCCGCCTCCTGATCCCGCGCGCTCGCAGGGGATCAGCGCCCGAGAGAAATACATCGCACAACCGGCCGCATCGATCACTACCTTGACGATGTTCGGATCGGCTGGATCCTCATCCGGCCCAAAGGGCGATGCGAGCGTCGCCATCACGCACCGAGGGTGATTCTGGAGTGTGCTGACCGCCAGGTCGATCGAGTCCGGCTCGATGTCCGGCTCATCGGCCTGAACGTTGACGATCAGAGAAGTGGCTTGAGGCTTGGGGCTTGAGGCTTGAGATACACCGAGCCCAGCGATGGCTTCCGCGATTCGGCTCGTCCCGTTGGGATGATCGGGCCGCGTCATCACGGCCTCGCCGCCGAAGCGCTGCACCGCATCGATGATCCGCTGGTCATCGGTGGCGACGATCACACGGTCTACGAGGCCGGCTTGGCGCACCCGGTCATAGACGTGTTGGATCAGCGGGGACCCGGTGCGATCCGCCAGCACCTTGCCGGGAAACCGAACCGAGGCATAACGAGCGGGGATGACGGCGATCGCGCTCGGCACTGGCCACACCTTTACGCGTTGGAGGAAGGTCCACTGAGATGCCCGATCAGCTCGGCAACCTCCTTGCGGCATTCGCGGATGTTGCGGTAGGTGATGTCCTTTCGCGCGATGCTCGAGCAGATTTCCAGCGCCTCCTTGGCGAGCTGAACGGATTTCTCCTGGCGGGCGTGCTCCATCAATGAGACCATCAGGTCATACAGGATCGCCAGCTCGGTCTCCTTGTCGCCCGGGTCGACTCGCTCCAAGGCCTCTTTGAATTCCTGGATCGCGATGTCGTGCCAGGACTCGGCCGCGAAACATCGGCCGAGCATATAGCCGGCTCTCACGCGCAGCTTCGGATCGTCTTTGGCGGTCTGGAAGCACTTCTCCGCCTCGCCGAAGCGCCCCAGCTCGTACTGGACCTCGCCAAGTTGCTGCTTGATGTGCCTGTCTGTGGGGTATTGCTTTGCGCGCTCCTGATACTCGGCATATCGGAGGTCGAGCAACTGTTTGCGAGCCTGCTCGTGCTGTTGGTTCAGCTCCGCGTTGCCATGATGCTCTTGCAGCTTGTTGCGAAACATACCAACCTTCGCCTGCGCGTGCTCGATTGTGATGTCGCCCGCCAGTGCGCGGAAACGATATTCTCCCGTATCGGCGTAGCCCTTGCTATAGACATCGAACGCCTGCTGCTCTGCTTCATCGGTGCCTTGGGCCTTGAGCAGTTGGGCATACCGATTGATCACATCGGGCACACCGGGTGACTTCTCGTACTCTTTGCGGGCGCGTTGCAGGTTGCGCTCGTTGATGGAGAGGCCGCCGGAGATGGCCTCGGCTTCCTCGAGTTCGCGCTGCTTATCGATATCCTTGACGAACATTCGGAACCCGCCTTCCTCGCCGCCTGCTTCGGCATACCGACCTTGGTCCATGGCCCGCTGAGCGCTGAGATCTTTCAGCTCGTCCTCAAGCGCCGCATCGGCGGGATCGAGCAGCAGGGCGTCCTCGCCCGCGGCGATCGCCTCATCCCAGGCCGCGAGCTTGGGAAACAGGTCTTTGGCCTGCAGGAAACTGCTCTTGGAGGGCTTCTTTTGACGTCGCAGAACGTTCAGCACGCGCGGGGCGTGCCATCGGCCGATCTCACCGCCCCATTGGTCCGCTTTGACCGCAGCGTCGAGGAACTTCAGCGCCAAGGACCCGTTGTTGATGTCCTTGAGCCAGGCGAACTCGGCAGCGGCGAACTTCTCGATCGCGTGCGGGCCCTCGATCTTGCGCACCTCCCGGCCGCTGGCGGGTTTGCCGGCCCCATTGAAGTACTGCACCGCCGCCTCGTACATCGCCTCGTGAGCTGATATCGTCATCGGGTCGAGACGGATGCCGTTCGCGTAGCACCAAAGGGCGTACTCATAGTTATACGTATCAGCCGCGGCGCGCGCGTGCTCGAACCATTTGCGCGCCTTCTCCGGCTGCGGCTCAAATGGAGCGGGCTCCTTGCCGTTGTCGCCATTGTCGCCGTCGGAGGGTTTCTTCTTGCCGAATCGAAGCGCCACCTGTCGCTCCTGCCGCTTGCGCAAGCCAAACATGAATTCGCAACCCACGCCGATGGAGTTGCCTTGGGCCCCGAGGATGAGCCACGAAAGGTATGACCATTTCCGACCCCGGTCAATTCCGGAGCCGTTGGCTAGGCGTGCAGCCTCGGGGTAGCATAGCCCCATGAGCATCGACCTCGCCAGCCTCGAGATCCTGGTTTACCCGGCGCCGGTGCTCCGGCAGAGAGCCCAACGCATCGAGACCATCGACGGAGCTGTTCAAGCTGTTGCCGACCGCATGCTTGAGCTGATGCACCAGGCGGATGGCGCCGGGCTGGCCGCGCCGCAAGTGGGGCTGTCCTGGCGGATGTTCGTCACCAGGGGCGATGACCACCAACCTGATCACGTCTTCATCAATCCGCAGCTGATAGCGCTCCCGGGCGAGCTTCTGCTAAGGGAGGAAGGTTGCCTCAGCGTGCCGGGGATTCAGGTGGACGTTCGCCGCTCTGGCTCGGCGACCATTTCCGCGCAGGATCGAGACGGCCAATCGTTCACACTGCACGGCGACGACTTGCCGGCCCGGATATGGCAGCATGAATGCGACCACCTCGATGGCGTCTTGATCATCGACCGGATGGCGCCGATCGATCGGATCGCCACCCGCAAGATGCTCAAGGAACTCGAAGCCTCCGCCGCCGATCGGTGAGCTGGGTTATCCTCACGCGTAGTGTGACCGCCTACTGTTCCTCTGATAGCCGCGGATGAATGTCCGCGGGCTCTTCGAGCCACCCTATCCGCTGGCGCAGCAACCATGCGACTGGTCTATTTCGGTTCCGGCGAGTTTGGCCTGCCCACGCTGAAGCGCCTGGTGGATGAGCACCGCGTGGCGCTGCTGATCACCCAGCCCGATCGACCGGCCGGGCGGTATCGTCTCCTGCGGCCAACTCCAGCTTGCCAATTCGCAGTAGAACACCACGTCGAGACGATCAAGCCGACGGATCTCCGTGACCCGCAGGTGCAGCAGCGCATTCGCGCCGCCAGCGCCGATGCGTTGGTAGTGATCGCGTATGGGCAGAAACTCCCTGGGGCGCTTCTCGACCACGCCTTCGCGATCAATCTGCACGGCTCACTCCTACCCAGATACCGCGGCGCTGCACCCATCAACTGGGCGATCATCAACGGCGAGAATGAAACGGGACTCAGCGTGATCAGAATAAACCAGCGGATCGACGCCGGCGATGTCCTGGCTCAACGCGCCACGCCCATCGATCCGATGGAAACGGCGGGGGAGCTGGAGTGTCGCCTGGCCAACCTTGGACCGGACCTCGTGATTGAAACGCTAGCCAACTTCGATCGCGACCAACTTCATCCGATCAAACAGGATGACCGGCTCGCCTGCCCGGCCCCCAAGTTGTCCAAGTCCGACGCAACGGTTCATTTTGATCAGCCGGCTTGTGCCGTGCAGCGCCGCATTCACGGTCTGACGCCCTGGCCGGGATGTACGGTGACGCTCGACGGCCGGCAGCTGCGCGTTGCGCGAGTAGAAGTGGCCGATGAACATCTCGCCGATGCCGTACCGGGCGAGCTACTGCCGCATCGCACCATTGCCTGCGCCCCGGGAGCGGTTCGGTTGCTCGAAGTTCAGCCGCCGGGCGGCAAGGTCATGTCGTTTACGGCCTTCTGCCACGGTCATGATCTTCCGGTCGGTTGCAGGGTCCAGCCACTGTGACCCAATTCGCCGACACACTCTGGGGCCTGCTTGGCCTGACGGATCATCAGCCCCGCCGCAAAGCTGCAGGCCATCGCGGCGCTCATCGGTCGGGCGCTGGTCGGCCACGCCCACCGATGCAACAGCGGTACGATGCGCTAGTGGACCAGATGAAGCAAACCTACGGCGTCCGAGTGCGCAAGTGGCGAAGCAGCTCGACCGGCTGCGCGTGGCTTGTGCGTTATGCCGACGGAACCGAAAGCAAGCTCATCGAAGCGCCCTATCCCAAGGGACCGATCAGCTGCGCGATATTCCTCCATGAGATCGCCCATCATGCGATCGGCTTCGGCCGCCATCGGCTGCGCTGCTTGGAGGAATACGAGGCGTGGCGATGGGCCTTGGATGTCATGCGTGCCCAGCGGCTGAACGTCACGCCCGCCGTCCACCAGCGCATCACCGAGTCCCTTCGCTACGCGGTCCGCAAGGCAAGAAATCGCGGCCTCAAGATGCTGCCCGACGAGCTGCGGCCCTACGTGTGACCGGCTCGCCTGCTCGGCCCCATAAGGCCCAGCCCCTGCAACGGCGCCCACAGCACTGCCTGCGCCGATCACCGAAGCCCCCCAGCTCGGCCCGATTTTGCATTTCTCGAACATTCTCCTAGCCCGTGGGGTGTGGTCGGGTAAATTGGATCATAGCGGGAGCATGGGTTATCTACGCCCACCGCTGCGACCTGTTGGGCGCTCACCGGCCACGTTGCGAGGCGAATGATTCCCAGCTCGCCAAGGGAGGATCATGATGAACTTCGACCAAGCTGCACGAGCAATGCTAGGGCTGGGATGCCTCGCACTGACCGCATCGACTGCATACGCCGACTGCGACGAGCCCCCCTTCCCTCATACCATGACTAGCCCTGACGGGATGTGGACGGCGACCATTGATGATCACGGGCAGATCAAGGATTTCATCGAGCCCAATCTCCCAGACGGCGACAGCATCTTTCAATCCTTCATCTATGACGCCACGCCGTCCTCCCACCAGCTCTCGTCACGCGTGGAGGATAACTACACTTGGAACCAAGTGTGCGACAAACTCGGGCCCAATTCAGCGTCATTGACGCTCGAACACAATATCGATCGACTGGCGATCACAATTGACATCACGATGGTGGACGGTGCCTCCGGCGGAGCCCTCGTGACGTTGCAGTGGGTGAACCTCGGCATTTATCCGGTCAATGTCAAACCATTCTTCTACATGGACTTCGACGTCGGGGGCGACTTCAGTGATGATGAGGCGATGGTGATCCTCCATCCCCCCACCGGCCAGCCGCGGGCCATCGAGCAGAGCGACAACTCGGGTCCAAATCCGCTGTGGTTCGGCGCCTGCCCACACTATGACAGCTGGGAGATTGACACATATTCGCACCTGCGTAGCCGGCTCGACTCCGGCGTCGCCCAGCTGGCCGATCAGGACCTGACTGCGGGCACACCGCAGGATCACACCGCTGCACTGAGCCTCGAAACGGTCGAACTCGATCCAGGCAAAACGCTCGAGATGGTCATCGGCATTGGCGGAGCCAATTTCGACCTCTGTCCAGCGCTGCTCTGCCCATGGGATCTCGACGCCTCCGGCGCCGTGGGCATCCTCGATCTGCTGGCCCTCATCGCCCAATGGGGCGCCGATCCAGGCGGCCCGCCCGACTTCGACGGCGATGGCATCGTCGGCCTGCTCGACATGTTGACCCTCGTGGCCAACTGGGGCCCGTGCCCGTAGACGTGTAGCCCCGCCGGCCACGGCGGGGCGATCGTCAACGGACCCTCGTCGCCGAACAACCCACGTCACGAAACACCCTCACGCCAGCGAGCCGCCGCGCCCTCGCTCCTTATAAAGCCGCGACCACTGGTCGCGGTTTTCTTCCGTAAAGCCGTCCCGATTCCATCGGGATCGGTCGCGGTCTTCTCTCACGCGCCGCGTTGACGCGATCGTCACGCACCGAGTCACACCGCCCCAGCGAGTCGCCACGTCCTGAGCGCGCGGGTATCTTCCAAACACAACCAGTCGCCACTCGCGGCGCGATCGCTGGGGGCGGCGCCGATATGCCAGCTATGAATTGTCTGCCATCGAACGAACGGCGGGAACGGCGACTGATTAGCATCCCGGCGTGAAGCTGTTGTTCGACGAGAATCTGTCGCACCGGCGCGCAGTGGCCCACAGACAGCCCAGCCTGCCTATGGAGCCCAGCGTTATCGGGTCGTCCTGTTCGCAGCACGGGGCGCCTTCTTTGGCATCCTCACACCATTGCTATGACATCCTGCGGACCGGATGAGCGGCGATCGGGTGTTTTTGCTTTTTTGCATTGCATCAGCAGCGACCAGGGGGTACGCTGGTGACTATGCATGTGCAATACGAAGACACGATGGGAACGTGGGTAACGGCTCGGTGCGTCCTACGGCGGAACGTTTACGGCAAGCCGATGCCCGCGTACGTCAAGACGTGGCTCGATGGGATTGGCCATGGCTCTAACGTTGACGGGCTCGCCAATGCCACTGACGACGTCCTGAATTGGCTGACCCAGACGATCGAAAACCCGGACTGGCCTTCGCCGGTCCCTACCGGGCCGAAGCCCGGTCCTTAGGAGCTTCTCACTCGCGAGCTTTCTTGGCGGGCCTGGCCCTGCGACGCTGGGTAGACCGCGTCATGGACGGCGTCCGTCGTCTGAACGACCGAGGGAGTGGGCGCGCCAACAGTCGCCATCAATGATTATCAGCCTGGTCCTTCATCAGGGTGTCCGCTGATGGCAATTGTGCGCGCCATTCGGCGGCCTCGTGTGGCTTGCCCCAGGCGTCGTAGAGATCGATGAGGATGTTGATCGCCTTCACCGTCTCGGCGTGCACCGGGCCGTAGCGCCCCATGTTCCTCTCGTAGCACTCGATCGCGAGGGGCTCCGCGTCGTCCAGCTTGTCTTGGTGGACCAGCGTCAGCGCGAGACCTTGGAGCGACAAAAGGGTGTAGGGGTGGTCGCTGCCGAACACTCGGAGAGCGCTTTGCAGCGTCCGCCTGTAAAGCGCCTCCGCGTCAGCGAGCCTGTCTTGCCTCAGCACAACAGTGGCGAGGACATGCATCGACTGGAGCGTACGCGGGTGGTCTTTGCCCAGGACGCGCTGGCGGATCTCCAACGCCTCGCGGACCAGCAGTTCGGCATCCTCCAGCTGGTTTAGGTCCATCAACACGACGGCGAGGTTGGTCATCGAACTGAGCGTGTCCGGGTGGTGATCACCCAGGACGCGTCGCCGGGTTTGCAGCGCCTCTCGGTGCAGCGCCTCAGCCTCGGCGAGCTTGTCCCGGGTCCGAAGCAGCACGGCGAGATTGTTCATCGCACTGAGGGTGAGCGGGTCCTCATCGCCCAAGACGCGGCGGAGCGTCGCCAGAGCCTCTCGGTGCAGCGCCTCGGCCTTGTCACACCGCCCCAAATAGTTGTATATGACCGCCAGATTGTTCATGGCGTCCAACGTGTCCCGGTGCTCCTGCCCGAACTCCTCGCGTCGGAGCTGGAATGCTTGCTCCGCATGCGGCTCGGCCGCCTCGTACTCGCCGAGGCCCCAGTAGGCAATCGCCAGTGGCAATCGGATCGACGCCTCGATCAGGGGCATGTCCTCGAACCGGCCGCCGGGAGTCGATGCCTCCTCGATGCGCTCGGCGGCCGCGTCGAGCACCTGGCGCGTCCCGGCCGCGAGTATCTCTTTGCTGAGAAAGTCGTCGAGCGCCTCGGCGATCGCCTTCTCCGCGTCCGCACGTTTCGCCTCGGCCTCGGCGATCCCGCGCTGCTCGGCTTCGCTCAGCGCGAATCCGATCGAGATGACCGTCGCCACCACCAGCACACCGGCCACCACTGAACCGGCGATGACGCCCGTTCGGTTCCGCTGCACGAACTTCCTCAGCCGATACGCGGCGTTGGGCGGGCTGGCCAGGACCGGCTCGTGGTTCAGGTGGCGCCCGATGTCCATGGCCAGGCCGTTGGCCGTCTCATAGCGGCGCGTCCGGTCCTTTTCCAGGGCCTTCATCACGATCCAATCGAGGTCGCCTCGGATTTCGCGCAGCAGTGACGTTGGAGCCGCGCGGCGCTTTTGCGCATAGGTCGTAGATTCATCGCCTAGGCTGCTCAGGCGAGTGCTGGGCTTGGGCGGGTCCTCTTCGCGAATGATCCGCTGGATCTCGGCGAAGCCTGCACGGCGCAGCGTCTTGGGGTCGAAGGGAAGGGCGCCGGTGATCAGTTCGTAGAGCAGGACGCCGAGCGAATAGATGTCCGAGCGGGTGTCGATGTCCTGGGCGGTCATCTCCGCCTGTTCGGGGCTCATGTACTCTGGAGTACCGATGAGCTGGCCCTGCTCGGTGAAGAGGGTCTTCTCGGTGAGCCGCTGGTGCAGCGCCTTGGCCACGCCGAAGTCGATGACTTTGGGGACCGCCTGTCCATTCTTTGCGGTCACAAGAATGTTGGACGGCTTGAGGTCGCGGTGGATGATGCCTTTCTGGTGGGCGTGCTGAACGGCATCGCAGACCTGCATGAACAGCTTCAGCCGCTGGTGGATGTTCAAGCGGTGTCGATCGCAATGCTCGGTGATGGGGATGCCCGGCACATGCTCCATGACGAAGTACGGCCGGCTCCCCGCTTCCGCGGGCGTGACGCCCGCATCGAAGACCTTGGCGACGTTGGGATGATCCATCATGGCCAGGGCCTGGCGCTCGGCCTCGAAGCGGGCGATGACCTGCTTGGTGTCCATCCCCAGCTTGATGATCTTCAGGGCAACCCGCCGCTTGACCGGCTCGGTCTGCTCGACGAGGTAGACAATTGCGAAGCCGCCTTCGCCAATCTGTTCAAGGAGCCGGTAGGGACCAATCCGTTGATCCGATTCGACCAGTGACTTCTTCGCGGCGGTGGAGCCGGCAGCAAAGTTGGCATCCGACCGTTCGCTTGCCGGTGCCACCGCTTCATCATGCACCTCGCCGATGGTCCTGGCTTCATCCGCCGCTCCGGTCTTGAGCAGAGCGAGCACCTCGTTGTACAGCGCTTCATCATCGCCGCAGCGCTCGCGTAACGCGCCGAGACGTTCCGACTCGGGCAGCGAGCCGATCTCGTTGAACAACTCATACACCAGCTCGATCCGTTGCTCTGTCATGGCACAGCTCCCGTGCGGCCAAATCATCCGACGATCAAGCTAAGGCCTGTACCAGCCACACGCGCGCGAACTTCCAGTCCTTCTTGACCAGGGCGGGCGAAATGTTCATCACCTCGGCCGTCTGCTCGATCGTCAGTCCGGCGAAGTAGCGCAGGTGGACGATCTCCCCCCAACGTGGGTTGGATTGTCCCAGGCGATCCACCGCGTGCTCCAGCTCGTTGGTCCGGTCCATGGGGAACGATTCCGCCACGCCGGGGGCGATGTCGCCGAGGCGAACACGCTGCCGGCCGCCCCCGTGCTTGTCACTGGCGTAGCGCCGGGCCCGATCGGCCAGAACGTGCCGCATGGCCCGGGCCGCCGTATTGATGAAATGACGCCGGTTCGTCCAGTTTACCGGCTCGCCACCCACCAGCTTCAGGTACGCCTCGTTGACGAGGGCCGTGGCCTGGAGCGTCTGGCCGGGGGCCTCCCGGGCCATGAGAAATCCGGCCAGGCGGCGGAGCTCGCGGTAGGTCATCTCGAACAGCCGCCCCTCGGCCCGCTCATCCCCGCCCCGCATCGCCTCCAGCAGCAGGGTCACATCCTTCGGAAGCTCGCCGCTCACACACAAAAGGTACCACAAATCCGTAGCCGGTCGTCTGCGATTTCTCGCTCTCTGGGGTGACGGCAACTCGAAACCCCCAACCTAAGGAGCACGATCATGAAGACGTCAAAGACGAAAAATGGTTCCAGAACCGTGTGGACCCGGAATCTGGCCGTGGCTTGCGTCGCCTGCTGCCTGATCCCCACTGCGGCCCGGGCCCAGACCCTGGTCCACGAGGACGTGGAGGTCACCACGGGCCGGCATAGCGACCTCTACAACCTCTACAGAGAGTTCGAGAAGGCCCAAGCGGCGCTAAGAGTAGCCGATGCCGAACTCACGTCCGTCGAGGAACGAATTGCAACGGAGAGATCGAACGTTGCACGGCTCGAGCAAGCCTTCAGAGACAAGAAAACCCTGAGGAGGGTGATTGCTGCTGAGTTGAAAGCAGCGACCTACCGCCTCGACAAGATCGAGAAGGAGCTCGATGGCATTGCAAAGGATCTCGAGTCGATCGGGGTGACCCTTCGCAGAATCGGTGCCATGGCGGAGCGAATGAACGCATTCAGGTTCGCACAGGAGGTGAAGCGGACGATGGCAGTCCTCGAAGCGATCCAGAATCGAGTCAGCCAGGACGAGGACAATGTCGATTCAATCCGTGAAGCCATTAGGCAACTCCTCGACGGCATCGGCATTTGTCTGTGGGATCTCGACGCCAACGGCAGCGTCGATAGCCTCGACTTGCTGCGCCTTGTTGCGGCCTGGGACACCGATCCCGGCGGCCCGCCGGACTTCGACGGCGATCGCACCGTCGGCATCTTCGACCTGCTGACGTTGCTCGCCAACTGGGGGCCGTGTGCGTGAGCCTCTGGTCGTTGGTCGTGATGAACTGCAACCCCCGGTCATAGTAAAGCCGGGGGTTTTCGTTCGCTGGTCCGGCCGGCCTCAGCGTCGCCCCGTGGTGTTCAGCCGTGAACGACCCGAACCCGCCGAGCCCACCCTGCGAGAACTGCACCCCCGTGAATCTCGCCGTCGCGGACATCTCCGGTGCGGCCAATGTGTCGGATGGGTGCGTCGATGCCTTCCACCTGGCGAAGCTGCTGGCTGCGTGGTGCTCCGTCGCCGGCGGCAACCCTTGCGGCACCTGCGGCCCGTAGCTGCGCGACGCAGCCACGTCTCTGCGCGCACTGTGGGTTGAGGCCGCGCCGGCGCGCACGAGTTGGTCGAAGATGAAGGCTCGATGCGCTCCCGAAGCGATCACTTAGCACGAGTTGCGCGGAGATAAGCCTCAGTTAGCCGAAGTTATACCGCACGCGGCATGGCTGGCGCGCGCCGAGTGGCCCGGACGGCCGCCTGTGTGCGCGCAGAAGATTCCGACCCTCAATAGCAACTCAGAATTGAGGTCGTGCTCGGATGCGAAGTGTGCGCGCAAAGCGCTGCGCGCGCAGAGGTGGTGCCTGCAGTCAGGCCTGGTTTGTGCGCGAGGCGGGGAGCGTGCGGGCATTCAGCCCTTGATCACGCCCATCGGGCGCAGTCGGGCGACTTTCGTGGAGAGTCCGGCGTTATGAACAACGTCCACGACGATATCGACGTCCTTGTACGCCTTGGGCTGCTCCTCGGCGAGGCCTTTCCAGCTTCGACCTCGGACGATGATGCCCTTGGCCGCCAGCTCCTGGTCGATGCGTCGGCCGCGGGCCTCTTTGATCGAGGCGGTGCGGCTCATGGCCCGGCCGGCCCCGTGGCAGGTGGTGCCGAAGGTCTTGGCCATGCTGCCGGGCGCTCCGGCGAGGATCCAACTGGCTCGGCCCATGTCGCCGGGGATGATCACGGGCTGACCGATCTCGCGGTAGCGAGCGGGGATGTCGGCGCTGCCCGGCGGAAACGCCCGGGTGGCGCCCTTGCGATGAACACAGACGATCTTGCGCTGCTCGCCGACCTGATGCTCCTCGAACTTAGCGATGTTGTGGGCAATGTCATAGACGAGCTGCATCTGCATTTCCCGCCACGGCCGGGAGAAGATGCGCTCGAACACCTCGCGGGTCTGCCACATGAGCAGTTGACGATTACAAAAGGCGTAGTTCGCCGCTGCCCGCATCGCTCCGAGGTAGCGTTGCCCTTGCGGGCTGTTGATCGGAGCGCAGACCAACTGCCGGTCCGGCAGATCGATGCCATATTCCGCCGGGGCTTCGCGCAACATTCGCAGGGCGTCGTCGCAGACCTGGTATCCCAGGCCGCGCGACCCGGAGTGGATCAACACACACACCCCGCCGGCTTGGAGCCCCATCACCTCGGCCTTAGCCGAATCAACGACTCGATCGACGACCTGGACTTCCAGGAAGTGGTTGCCCGCACCGACGGTGCCGCACTGGCTGGTTCCCCGCTGGAGCGCCCGGTCGCTGACGTAGCCCGGTTGGGCATCATCAATGCAGCCGCTCGATTCTGTGCATTCAAGATCATCGTCGGTAGCGAGGTCTCGCCGTCGCAAGAAGTCCACGCCGTCGCGCATCAATTCCCGGAGCTGGTCGGGGCTGAAGTGGTACTTGCCCGATCGGCCGACGCCGGCGGGGATATCTCGGTACAACTGATCGACGAGCACTTTGAGGCGAGGCCTGACCTCTTCTTCGGAGAGGTTGGTCCGCATCAAACGCACGCCGCAATTGATGTCGTACCCGACGCCTCCGGGCGAAATGACCCCGCCTTCGTCGGGATCAGTGGCACACACACCGCCGATACAGAAGCCGTAGCCCCAGTGGATGTCGGGCATGGCCAGGCTCGCGCCTTGTATTCCCGGTAGAAAGGCAACGTTGGCGACCTGCTCCGGCGCCTGGTCCGCTTTGATGTGGTCGATGAGCCGTTCGTCCGCATAGATCAGCCCGTCAACGCGCATTCCGGGCTTATAGTCGCGCGGAATCCGCCAGCAGCACGCATCGATCTGTTCGAGTTTGCCTTGAAATCTTGCGCCCGGCATAGCTAACTCCTGACTCCTGACTTCTGCTGCATCAAATGTCCACGATGACCTCGGCTTGCCAGCCATTGTCGATCCGTACCACGCTTAGGCCGTGGTAGGTGATCGCCTTGATCTCATGGTCGAGGTGATGGCGATTCGTGTCCAGCTGCTCGCCGCCGGCCGTTGCTTCGACCCCTTGGTCGGTGACATGAACGTCGAACTCTGCAAAGAGCAGATGTCGAGTGTCGAAGGTGACCAGCAACTCATTGAGCCAGTCGAAGAGGAGATAGGCCGGATCGCTTCCCTCGATGTGGAAGGAGACATTACACTCGGGTTCCACCTGATCGAGGTTCTCCACGATGATCGAAAAGAGGCCGCGAGCCGCTTCGGCGAAAAGGCTGTCCAGGTCCGCGGCGACCGCCCGCAGCCCGAGGTCGGCGGTGTGCTCGAAGGTCTCGTACACGTCGCGGGTGATTGTACGGCCGGCGGGGGGCGACTTGGGCGGATGTTGCACGCGCGCCGCCCGGTGTGATGGCCGGGGCGTAGGGGTAGCAGGGGCCCCTCGGCGAACTGGGCAGGCCGATCCTCGGGTGCAGGTTGAAATAGTACGGAGTTGGGGCTATACATATACGATACTGAATTGGTACCCTTCGCGGAAGGAAATGGCCCTGGGGCCACTGGAAACGGTCCAATATGCTGCTGACTCGGAAAACCGACTATGCCCTGGTCGCTCTGGCGGGATTGGCTCAGCAGAGCCCCCGCAGTTGCAGCGCCCGAGATTTGGCCGAACAGCTTCACCTGCCGCTGCCGGTGCTCAGGAACATTCTGAAGTTGTTGACGGCCCGAGGGCTGCTCATTTCCACACGCGGACCCAGCGGCGGCTACCGGTTGGCCAGATCGCCTTCGGAGATCACCTTGACCCAGGTGTTCGAGGTGATTGAAGGACCGGTCCAACTGGCGCTGTGTTGCCCCGTTGGGGCCGATGAGGATGAGCCGAAGTGCCAATTGGAGCCCTCCTGCAAGATCAAGGGCAGCATTCGCCGGGTTCACGAGAGCCTCTTGCGGTTTCTCGATCAAGTGACCCTGGCCCAGATCGTGTGCGATGAGACGCTCGCTGAATTGACACCGGCAGCGAGCAGCCGGTTCGGCGACCGGGACTCGGCAACGGTGCTGACGCACTGATTCACCTTTGGAGTAACGCCTGATGCCCACTGCTACGGATGCCACACTCGAGACCTGGGCCAGCCAGGAATATAAGTACGGCTTTGTCACCGATATTGAGACGGACAGCCTTCCGCCCGGCCTCGACGAAGACGTCATCGCGGTGATCTCCGCCAAGAAGGGTGAACCCGAGTGGATGCTGCAATGGCGGCTCAAGTCGTATCGCCATTGGTTGAAGATGACCGAGCCGACGTGGCAAAACGTCCACTATCCGCCGATCGACTATCAAAGCATCATTTACTACTCGGCTCCCAAGCAGGACAAAGATCGCCCCCAGAGCCTTGATGAGGTGGACCCCAAGCTCCTTGAGACCTACGAGAAGCTGGGCATTCCACTGCACGAGCAGGAGGCGCTGGCGGGCGTGGCCGTCGATGCGGTCTTCGACAGCGTCTCGGTGGCGACGACCTTCAAGGCGAAGCTCGCCGAGCTGGGGATCATCTTTTGCTCGTTCTCCGAGGCGGTGCAGGAGCATCCCGATCTGGTCAAGAAGTATTTGGGGACGGTGGTGCCGTACTCGGACAACTTCTTTGCCACGCTCAACTCCGCGGTCTTTACAGATGGCTCATTTGCCTACATACCCAAGGGTGTCCGCTGCCCAATGGAGCTGTCGACCTATTTCCGCATCAACGCGCTGTCCACGGGGCAGTTCGAGCGCACGCTGATCATCGCCGACGAGGGCAGCTACGTCAGCTACCTCGAAGGGTGCACGGCTCCGATGCGCGACGAGAACCAGCTCCACGCGGCAGTCGTCGAGCTGATCGCGCTGGACGACGCCACAATCAAATACTCCACGATCCAGAACTGGTACCCGGGCGACAAGGACGGCAAAGGCGGCATCTTCAACTTCGTCACCAAGCGCGGCAAATGCCAGGGTCGGAACTCCCACATCTCCTGGACGCAGGTCGAGACCGGCGCGGCCATCACCTGGAAGTACCCCGGCTGCATCCTGCTCGGCGACAACTCGGTCGGTGAGTTCTACTCGATCGCGCTGACGAACAACCACCAGCAAGCCGACACCGGCACCAAGATGATCCATATCGGGAAGAACACGACCAGCAACGTCGTGTCCAAAGGCATTTCGGCCGGCTTCGGCCAGAATACCTACCGCGGGATGATCAAGATCAATAAGGGGGCGGATCGGGCCCGGAACTTCACGCAGTGCGATTCCTTGCTGATCGGCGACAAGTGCGGCGCGCACACCTTCCCCTACATTGAAGTTAAGAACAGCACCGCGCGAATGGAGCACGAAGCAACGACTTCCAAGATCGGCGAGGACCAGATGTTCTATCTCAACCAGCGGGGGATCTCGACCGAGGACGCGGTGTCGATGATTGTCAACGGCTTTTGCAAGGAGGTCTTCCGGGAGCTTCCCATGGAGTTTGCCGTCGAAGCACAGCGGCTGCTCGAAGTCAGCCTTGAGGGCAGCGTCGGTTAACGAACTGAAGGAACATTCATGCTCGAGATTCGAAACCTGCATGCATCTGTAGAAGGCCACGAGATCCTCAAAGGGGTGAACCTGACCGTTACCGCCGGTGAGCTGCACTCCATCATGGGGCCCAACGGCTCCGGCAAGAGCACGTTGGCGCAGGTTCTTGCCGGCCGGGACACCTACGAGGTCACCCAAGGCGAGGTGCTCTATGAGGGTCGCAATCTGTTAGAGATGGACCCGGACGAGCGGGCCCGTGCGGGAGTATTCATGGCCTTTCAGTATCCGGTTGAGATCCCCGGCGTGAACACCGCCTATTTCCTGCGCGCGGCGCTGAACTCCATCCGCAAGCACCGCGGGCTCGAAGAGCTCGATGCTGCTGATTTCCTCGACTGGGTGAAGGACAAGATGAAGCTCGTGGACATGGATGAGCGCCTGCTGAACCGGTCGATCAACGAAGGGTTCTCCGGCGGCGAAAAGAAGCGCGGCGAGATTCTCCAGATGGCGGTGCTGGAGCCGAAGCTCGCGATCATGGACGAGACCGATTCCGGGCTGGACATCGACGCCCTGAAGATCGTCGCAAAGGGTGTGAACACCCTGCGCAGCGCCGACCGCGCGATCATTGTCATCACACACTATCAGCGCATTCTCGACTACATCGTGCCCGATTTCGTCCACGTGCTGGTCGATGGGCGGATCGTCAGGTCGGGCGGCAAGGAGTTGGCGCTTGAACTTGAGGAGAAGGGGTACGCCGGGATGGAACAGAAGAACGCCGCCACGGAGCCCGTTGCTTCGTGACGAGTCCACGGGTGTAGTGCCATGCTTCAAGTAGCTCAGAAGACGGATGACTATCTTTCGCGTTTTGCGCAGCTCGAGGCTCGCTTGGCGGGTGATGGCGCGGCGTTGTTGTTGCCGATTCGCAAGAAGGCGATCGAGCGCTTTGCCCAGCTTGGGTTCCCCACGACGCGAGACGAGGATTGGCGGTTCACCAATGTCGCGCCGATTGCGAGAACCGCCTTCGGGGCGGCTACCCGCGATGGCGAGGCAGTTGAGGCGCAGCAGCTGGCCACATCAGCGCTGATGCAGGCTGACTGGCCCCGGCTCGTCTTTGTCAACGGCCATGTCGCGCCGCAGCTTTCCTCGGTGGGGGAGCTTTCCGGCGGCGTTCGGTTGGAAAGCCTTGCCGCGGTCGCGCACGCAGATCCTGAAGCGCTCCAGCAGCACCTCGCTAGGCACGCGGACTATCAAGACCACCCATTCACCGCCCTGAACACCGCGTTCATGGAAGATGGCGCGTACGTGCACATCCCGAAGGGGGTGTATCTTGAGCAGCCGATTCATCTGGTGTTTGTTTCGACCGCCGACGCGGGGCCGGTGGTTTCGCATCCTCGCAACCTGATCGTGGCCGAGAACGGAAGCCAGGCGACGATCATCGAGAGCTATCTGGGCTTGGGCGACGGCGTCTATTTCACCAACGCCGTGACCGAGATCGTCGTTGGCGAGAACGCCGTGATCGATCACTACAAGGTGGGGCGCGAAGCTCAACAGGCTTATCACGTCGGCACCACACAGATCCACCAGGATCGATCGAGTAACGCATCGTCGCACGCAATCACAATCGGCGGGGCCCTTGTGAGAAATGATATCAATACCGTGCTCGATGGGGAAGGAGCCCAGTGCACGCTGAACGGCCTGTACCTCGTGTCCGGCCGGCAGCACGTGGACAACCACCTGCGGGTGGAGCATGCCAAGCCTCATTGCGACAGCCGCGAGTTCTTCAAGGGTGTGCTGGATGGGCACGGGAAGGCCGTGTTCACCGGGCGGATCATCGTCCGCAAAGACGCGCAGAAGACCGATGCGAAGCAGACCAACATGAACCTGCTTCTGTCGGATCACGCCCAGGTTGACACCAAGCCGCAGCTGGAGATCTTTGCGAATGATGTGAAGTGCACGCACGGAGCGACCATCGGCCAGATCGACGAGAACGCGATGTTCTACCTCCGCTCTCGCGGCCTCAGCGAGCCAGCTGCGCGGGGCCTGCTGGTCTATGCGTTCGCCAGTGAAGCCATCGACCGGATTCAGCCTCAGCTGTTGCGATCCCAGCTTCGCCAGAGGTTGTTCGATTGGCTACCGGAGGGTCATCGGCTGCAGGATGCACAATGAGAACGACTGTGATCATCGCCCAGCCCGGTTCTGCGCAGCATCGGCCGGACAGCTTCGACGTCGAGCAGGTGCGGCGGGATTTTCCGATTCTGCAACGGACGATCAACGGCAAGCCGCTGGTGTACCTCGATAATGCGGCGACGGGGCAAAAGCCGCAGGCGGTGATCGACACGATCAGCCGGTATTACGCGGCCGAGAACGCCAATATTCACCGCGGCGTTCACCGGCTGAGCGTCGATGCCACGGCAGCCTACGAGGGGGCCCGGGCCAAGGTGCAGCGCTTCATGGGGGCCGGCCGGCCGGAGGAGATCATCTTTGTCCGCAGCGCCACCGAGGCGATCAACCTCGTCGCTCAGGCGTATGCGCGACCAACGCTCGAACCCGGCGACGAAGTGCTGATCTCCACGATGGAGCATCACTCCAACATCGTGCCCTGGCAGATTGTGTGCGAGCAGACCGGGTCGGTGCTCCGCGTGGTGCCCATCAACGATGCCGGCGAGTACATGTTCGAGGAATACGAACAGCTCCTCAGCTCGCGGACGAGGCTCGTCGCGGTAACGCACGTTTCGAATGCGTTGGGGACGATCAACCCGGTCCGCCGGATCATCGAGGTTGCCCATCAACGCGATATCCCGGTGTTGGTGGACGGGGCGCAGGCCGCGCCTCACCTGGCGATTGACGTGAAGGAGCTCGACTGCGATTTCTATGCGATTTCTGGGCACAAAATGTTCGGTCCCAGCGGGATCGGCGCGTTGTACGGCAAGTACGAGCTTCTCGACGATATGCCGCCGTACCAGGGTGGGGGCGAGATGATCCTGTCCGTCAGTTTCGAAGGGACTGTCTACAACCACGTGCCGCACAAGTTTGAAGCCGGCACACCCAACATTGCCGGAGCGATCGGGCTTGGCGCGACGGTGGACTATCTCCAACAGATCGGGCTGGACAACATCGCCGCGTATGAGCACGAACTGCTGGTCTATGCCACGGAGGCGCTGTCGGGGGTGCCGGACGTGCGGCTGATCGGGACCGCGAAGCACAAGGCCGCTGTCCTGTCCTTTCTCGTGGGTGACATTCATCCGCACGATGTGGGGACGATTCTTGACATGGAGGGGATCGCCGTACGGACCGGGCACCATTGCGCCCAGCCGGTGATGCAGCGGTTCGGGCTCACGGCCACGGCGAGGGCCTCCCTGGCCCTTTACAACACCACCGCGGAAATCGACGCCCTGGTTGCGGGCGTCCGCAAAGTTCGTAAGGTGTTTGGCTGATGTCCGCTCTCACCGATCTCTATCAGCAACTCATCCTCGACCACAACAGAAGCCCGCGCAACCGCCGGAAGCTCGAGCCCGCGGATGGCCGCGCCGAGGGGTACAACCCGTTGTGCGGCGATCGGGTCACGGTCTACCTCTCGCTGGATGGTGATGTCGTTCGGGACATCGCGTTCGAAGGCTCCGGCTGTGCGATATCGACCGCGGCCGCCTCCATGATGACTCAACGGCTCAAAGGCAAGAGTGTCAGCGAAGCGAAGTCGCTGTTTGAGAAGTTTCGCCGGCTCCTCACCGATGAACACGGTGTGGGCGATGGCGGTCCGGAGCTGGGCAAGCTCGAAGCATTTGGTGGGGTCCGGCGGTTCCCCGCCCGTGTCAAGTGCGCAACGCTCGTCTGGCATACACTCAACGCAGCACTCGAAAACCGTGAGGATATCGTCTCGACGGAATAGCCTGCCCGGCCGTACCGAGTTCACCCAACCCCAGCGAATCGAAGGTCAAAGCCTTGGAAGGATCACCACTTGATAACCTCAACGCCCAAGCAACCGAGGCGCTGGTGGTCGAGGTGCTCGGTAAGATCTACGATCCCGAATTGCCGGTCAGCATTTATGAGATGGGTCTGATCTACTCCGTTGAGGTGGATCGCCACGACGTGGTCACCATTCGCATGACGCTGACCAGCCCGGCTTGCCCGGTGGCGGAATCGCTGCCACGCGAGGTGGAATCGAAAGTCAAGGCCATTGACGGCGTGTCGGATGCCAGAGTCGAGCTGGTATGGGACCCGCCGTGGACACCCGATCGGATGACGCAAGCGGCGCGCCTCGAAGCGGGGCTGATGTGACACCTGCCGGATGCGGATTCACGCGGCGCGGTTACGGACCTTGGCCACCTTGGTCAGGGCTTGGATCGGCCCATCTCCCTTGCGGAACTGGGGCTGATCCTGCTCGTCGGTGCCGATGGTGACCGGCCCCTTGAGCGGCGCGTCGAACCTCACCTCGTGGTTGTTCATTCTCAGGCAAACCCTCGAGTGGATCACCTTGCTGACCCGGACATCCACGGCTCCGCTTCCGCTTTCACCATCGATCGTCTGCCTGACCTGTGCGTGCTCGGCCCCACATGCGTCGAGCTTCTGCTCGGTCTCGGAGATCTCGGAGCTCAGCACGGTGAGGCGCACCTTCTCGCTGGGGCGAAGATTCTTGCCTGCGGCACTAAGCACATCGAATTTCCTCTTCTGGACCTGAAGCTGCTCCCTGAGCTGCTTGGCAAGTCCTTTGAGCTTTCGAATATGGTCGCTGAGCAGCGGGCCGGTGCCGAGGACGATTACGCTCGGCGTCCCGGCGGGCGATCCGAGCACTCCCGCCCGAATGCTGCCGGCCACCGCGACGCTTCCCCCGATGATCGCTCCCTGCTCGCAGATCAGATCTCCCCCGATGACAAGCTCACAATTAATCAACTCTCGACGGATGGTGAGGTTGCCTTGGATATGTCCTCGAACACCGTTGAGATATCCCGCGTTGGCATCGCCGCCGACGAGCAACTGACCTCGATCTTTCGCGGCCATCCCCTGTCGGCAAGCGAAGTCTCGCCCACAGCGAATGGTGGCGGCTTCGATCAGGCCGCCGACGATGATGTCCTCCGTGGCCTTTACCTCGAAGCGGTCGCGTACTCCCTGCCGTACATTGACGGTTCCATCGAAGTCAATGTTGCCGGTAGAAAAGTCCACGTAGCCCTTGACCTCGAAGAGCCGACTCAACTTGAGCACACTCTTGTTGTATTGCAGGACCCCGTCGGCCTGAGCAATCACACATCCGCTTGAATCGACCATAAAGGTGGGATCGATCCTGGCGTCGGATCGCTTGCCCGGCCTGGCCCTTATGGTTCGGCCGGTCACATCACGGCCGTCCTTTCCCTCGGTTGGTTCATGGAGGATCGCGACATGTGACCCCTCCGTGACGTGGATGTACGCCACGCGGTCGTAGTAACTGACGGCGTCAGAATCGCCGGGAGTATTCTCGGCCCGAGGTTCGGTGGCGGGATTGAAGCCTTCAACCCACTCGAGCCTTCCGTCTTGGCCGTTCACCGCGGGGACTGACTCAGCGATCACGTGCTCGAGCTGATCAGATTCATCGCGAAATGCCTGGACGATCTGTTGCAAGCGATCCTCGACCGTCGCATCGATGCTGACGCCGCGCTGCCGCACCACCGCCTCCAGTTGTGACGCGTCGAGCGTTTGCTTTGGAAAGTCGCGCGGTATGATCACCTTGGCAACCGCACCGTCGCCTTCAATCCTGACCTCGATCTCTAGATTATCCTCGGAAGATGAGCTCATACGTTACGCCCGGCGTCATGGCCGGCTGAGCATAGCCACCCGCGTTCGGCTTCCGGGCAGGGGCTGCTCAAGCTGCGGCCATCTTTTCCAATGTCTCTTTGATACGCCCGCTGAGTCCGTCCGGCGTGAATGGCTTGACCAGATAGTTGTTCACCCCGGCCTTGATCGCCTCAACGACTCGTGGCTTTTCAGATTCCGTTGTCACCATGATGATCGGAGTGTCGTGACCCTGACCTCGATAGGTCTTCAGGAAGGCCAAGCCGTCCATATTGGGCATATTCCAATCGAGAAGGATGAGCTCGGGCTTGAACGCACCGGCCTTGCTCAATGCATCCTGGCCGTCGCATGCCTCCTCCAGCTCGGTATATCCCAACTTGGTAAGGACGTTCCGCTGAATGTTTCGCATGGTTTTCGAATCATCAACAATCATGACTCGCATAGAAGAGCTCCTGGAGAACGGTGATGGATCATCCGGCGGCCGAGGCGGTTTCGGAGGCGGCCTGATGAGAACCGACCGCGTCGTCAGTCTCCCTGATGCAGACTTCCACGGCAAACTCACCGCAAGGTGAGTGGCACGGAATGCTGATGCAAGTACTATCGCTTGGCTGGTGAATTCGGTGGTTCTTGCCGATGACCACGGTTGGGCAGCTGATGCTGACAGATCTCCCCGGGAACTTTGCCTTGGCGCTTCCCGAGATCATGTTGGCGAGCTCGCCGATCGCGTCGGCAAAGTCGTCGCTTTTGACACTCAAGGGTTCGCCGGCGAAAGCGGCGACGACGCCTCCTGCCGTTTCTGTCGGGAAGCTCAGCACGACGGCGCCAACCACGTCACCCGACAGGCCAATGATCCCTGAGATGTCATACTTCGTCGGGATAGACTCAGCGACCTCCGGACGGCCGAAGGTGATCGGCATACTCAGCATCGTTTCGAAGACGATCTGGGTTGCCTCGATGAACGCTGTGATGTAGCTGGTGTCCATTGTGTCCCCTTCGAATCCGATGACAGATCAAGCAATGCAGTGTTGTCCATGGTCAACCAGGAATGGGAGCTGTGACGAACGCCGCCCGTGGTGGCCGCAGTCACGCCTCTCATGGCACTGGTTCTGGAATCGGTTCAAGAGGACCGCCACATTCGCGAAAATGCCAAGGACGTTCGGATCATTCCGGCCGCATTGTGTCCGAACCGCTACGCAGCTCACGCTGGCGGTGTCCGGCGATCTCTTCCTCGGCACGGCGTCTGCTTTTTCCGTTCAGCATCCCACCAGCAGTCAGCACGTCATACGGCTGAAATGCCGGAACCTTCCCTGCGATGTTCAGCTCCCACGCCAGCGCCCCCTCCTGCCAGGCTACGTGCTGGCAAGCGAGGTTTCTTATAAGGGTCGACGTGATTCCTTCACCGGTCACTGGGCAACATAGACCCCACATTGGTCCTGAGGTTGACAGCAACCATCCGAACCGATCCATCCTCGCAGTGCAACTCGACGCGCACCGGGCCGGGAAGCTCGTCACAGAATGTGGTCTTCTCGCCACCAAGACATAGCTCGACGCCGGCAAAAATCTTGTCGTGTACTTCAAGGGTCACTTGGGAACCGTCGTCCGGGACTCTGGGAGGCCGCTCGTCACCACCGATGCAAACCACGGTCCTGCTGTGCGCCTTGCTGCCGAGCGTGCCGATCACGGCGCCTTGCTGACATGAGGTCTCTCCCCCGCATAACACCCCTTTGGGCATGAGCAGCTTCGCACCGCATCGCAGTTCGCTGTTGTAGCAATATTTCAATATCGATATGTGACCACCCGCTGTCAGCTGTGCCTTGTTGGCAAACTGACAGGCAATATCACACCCCGCGATGATGCGTCCCTTGTCCTTTCCGAGTATCCCGCCCTTGACGGTGACGCCGCCGCCCGCCTTAATCGTGGCTCCCTCGACCGCCCCCTTGATCACGACGCTCTGCTCCGTCTTGATCTGGAATCGATCGAACACGTCCTTGTCCACGACGATCTCACCCTCGATCTCGATGTTGCTGGTCCTGAAGGAGACGTCGGTCTGAACTCGGAGGTCCGGCTCGATCCCGGCCACGCCGTCCTTGTAACTAAACTGGCCACCCACCGTGGCATAGACCGTGCGTCGATCCTCTGACAGAGCCACATTGGGACCGAGAACAACAGAGATCATCAGGCCAACTCTCGCCGTCACCTCGTGTCCAAAGACATCTCTTCCGGGCTTGTGAGGTGTCGGCGGCACGATATCCAAGAGAGGCGTGCCGGAATTCACGACCCGGAGGACATTGGCTTCATAGTGATTCACCGAGCCTTTCTCGTCTGGGCGAAGGGAGTTGGCCGCAACAAGGTCGATCACCCGCCCGTCCACACCATGAACCGGAGGGACTCCCTTGACGAGGGGCAACCCCTCGTCTGGTACGTTGCCGCAACGAAGGCGCCGGATGACTCTTCCGATCCGTTCCTCGTCTTCCGGCGTGCAAACGATCGACAGCTTCTCAAGGGCGGAAACGAGATCGCGCTTGCAAATCTCCTGAGCTGCGGTGGCATCGCGTAGAACGAGACGCACCGTCATGTAGTGAGGATCGATGCTGGTTGTAAAACCACGATCGATAGGTGGACTCATGATTTCAGCCCCCCTTGCTGTTCAAGGGAGCGAGCGTGTGCAAACCCCGCGGAAATGCCAAGGTACCGTGGGACGGCGACAGTGCCGCCCTATTACGTCTGCTGGCAATATCGGTCGTTACAGCAACTCAGATTATCGCATCTCAGACACTCTAATGACCGCCGCGTTGAGATACTCGCAGCCGGCCTCAGGCCACAGGTGGGCGACGATTTTGAACCAATCTTGGATTAACCCTCACACTCGGACGGTTAACAGCGCCTCTCTCTTTGGGTGGGCAGGATCAGTTTGCGCCCGGACCACGGGGAAAGTGATCAAGGACGTCCAACCATGTCGCACGCTGATTCCGCAGCCGATCAGGGTCAACCGACTATGCTCGAAACACTGGAGCAACGACTTCGCCAACGGCAGGCTGAGATCAGCGAACGGCGATCAAGTACTCGCTACCCCATCAACGGCAGCGTGTCGCTTGCTGTCGAATCGGAGGACGGCTCGCAGAGGTCGATTGGTGAGGCCTGGGCACTGAATTTCTCCAGAGGCGGGATGTTCCTGCTGATTGAACGACCGCTCGTCATCGACCATAAGCTGGTCGTCGATTTTGGCTCGGCGCAGGGGAAACGATTTTCCGCCCGAGCAAGCGTGGTCCATTGTACGAAGCTGGCTGGGTTGATCTTCTGCGTCGGCGTGAGGTTCGTCACCTGAGTCGAATGCCGAGGCCATTCGGGCTCCTCAGCGGGATTGTCAAGGCAGACAGGTGCCAGCCAAAGGTGCATTGGACATCGGTGCTAGAACCGAATACGAGTTCATGCGTATCAGCTTTCCGCCGCGAGCCGCCGACTGGGGCGAGTACTATTTTCACCTAACAGAGCCGGACAGCCAGGTGCTGAGCTTCGCGCGTCTGCTCCGGCGCTAGCGCAGTCCGGCCGGGCCGGCGACCAAGTCGCTACCTCGGCCAGCAGATCGTGCAGGTCGGCAATGTCAGTCGGCGAGATAGTGGTGATCGCGCGCAGGCTGCCTATCTTGCCAGCCGCTGGAGCATCTCTCACTCCCGTTGCATGACGTAGTTGATGATGGCTTTCTGCTGGTGCGCGAAGTTCTCGGATTGTTCGGGATCGAAGTCAAGGCCGTAATGAATTGCTGCCCCGACGAGTCTGCGGTGGCGAATGTTGCCGGTCATGCGGACGGGGCCACGGGAGTCGGGAAGCGACAATGAGATCGCGACCTTGCGGACCTTTGCAAACAGCAATTCAGCTACCGGCTTAACGCCGACCCGTGTGCCTGATGCCGACAGGTCCACCAGGGCACCTTCCACTCGCGGGCCGAACGGTCCCTCCAGTGTGACGTTAATGCGGGGTTCAGGCTCAGGAGCCACCCGGAACGCTCCCCGGCGGTTGAAGAGGCGGCGGAGAACAGGATAGAGCTTGGCTTCGAGCTGCTCCCTTTCGATAAACCGGAAGCCGTAGCGGCGGCACCCGTCGTCCTCGCTACGGTGCACAACTCTGGCAGCAACGGTCAAAGGTGTCTTGAGGCGCTCAGCGGTGAAGACAAGGTCCACACGATCACCAATGGGTAAAGTAGGACAGTCTGGCGCAAAGAAGTGGGCAGCAGCGCCAGACGCGCTCACATCGAGCAGGAGTGCAGGGAATGGCGAACCCTCTGGATCCAGGAGGGTTACGTGCAGGGCATTGCTTTCATCAACTACGGTCCGGTATTGTGCTCGCCGCTCTAGACGCATGCGACACCACAGACGAACTATCAGCCCTTCGGACTGAACGACAGCCCTTGCGGGGACGCTCGTTATAGGTAGAGGCGACCGAGTGGAGATTTTCGTGAGCAGAGAATGGGCGATCTTCCCAATTGGGACGCCAGCCCGCATCGACATAGAACAGGACGGTCATGCCAACTGGCGAGACGTTGGTGGTGGAGCGGCCACATCGGGGTCCTAGTCATTAAGGTCGGCACCGCGGGTGCCGCCGTCCGCGCTCCTGCACATCAGTCCAAACTACTTCACCTCCGTGACACCTCACCGGTCCATGACTGACCAAGGAGGCAAACCTACAGCATGCGCAGAGTGCCACACTGAGTTGCAGCTTGGCGTCAACGTCCTAGGTGTGCAAGAAGGCGTTGTGGGCCCAAGAGGCTTTGTTCCCCTAGAGGACATGCTCTTCTTCTGTAACGAGCACTGTCTGAAGAGGTACTTTGGCGATGCTGATCTTCTGACTTTGCCGAGGAAGATTCCTTGAAGCAAGACTGCCCCTGGACATCCTTAGATTGCGTCGCAGTTGTATCTGTCACAATCGAGAGCGCCAGCCCGACCGCTGAGATCAGCCAACGACAGCAGCATCGGTATCTCGGACCTGCTGGGTCTCCTCGCAACTGGCGCCAGTGTCCGTGAAACCGAACGACGAGTGATGGGTGATCAGCGAGCCAGCCATCCCCGGCAAGGGCATCTGTTGGCTTACACCGGCGGCGGCCATCACGCCAAAGGCGGGCACGGCCAAAAGGCTGCCCACGGCAAAGCCCACGCCCAGCACTCGCCTCTTCCACGCACGCCCGAGGGTGCGCTGACCAACCTCAAACAGGGCAACGAGCGTTTCGTCAGCGAGACGTCCATCCACCCCAACACGAGTTTAGCCCGATTCCTCCAGGCGGGGACCGAGAACCAGGGCGACCACGCCTACGCCACGGTCATTACCTGCTCCGATTCGCGCGTTCCGGTGGAGCGGCTCTTCGATGCGGGCGTGATGGATATCTTCGTGATCCGCGTCGCGGGCAATGTGTGTGACACGGATGAGGTCGGGTCCATCGAGTATGGCCTGGCACACGTCAACACCCCCGTCCTGGTCGTGTTGGGTCATACCCAATGCGGCGCAGTCACGGCGGTGACGCACGCCGTCCAGGGTCGCGGCCACCCATTGGAGCGGAACATTCCGCCGCTGGTTGACAACATTCAGCCGGCGGTCGAACGCACCATAAAGGCCCATCCTCACCTCCACGGTGATGACGTCATTCCCCCCGCCATTGTCGAGAACGTCTGGCAGGGCATCGAAGACCTGTTCATGAGTAGCCCCTCGACTCGTAACCTAGTCAACAGCGGCCGGGTCAAGATCGTGGGCGCTATCTACGATGTCGGCACCGGTAAGGTTCGCTGGCTGCCGGAATCAAAGACCCATCAGATCCTGGCAAGCGTTGAATCCAACCCCACCCGGGCGATGAACGCGATGGCCGACACCGGCGGACACAGTCGCCAATCGACTCATGGCGCCAGCCACAGCACGGGCCATTCCAGCCCGGGGCCAGCCACGGCGGCAGCCATTCCAGCCAAGGAGCAGCCGGCCACGGGAGTGGACATTCCAACGCCGACTCCAGCCACAGCAGCGGCCAATCGGCTCATGGCGACGGCACTAATGGCGGCGGTGGCCATTCCAGCCCCGCGGCGAGCCACGACGGGGGACATTCCAGCCAGGGAACAGCCGGCCACGGGAGTGGACACTCCAAACCTAGCGCCAGCCTTGGCGCCAGCCACGGCAGCTCCCGTGAATCCTCACACAGCGCACCGTCCAGGGCCTCTCATGAACCGACCCATGCCCAGACGGTCACCATCGTTGACCACGCCGTGTTCGAGCAGCATCACGCTGCGGCCGGACATGGCTCTAAGAACGAATCATTCATGGCCGCGCTGGCCGCCAATCAGGGCGGGAGCAGCTCGCTCATGTGGATTCTCGTCGGCGTCGGCGTCGTGCTCATCGGCAGCGTCGTGTACGTGGCCAAGAGTGGGATACTCGCCAACGTCAAGACCGGGCCCAAGCTCTATGCCAGCCACGGCTCGCTGGTCGCACTCGCGATCGGGCTGGGCCTCGCCGGGTTCTACTTCCTGGGCAGTGTGATCGACAAAGCGCACTTTGTCGCGGGGATCGACAAGGTCGAGTTCCTGGGCGAGAAGCTCGGCCGGCTCCAGGATGAGTTCATGCTCCACGGCATCGAGGACCGCGCGCTCGGCGAAGAGCTCCTCAGCGAGCATGATGAAGTTGCGGAAAAGCTGGACGCCCAACTTGCTTACATCCACGAGTTCGAACTGGATGAAGCGCAGACGGCGGCCGTCAACCACTTGGATGACGTTGCCGCGGACTATGCGACCGCGTTTGAAGACCTTGCCAAACAGTTCCACATTCTCGAACGAGACAAGGATGCTTTGGACGAGGTCGGCGAGGCGGTCGAGGCACAGCTCGAAACCGTGTTTCATCGGCATGAGACGGAAATGCACGAGATGGAAGCGGCCGGTGCCGACATTCGAGCCATCGAACTCCAGATGGAGCTGGTCTCGACCCTGGAAAAGATTGAGATCCAATGGGTCAAGGCGGAGAAGAACGCGATCGAATACATGCTCGACAAGAAGCAACAGCACATCATGAACGTCGAGCAGGAGCTTGGCGAAGTCCATGCACTGATGGTTGAAACCAAGCGGCTCATTCCGCTCGCCGCTATTGATAGGGCCGAAGAGACCGCCGACCTGGCGATGATGCGAAGGATCGAGGAGGAAGTCGAGGAGTTCGCAGAGTTGGTGGGAGAAGTCGTGGTGGCTGAGTTGGCCATCAAGGCGGACGTCGAGCGGACGTTGGTGGACATCGAGCAGATCGAGGAAGTAGGCGCGGCCTTGGCCGGACGGGCGGAGGCGGAAATGGCCGCCGCCCAATCCGACGCCAACCGCGCCAGCGTGGCCATGATGATCTTTGCCGGGATCGTGGGCTCGCTGCTGGCGATTACCATCGCCCGCGGCATTGCCCGGCCGATCCAGATCGTGGCCGCCCAGCTCGAGGAGATCGCCGAGGGTGACCTCACCCAACGCGTAGACATGGACCGCAAAGACGAAGTGGGTCAGTTGGCAGCGTCCTTCAACACGCTGGCAGGCAAACTTGAGCCCACCATTGCGGAGGTCGGCTCCGGAACCGGGCAGATCGACACCGGGGCGCAGCAGATCGCCAGTGCCAGCCAGTCGCTCTCCGAAGCGGCGGCTGAGCAGGCGGCGAACCTCGAAGAGATCACCTCATCGCTGGAAGAGATGTCCAGCATGACGATCCAGAATGCGGAGAACGCCAAGCAGGCCGCCGGGCTCTCCCAGGAGTCCCAGAAGTCCGCGGACAAGGGTCAGACCGAGATGAATCAGATGTCCGAGGCGATGGAGGAGATCAAGAAGTCCTAAGCCGAGATCGCCAAGATCATCAAGGTCATTGATGAGATCGCCTTCCAAACCAACCTGCTGGCTCTCAATGCAGCCGTGGAAGCGGCCCGAGCCGGCGAAGCGGGCAAGGGCTTTGCCGTCGTCGCCGAAGAGGTGCGCAACCTCGCGCAGCGCTCAGCCGGGGCGGCCAAGGACACGTCCGCCATGATCGAGGAATCCACCAAGCGGGCCGACAACGGTGTCGCCATCGCTCAGCGCGTCGGCGAATCTCTCGAGGAGATCGTGACCAGCACCAACAAGGTCAACACCTTGCTGGGCGAGATCGCCTCGGCGTCGCAGGAGCAGTCCGACGGCATCGGCCAGGTCAATAAGGCCGTGGGCGAGATGGACAAGGTCACTCAGCAGAACGCCGGCAATGCCGAAGAACTGGCCTCGGCAGCCGAGGAAACCTCCTCTCAGGTGCAATCACTGCGTGCCCTTGTCGGCCAATTCAAGGTCAGCGGCGGCGAGGCCGTCGCCACCGTTGCGGCGCCGTCAAGGGCTGGTGGCCAGCACGTTGCCAGCGCCCCCCCGCTGGGCCCGCAGAGGACTGGCAAACCTGCGTCAAAGAAGGGTGGCCAGGACGACCCCAAGGTAGTGATCCCCATGGATGACGATAACAAGTTCGAGTCGTTCTGAGCTCACACGGCCTCTTTCTCCGTCGGTCTTGATCGGCCGGCGGAGACTTTCTTCGATGATCTATCCCCCCGAACATTCGTCTGGCACCGGGTTGGAATTCGTCGACAACCGGAGCCCTCAGTTCCAACACGGCTGGATTCTCGATGACCACCCTCGCTCCTTCGCATTTCGAGCAAATCGCCGAAATCGCCATGGGGCGATGGGGATTGAACCTCACTGATCGGAAGATGCAGCTCGTCTCCAACCGGCTGGCGAAGTTCCTTTACAAGTCGCGGTTCAACGATGTTCAGGAATACCTTGAGCACCTCGAGGCCGAGGCGGATGAAGAGGACATGCTGGTGTTCTTCGACGTTCTGTCCACGAACGTCACCAGCTTCTTCCGCGAGCGGAAGCATTTCGATTATCTCCAACGGGAGTTCTACACGCCTCTGGCTCAGGGCAATCTCACGACGCCCGGGCGACGAATCCGGATCTGGTCGGCCGCTTGTTCCACTGGGCCCGAACCGTATTCGCTAGCTATACATGCCATTGACCACCTTCCCGACCTCGACACATGGGACTTCAAGATCCTCGCTACCGACCTGTCCAACTCGGCGATCCAGGACGCTCGGCGCGCCGTGTATCCCTTCAAGATGGTCGAGGACCTCGATCGCGGCCTGCTGAAGCGCCATTTCCTTCGCGGTCGAGGCAAACAAGCAGAGATGGTCCGGGTCGCCCCACATGTAAGGTGCCTGGTGACGGTTGGCCGGCTCAACCTGATGGACTCCTGGCCCATTCGCGGTCCGTTTGATGTCATCTTCTGCCGCAACGTCATGATTTATTTCGACAAGCCGACGCGGCAACGACTCGTCGTCCGCCTCTATGACCTGCTTCGAGGCGGCGGTCTGCTCGCCATCGGCAGCGCCGAAACCCTGTCGGGGTTGGATTCACAGTTTCGTACCGTTGAACCCTCCGTCTATGTGAAGTGACCCCCAGAGGACCGTCGTGCCAGCATCCGCGACAACATATGCGAAGACCGAGATTGACGGCAAGGTAGTCGTCGGCGTGGCTGATCTCGCCGTGACGAAGGACCCAACCGCGACACTCGTGACCTACGCGCTCGGATCGTGCATCGGCGTAACCATCTACGATCCGGCGGCAAAGGTTGCCGGAATACTGCACTTCATGTTGCCGGACTCGAGGATCAACGCCGAGAAGGCCCAGCAGAGCCCCGCCATGTTTGCGGACACCGGTATTCCGCAGCTGTTCAAGAGCGCCTACAAGCTCGGGGCCAAGAAGCAGCGCTTGATCGTGTGCGCCGCGGGCGGGGCAGAAGTGCTCGACGATGACGGTCATTTCAAGGTTGGGTCGCGCAACCGGACGATGATCCGCAAGATCTTCTGGAAGAACAATATTCTTCTTGCGGCCGATGAAACCGGAGGGTCAATCAGTCGAACGTTGTCGCTGAAGGTGGCTGACGGCTCGGTGATCGTTCGCAACAGAGGTAAGGAGCGCGTGATATGGCCGCAGTAGCCGACATTTTGGAAAGCGTGGACCGCCTGCCCGCCTTGCCGGGTACGGTCATCCGCCTCACCGCGATGCTAACAGATGACCAGGCGGATCTCGGGGAAATCGAGGAGGTCGCCCGGCACGATGAAGCGCTGAGCATGGCCATCCTGCGCTTTGCGAATTCGGCCTTGTATGGTAGGGCTGGACGAGAGTTCAACCTTCGCCAGAGCATCGTCCGGCTGGGGGGCAAGATGCTCCTGAGGATCGCGCTGGAGCAGCAGGCGAGCAATCTGTTCGAGAGCGCGGGCGAGGCATACGGCTTGCGCCGCGGCGCGTTGTGGCGCGGCGCGGTTGGCGGGGCGTTCGCGGCTGAGGAAATAGCCAAGAAGCATGCATTCCCCGACGTGGACCTTTGCTTCTTGTGCGGCCTGCTTCGAGATGTCGGCAAGCTGGTCATGGATGCGCATTACGGAGCGGACTATCTGCCGAGGGTGTCGCCGCATATCGCACCGGGCTGCACCGTGGTGGAGGGTGAGCGAGCGGCGTTCGGAGCCGACCACGCCCAGATCGGAGCCGAGCTGGCCCTGCGCTGGCGCCTACCACAACGCATCGCCGACGCTATTCGCTACCACCACGAGCCGCCGGCCGAAGAGCCGGATCATGACTTGCTGTTCGACATCGTCCATGCCGGCGACATCATCTGCCTCTGGGCGGGGCTGGCTATCGGGCATGATGGCTTGCAGTACAAGCTGGCGCCGCATGTTCGCAGAGGTCTTAAGCTCGGCCGGCGAGAAGCGGAGCTGGATATAACGGTTACCTGGGGTCGCCTTCGTGAACTGGAAGAGATGATGGACGACTCGCCAACTCAAGGGAAGAGCACATGAGCTGCAAGGTACTGATTGTGGATGATTCGCGCCTCCTTCGCTCAGCCATCAAGAAGGTAGTCAAACTCGCCGGCATCAGCGAGGACCACATCTTCGAGGCCGGCAACGGCCAAGAAGCGCTTTTGGTGCTCGAGACGGTATGGATCGATCTGGTCCTATTGGACTTGAACATGCCGGTGATGGATGGCGAGCAATTCGCACGCGAGCTGCGGAAGAAGCCCGAGCTGAACGACGTCGCCATTGTGGTCGTCAGCACTGAAAGCAACAAGGAGCGCCTCGATCGCATGTTCGAGCTGGGCGCCGTTGAGACATTGCACAAGCCGTTCGAACCGGAGGATCTCTGCCATCTCATCGAGAAAGTCTTGGGAGTGAAGCTATGAGCCAGTTAGACGCAGATCGACTTGCGAAACTCGCCATCGAAACGCTGGAGCGGACGGCATTCGTGCTCGCCGAATCCATTAGCGCCGAGGAAGCTGCCAATATGCCCCAGCCAAGCCGGTATTCCAGGATCGGCTACACGGGTTCATCCTGCGGGGAGGTGTTCCTCGCGGCCAGCGAGGGCTTTATCCGTGAGTTGGCCTCCAGCATTCTCGGTGTGGAACCGGACGAGATCGACCTGGAAACACAAGGGCCCGACGCCTTGAAGGAGCTGGCCAACATCATCGCCGGTTCTGTCACGCTGGAACTCGGCGGCGCAGAATGTCGCCTTTCTCTCGGCCTGCCCGAGCTTGCCGATTCGAGCGATATACCGTCGGTGGCCGATCAAGGCCAGCAGTGCTTCCTCGATTCCGAGGGCGAGCTGTTGAAGGTGATGTGGATCCCTGACACCCAGATCGTGCCCACGGTTGTCTGACTAAAGGATTACCCGCAGTGTTCTCGGATGTGCGAGTGCTGATCGTCGATGATTCCTCGATCGTTCGTCGAGTCCTTAGCCGGGAACTGGCCAAGCAGCCCGGCATCGAGGTGATCGGCACCGCCCCGGATCCGTACATCGCCCGCGACAAGATTGCGACCGCCCGACCGGACGTGATCACGCTTGACATCGAAATGCCGCGCATGGACGGCCTGACGTTTCTGCGCAAGATCATGAAATACCATCCGATTCCGACGATCATCGTCAGCTCGCTGACCCCTAAGGGATGCGACACGGCCATCGCCTGCCTGGAGGCCGGGGCGATAGACGTCATTTGCAAGCCCGGCGAGTCGTATACCGTCGGCGATATGGCCCAGCAGTTGGGCGAGGTCATTCGTGCCGCGGCTCGTGCCAAGATTTCCAGGCCCTCGGATACCGATCACCGGCCCCCGACGAAGCGGGTATCCGGCAAGGCGATGATCGAGACCACCCACAAGGTCATCGCCCTCGGCGCGTCTACCGGCGGGACCGAGGCGCTGCGGTCCGTCCTGTGCGCGCTACCCAAGCAGACTCCCGGCATCATCATGACCCAGCACATGCCGGAAGGGTTTACCACCTCATTTGCCGAGCGGCTGAACGGTCTGTGTGAGATCGAGGTGCGAGAAGCCGCCGACTGCGATTCCGTGGTGCCGGGGCTGGCCATTCTCGCTCCCGGCAACAAGCACATGCGGCTGGCCCGCGATGGCGCCCGCTACATCGTTCGAGTCAGCGACGGGCCGCCGGTGTGTCGTCATCGTCCATCGGTTGAGGTGCTCTTTGAGACCACCGCTCGGTACGCCGGGCGCAATGCCATGGGTGTAATCATGACCGGAATGGGCAATGACGGCGCAAGCGGCTTACGTTCAATGCGCAAGGCCGGCGCCGTCACCGTCGCGCAGGATGAGAAATCGTGCGTGGTGTTCGGAATGCCCCGAGAGGCCATTCGGCTGGACGCCGCCGCGGTCGTCACGCCTCTGTATCAGATCCCCGATCAGATCATTGCGTTTGCCAGCGGGAAGCTCCGCGCCCGGGCCGCCTGACCAGCTGATTGCGTCGCCTCATTAGCCCGAAAGATTCACCACAGAGCCACAGAGGGCACGGACCGTAACAGATGTCTCGATCGGCGACGGGGCACATTGTTTCTGCGCCAGCGCACAGCGCAATCTTGTCCCTTGCGCCTTGTGATTCATTATGTCCCCTGTATCAAACCTCTGTGTTCTCTGCGCCTCTGTGGTGATGAATAATCCGTGTTAGTGAGCTGGACACGTTTCACTTGACGGTTGGCTTGTCTGGCCGCTGCCATAGATCTCGTGCTTCGGCTGTGTCGCCAGCACGTTCTTCTGGCCCCAGTCCGTGACGTTCTTGAAGCGGTCAGACTCGATGAACGCGGTGAACGCAGCTTCATCCGTCCATTCGGAGATGATCAGGTAATCGTGCTCACTGTACACATCCCGGTAGAGATGAGTTTCGCCGTGGCCGGACATTTCGTTCATGATCTGGATCACCTTGGTGAAGACCGCGATGAACTCGTCATCTTTGCCCTGGATGATGTTGTAATTCATGCCAATAGTGATCATCGTGGATACTCCTGTCACCGGAGGTCTGATTCCTACCAATCTTATCGAAAGAAGTCGAGCATGGTCATGACCGCTGTGGCGGATTATCGCCCAGTCGCGTCATTCCACATACGGCAATCTGGCGGGCCGCGCGATCACCGCTCGCCTAGTTGAGCCGTCGGCGTCCTTGACGGCGCCATTGGGCAACCCGGCATCCGAAGGCTTCACAGCCCGCAGCGAACACCTGAGGAGCTCCTGTCGCAACTCGCGTTCGATGAAATCGACCAGCTTGCCCATCGCATCAACCCCCACGGCGTCGGCGATATCCCGCCGATAGATCGACGTTGCGTTGATGTCGTAGAACCAGGCCGTTCCGTTGCCCGACTCAACAAACTCCACACCTCCAACCTCCAGGTTCGCAGCAGTTACGATCCGGCGGGCCTGAGCAACAGCGGCCGGCGCAATGTCCGGATACGGCTCGAACTCGACATGCGGCTGATCGCCACACATCGGATCGGCGACCTGTCGCACGCAACTATCAGCCGGGCAGAGATTGAACGTGTTGGTCGCGCGAACACGCATCGCGTACACGAACTGACCGTCGATGAACTCTGCACGAATGACTGCTCCATCGTCCGCGACGAGTCGCTCCTGCAAGAGCAGCAGATGGTCGGGCCCGAACAGGTTCAGATCGCCATTCAGCAGTGAGACGAGATGCTCATAGGTTTCAATCAGTCGAATAAGGGCGCCGCTGCCCCCGCAGTTCGGCTTCAGAATCGCCGGGAACGGAAAGGCACGGGCGAGCTGGGCGATCTGCTTGCGGTTGTTGAACAGAATCGACCGCGGCGCGCGAACCCCCAGCCGCTTGAACAGCAGAAGTTGCGCGAATTTGCTCGTCTCCAAAGAGAACGACACAGCTCCATTGATCACGCGGCGCCCCTCAGCGCTGAGCAACTCCAGCATCGACCTGGCGTACGGAATCGCCGGACCATGGCCGCGAAGATAAGAGCTCGGACTGACGCGGTTGAACACGACCGGATAGGCCGGCGGTTGTTCGAGCATCAGCGCCGCATCGTCCATTCGGATCGCGGTGTAAGGGATGCTCCGCGTCGCGAGTTCGTCGAACAGATCGCCGAGCCAGGCATCGTTCTCGTACAGGATGCCGAGACGCTGATCGTCAGGCCGTTTAGAGACTGTTTCAGAACCCTCTCCCCTCAAGGGGAGAGGGCAGGGTGAGGGGTGATTCGCCCCGGGTCGCCGTGACTCAGTATCCTTGATCGTTTCATTGGTGTTTCGGAAGTCGTTCACTAGTCCTCCTCGTGTAATACATCGCCGCCGACACGTTCCGGCTGCTGGGGGCGCTTCGTTCGTCGGCGCCAATCGGTAGCGTCCGCTCGACTCCGGGCGCGTCGAGGACGCCGGTCATCGTCATATTTCGCAGGGGATCGGCTGCCGATGCGTAGCCGCAACTACGGCCGACAACCGCTCATACAGATGCACGCGGAGCGAACGGCCCGTTGAAACCGAGCCGATCTCACAGCTGCTTCACCGCAAGAAGGGCTAGAGATGCCGAATGCAAGATGCACGGTGTGTTCCATAATCGGAGCCTACCCATATGGTTATAAACCATGAGACGCCGCAGTCAAGAAAAAAATCACAATTCCGGCATTCACCGCCAGCCGCATCACCGTCGCTGTCCGTATCGCCCGTCGGCAGGCCGAACGGGACGCCGTAGCTGGAGCATTTGAAGGCACAATTCAGCTGCGGGCCGCCCAGATCGATCGGGCTTCGGCCGCGACCCGCCGCAGCGCCGCTGCGTACAGGAAAAGCAGCACGAGCGCCCAGATCCCGAACACCAACGTCCCGATTCCGGCCAGGCACCCGGCACCGACAATGGTGAGCAGGAAGGCCGAAACCCCCGGCCCCAGTGGGCCTGCTGCGCCGGCAGCTCGCATCATTTGCGGCATCATGAGCACAATACCGACGGAAAAGACGACCCCGACTGCCGAGCAGGACACATAGCCCCACATCACCATTCGCGTCTGCTTCGCCAGCGATTCGCGGGGTATTCGCAGCGCGAGTTGCCGCAGATAGATCAATCCCGCGCCAGTGCCGATCAAGGCGATCATGCTCAGGGCGATATTGCCGGCCATAGCGATCGTTAAGAGTGGAGTGAACGTGGGTCCAGGTGTTCCGCCGACCGTGCCACCGAACGGATTGACGATCAGCCCGAGGGGGGCGGCCGCCACCCGGGCCAGGATGCACCAGCGTGCCAGTCGTCGGGCGGTCAGGGGATGCTCCGCCTCAGCCTGCCCAGGGTCCGCCGTGGTGAGCATCCACACCCCGATCACGGTGATCAACGACAGCGCTGCGCCGATCGCGCCGGTGATGGCGGTGGTCATCGTCATCATTGTCGTGCCTGTGGGCGTGAGCAACATGATCGCAGACCCAACAACGATCCCATAGGCGACGTAGACCAAGAGGCCGATGATGATCAGGTGCAGTCCTCTGGCCATGCGGCCAACCCACGCCGGATCGCAGAACTGCAGCAGGTCGCCGTGGATCGACCGGCCGATGGGCGTCGAGCACTCGGGACATGCGGCCTGGGGGTTGAGCCCGCGCAGGTTGTATCCGCAGCTGCGGCAGGTGAGATCTTTGGCAAGCCGCCCCGCATCGTCGAGCCGAACCTCGCGTCGCTCGGGTGCGGTCGGCGGCGCGGCAACTACCGGCGGAGCCGCGAGCGATGTCGGCGCCTTGCGGCCGGTGCGGCAGCGAAAGCAATAGCCGCTGCTCGACCAGGTGGGGCAACCACAGCCTAGACACTGGGTGGGCTCTGAGGTTTCTTTGACCGGCGGTTTCGTGGACACCGACCGCAGGGTACATCGCGGGGAGACGAGGAGGAAACTTGCGCGCCGCCGCGTCAGGCGATCAGACCATCACCGGCTCCACGAGTCCCTTCATCTGCGGGGTCGTAACCCCTGGGCGTGTGGTTCAGCGGACCCGCGTGAATCATGTTAACCCGGTGGCGCCGACCGCATCACCATCGCTATCCGTGTCGCCCTTGGGCATGCCGAACGGGACGCCGTAGCTGCCGCCCGCGTTCCAACTATCCGTCCTGATACCCGCACTCGGGGCACGTGTTCTGTTCCGGCAGAAGCAGGTACGCACACGCCGGGCATCGACTGTGAGCGCGACGAATGCTTCCCCTAATCCTGCGAAACGCCCACGCTGAGAACCACGCAAATACGGCCACCACAACGCAGAGCGGGGCGGCAACATACAGGGAGTTGATTAGCAGTCCGACCGGTAGGATCCTGAGTTCCCAGCCTCCGAACGTCGGATGCGGCGGTGCTTGCCCGGGAAGGCCCAAGTAAATACGCTCGACGGCCATTCCGCCGGGCAGCTCGACACCAACGCGCCACGCATGGGTGGTCGGGGATATCAGCACTCCACCGCGGATCATGGGGAACTGCGTTTTCATCCGATATGCGATCAATCCGTAGAGCAGACGCGCGCCGTGTGGGGCGGGGGCGCCGTCGGCGTTCAATCCGTCACGACCGCGGACTGTCGTTGGTGCAACGATGTTGGTCGTGGTACCGGCGGGAGGTAGAGGACCAACCCGCGATTTCCACCAGGCAGTCTCATCATGGCCGACGACAGGGACGACGACCAACTGCCAGCTGCTCCACGTTCCGCGCGTGAACAGAAGATGGTCGACGGCGAGGACAATCGCCGTCGACCCGATAATGCTTAGCACTACCGCCAGGACGATTCTCATCACCGCCGGGACGATTCTCATCTTGCGGCCGCCACAGAGTGCTTCATGGCGGAAAGTTGTACCTGTCCCGACTTTCCTCCGACTCTCCAGTTCGAAAATCCACCCCAACCTTCCAGTTAGGCGTCTTTGTTTTCAGCCTGAGCAAGCCGCCGCATCTTCGGTCGAGCCTCATTCATGGCCACCACCTTAAGCAGCATGCCACCAGCGAGAGCTACGAACGGAAATGCTACAAGTACGATGAGAGGACCATAACCTTTACGATAATCGAAGATCGACATGGCGAGCCATACTACGAGATTCAGAGCAAAGAAGGTAGCGAGCGTCCGAATCCTTGTTAATCCATACCATAGGCATCGAACCCAGAGCTGTTTGCGCCTGGCGCGCGGCAAGTGCGAGATCTCCGGGATTGACTTTAGTGACCAATAGAAAGCCATGAGGGACTCGCGGGACAGTTACCACTTTGTGCTCAGGTCAGCGCGGGTTCCTTTTCCTTCTTCGGCTCCTGCGTGTACTGCGTCGGCTCATGGTTCACCGGGCCGCAGTGGATGACGTTGGCCCGGAGGCGCCGGCCGATGATCTCTTCAGCTCGTTTGCCGTTTTCGATCATCATGGTGATGTCGATACCGGTGTCCACGCTCATCTCCTGGAGTAGGCACACCAGGTCCTCGGTGCAGGTGTTGCCGGTAAAGCCGAACTGATACATTTCGGCGCCGCTGGCGGGCTGGCCGCCGATCGCCCCCAGCGAGGTGTCCACGTAGCGCAGGCCGAGCTCGAGCGCGGCGAAGGTGTTGACGATGCCATTGCCGCGAGTGTCATGGAAGTGGGCGATGAACTCGACATCCGCAAAGAGCGATTGCAGCTCGCCAATGCGCCGGCGGACCTGAAGCGGGTTGGCGGCGCCGGTCGTGTCGCCGAGCATGATCGTCTGGGCGCCGTGATCGAGATAGAACTGCGTCAGGTCGATGACATTCTCGATCGGCACATCACCGGCTATGGGGCAGCCGTAGACCGTGCCGGGGCATCCGATGATTTTGACGCCGAGATCGAGGGCCCGCTTCATGATCGCTGCATGCGCGCGTTTGGCCTCATCGTGGGAAAGCCGAAAGTTGACGAGGTTATGCGCTTCGCTGGCCGAGATCATGAGAATGATCTCATCGGCTCCGTAACCCTCCTTCCGGCAAACCTCGAAGCGCTCGAACCCCTTGGCGTTGGGCATCAGCACCACATAGCTAACGTTGGGCGAGCGGTCGATACGCTTCAGCACGTCCACGCAATCGGCGAACTGGGGCAGGAGCTTGGGATGCGAGAAGCTCGTCACCTCCAGCTTCTTCACCCCCGAAGCGATGATGCGATTGATCATCTCAATCTTCTGCTGGGTGGGGATGATCTTGGGGATGGATTGGAGCCCGTCGCGGGCCCAACATTCGCACATGTTCACCGATTCGGGTAGGGTCATCGTGTTTCCTCGCCGGTTGCTGATGCGCAGTGGTGCTGCCGACCGATACGCCGACATGTGGACCAGTCCCCCCGGCCGGTATGGTACTTGACAACGGCGGCGGTAGGGCGATAGTGCCCGGTCTTGGAGCCTCATCCTGCATCACGAGGAATGCCCTGCAATGACTGATTCCGACAGAAGTGGCGATGTACCGGGAAGCTACCGCCCGACGGCCGATGAAGTTGACGATCTCATCCGACGGGCCGCAAGCCATCGTCTGGGGACTGATTTTCTGCTTCACGGCACGCTCGACGCGGTGGCTGCAACCTTCCAGGCCCACGCCTTTGTGGTCGAGGCTGCTCGCAACGTCCTCGCCGACACCCCGCATCGGCCGGAAATCAAAACCACATCAGCGGCCGCTCGCGCCGCCACTCGCGCTTGAAGCGCTCAAGGAGCGAGCCGACCGGCCCGATCGTCGCCGAGTATGTCGAGTTTCTTGAGAAATCGCGGCGCGGCCTGTGCCCCGGTCACGGCCAGACGAAGCGCAACCTGGTGAGGTAAGTGTCGGCCCAGCGCCAGCGTATCCTATTCTCCACATTCGAACCCAGCGGCGATGCCCTGGCGGCGGATGCGATCGCCGTAATGCTCCGACGCAATCCTCAGCTGATGATCTACGCCCTCGGTGGAGCGAAGATGCAATCAGCCGGGGCCGAGTTGATCGAGCACACGACCGACCGCGGCTCGATGTTCCTGGAGACGGTGGCCCAGGTATGGTCACATCGCAAACGACTGCAACGGCTGCGCGCTTGGCTCACGCGTCACCGCATCGACGCCTTGGTTCCACTGGACAGTCCGGCCGGGAACTGGTCCATCTGCAAGCTCGTGCGCCGCGTGCAGCCCAAGGCGAAGATCGTGCACCTGGTCGCGCCGCAGGTGTGGGCCTGGGCGCCGTGGCGCGTTCGTCGCCTCCGCCGGCTGACCGATCACGTGCTGTGCATTCTCCCGTTCGAGCCGCAGTGGTTCGCCGCACGCGGTGTCCGGGCAACGTTCGTGGGTCATCCCGTATTCGATCCTTCGTGCCGCCGGCCGCCCGAGTCGAGCGACGCTCTGCCGCCCGGCCAACCGCGCCTCGCCCTGCTGCCTGGATCGCGCAGGGGCGAAGTAACACGCAACTGGCCGACCATGCTCAAGGCCTTCCTCCGACTGCGCCAAGCGCACCCACATCTGCACGGTACGGTGGCAGCGCTGAATGATCGCATCGAACAACTGCTGCGCCAGATCTCGCAGAAGGAATGTGGCGGCGCCGACTGGCCTGAGCACCTGACCCTGCTCACCGCTCAGACCGACGCGGTGCTCGACTGGTGTGATCTGGCGCTGGTCGCCTCGGGCACCGTCACCCTCGAGCTGGCCCGTCGCGCCAAACCCATGGTGGTCATGTACAACATGCCCTGGCTGTCCATCGTCGCCATGGGCTGGATGGTCCGTACCCGCACGTTCACTCTGCCGAACCTTGTTTCGCAATCGGCCGGCCGCGGCCGCGCCGTCCCCGAACTGGTCCCGCATTTCGGCCAGGTGCAGCCGGTGGTGCGCGAGCTGCAAACACTCTTGAACAACGAGGACATTGCTCAGCATCAGCGCATAGCCCTGGCCGAGGTCGCCGCCCAATTCGACGACCAACGTTTCACCGACGCCGCCCCCCGCCAAATCCTGGCCGCCATTGCCTAACCCTCACCACCTGTGCAAAGCCGGCGATGCCATCGCCGGCTCTATACCGTCAACCCGGCCCCCCGACGGCTCGCCCGACCATAACGTCTTCGACATTCAGCAGGCCGTTGCCATATGCTTGCTGGTCACACTGCCCGAAGGAGCCCGCCCATGACTCAGGTTCGCCAATTCACCGCACTGATTGAACGGGAGGAGGAAATGTACGTCGCCCTCTGCCCGGAGCTCGATATCGCCAGCCAGGGAAGCACCATCCAGGAGGCCCGCGGCAACCTGGTGGAAGCGATTGAACTGTTCTTCGAGACGGCCAGCCCCGACGAGATTGAGACCCGCCTGCCCGGAGAGGTCTACGTGACCCCCATCGAGGTCCGAGTTGCCTAGGCTCCGCGTCTTGTCCGGCCGCGAAGTCTGCCGCATACTCGCCCAGCACCACTTTGCAGAGGTCCGGCGGCGCGGAAGCCACATCTCATGCAACGACGCCTCGACGATTCGACCGTCACCGTTCCCGTCCCCGACCACCCCGAACTCAAGACCGGCACTCTCCGCTCCATCATCCGCCAGTCCGGCCTACCTCGCCAGCTCTTCGAGAGGCCATAGCCCTGACCGAGGTCGCCGCCCAATTCGACGACCAACGTTTCACCAACGCCGCCCCCCGCCAGATCCTGGACGCCATTTCAAAACCCTCTCCCCTCCAAGGGGCGACTGCGGGGTGAGGGGTGAAACCAATCGGTATGCCGCGTTTCGGTATCCAGCGTTCGGCCGGCCGCCGACTGGCTGAGCACGACTCTATAATGAATGCTGATCAGAACCGATTGAACGGACCTGGCTATGACGTATAACGGCATTGACATCCCTGGGGACCGCATCGCCGAGTTCTGCCGGCGCCATCACATCCGCAAGTTGGGATTATTCGGCTCGGTGCTGCGCGACGACTTTGGTCCCGAGAGCGACGTGGACATGCTTGTCGAGTTTGAGCGTGGGCATACCGCCGGCCTGCTGGGCATGGCCGGTCTGGAATTGGAGCTTACCAAGATGCTTCGGCGGAAGGTGGACCTCCGCACGCCAGCCGAACTCAGCCGCTACTTCCGCGACGAAGTCCTTCGCACGTGTGTGCCTCAGTATGCCCAGGGATGACCAAATCCGTCTGCGCCACATGGTTGATGCGGGTCGCGAGGCGATGAGTTCTGTCGAAGGTCGAGCCCGAGCCGACCTCGCTGGAGATCGCATCTGGGCGCTGGGGCTGGTCAAGTGCGTCGAGATCATCGGCGAAGCTGCGGCTCACATTGGCAAGGACACGCAAGACAAATACCCGCAGATTCCCTGGCCACAGATTATCGCCATGCGGAATCGTCTGGTCCACGCCTACTTTGACATCGATCTCGACCAGGTTTGGAAGGCCGTGACCCAAGACATCCCGCCGCTGATCGCCGAGCTCGAACGGATTCTCCAATCGCAGCGCGATGCCTGAAGCGTACTCGCCCGGCCAGCGAGGTCGCCGCCCAATTCGACGACCAACGTTTCACCGACGCCGCCCCCCGCCAAATCCTGGCCGCTATCGCCTAACCCTCTCCTTTCGAGGGGAGAGGGCAGGGTGAGGGGTCAGAACACGCTCCCCTCGACGACGAGCCGCGGAACCTCCGCCGCGAAGCCCGCGACGCCGTCGGCCTCGATGACGACGAGAAACGGTAGCCCCCGGCGTCCCCGCCCCTCAGCCAGCCGGGGCGTCCTCGCCCCAGCGGGCTCAGCCCCCCCTCCATATGCCCCTAGAGTCCAAGCTGCCCGCACGCCGGCCAGGGCCGTCATCCCCCGGCACAATCACATTCTGGCCTGCGGCGTTCGCTGCAACGGGCAGTACGCTGCCACGGAAGGCCCGGATGGCGTCTTCTTAGTCACCTCTATGGCATAATGCAAGAAATGATAGCGATGCCAGGACGCAGCGACTGGAAGTCTGGGAGATGGACGGGTATAATCGGCGGTGCAAACAGGGAATGGCAGTATCGCCTCGGTCAGCGATGTCATGATGTAGTTATCTTAGCTTGGACGAGATTGCGTGATTTGCTAAAATACAAGACCCAAGAACCACAGGAGCGACCTTATGGATGAACTCGTGAAGTATTTGCGTGCCTTGGTCCACCTCCAGATTCAGGCCTCCCTGGAGGAAAAGGACCGCCTCAAGACCGAGGTTCTGCTTGGGAGGGCCGGGTTCAAGCACGCTGAAATCGCCCAGTTGGTCGGTAAAACCCAGGCGGCTGTTGCCAAAGCGATCAGCCGGGCTTCCTGAGGCTGCCCAATGCATTCGAACAGACTGAACTGTGGCGATTCAATCGATGGATAGAACGGGCTGCACCGCTGCTCCTTGACCTCTGTTAGCAGGCAGCCTATACTTCTAGGATGATAAGCGACTTATGACAACGCGAGGATATCGAATGCCCGAAGAGACTACTGTTGGCTTTGAGGATCTTCTGGTCCAGCTGCGGCTTGGCAACGTGCTCCTAATCGAGCTTCTGGCCCATCAGGCTGACCGGAAGCAAGCGGACTTGATCACACTTATGGGTCGAACGGGGGCCCCGCCAGCAGAGATCGCGAGGCTTCTGGGGACAACGAGGAACACTGTTCAAGTGGGCCTTTCGCGTTACAGGAAGAAGCAACGAAGCGGAAGGAAATCTACTTCACCTGCTGATGAGAACTAGGCATGCCCAATGATGCAGACATTTTGGCATCGCTCCGACGAATCGAAGACCTGCTTCGGACAATCACCAAAGCGCAGCTCGCGCCGATCATTCAAAGGGAACTGTGCGATGACAAGACACAGCAGTTGTACGAGTTGACTGGAACCATGGCGCAAAAGGACATCTGTAAGGCATTGTCGCGTTCAGCGAGCACGGTTTCTGATACGTGGAAGCGTTGGGAGCGACTCGGCCTGTTGACCAAGGATCGCGGGCATTATCGAAAGGTCCTTTGATGGTAAAGAACACTGCGAACATGGATGATCCTGTAACCAGCGAACTCATGGCGATCAAGCGGCTCATGGTCCTGGCGTTGATCCGCGATGGCGTGTCGCAAGGTACCATCGCTTCAGCTCTCGGCGTGAGCGAGGCAACGATCAGCAGAATGTTCCCGAAAGGGATGGCCAAGACGCTGAAATCCGGTCGCGAATAAGCCCATGGCGATTCAGGTTTCCGATGCCGCGTCGAACCCAAACGAGCAGATTGAGAATGCTGCCAAGGCAATCGGTCGGTCGGCTCACAAACGCAGAATCTTCGAGGCGATCCACCACGGAAAAAAGGCTCGCAAATCGGTGACCGAGATCGTCAAGGCAACCGGGCTGACTCAGAAGCAGGTCTTGGATGCTGCAAAGTCGTTGGTAAAAAAACACGTGATAGAGCAGGAGCGGATCGACGCCACGACGTTCTACTGCAAGAACAGCTTTCTTCAAGCGCACAAAGGGCAGGTGATGAAGCTGGCGGGCAATGCGAGCGAGCTGGCGAAGTATCCCACAAAACGGAACCCGGGGACGGTTAGCAAGCAGGTCATCGAGCGTGTCGCCCCAAGTGCTCAGATAATACGAATTACAATCGATGACATCCCCGCGTTCAAGAAGGTGCGTGACATGCCTTTGCCCTCAGAAGACCGTCTTCCGGAAGAACTGTCGGAGGAGGACTTCAAAACGGGCATGCAGAAGATCATCGGGGAGCCGGGCGTGTTCAAGGACTGGGGCGGCGAGAAGAACGATCTCTTCAGTACACGGTTGACCGTAGAAAGAGCACGTCGGGCCGTCGCGTTCGGATTCAAAGGACCGGGCCTCCGCGCCAAACTCAAGCCGAAGAACATGGGTGCCAACGGAGATCAGGCACTCAGTCTGTTTGACAGCCCGGCTGATGTGTTTCTGGTCCAGCACTGGCGAGAGATTGACGAGAGCGTTATCGATCTCGTGGAGCGACTTGCGATCGCTCGCTCAATACGGGTCAACCGCCGTGTCTGGTACGGCGTCGTCGATGGGAAAGACTCCCGTCGGATCTACGAGGCATACGCCGACTCTTTCAAGAGCACCGGTAAACGCCGTTGAAGCCCGGACGTCGCAGCCCCCAAAAATCGTGATCTGACAGCGCTCCATCGCGATCTCCACATCCCATTTCGTGATATCAGCGTTTAAGGGAAGAAAAGGGGACGAGGGAAGAAAAGGGGACGGAATCTTTCCCTGGGTGTGGCGCCGCGTCATCACCCCATCAACTGTTGTTGCAGCTCTTCGAGGCACGTTCGGCAGCCCCCGCCGGCCAATGAGGCGAGGCCAACCGGCCGCGATGGGGCACGAGCGTTCAGCCATAAACCGACAGCCTGCCAGCCCCCTCCGTGCGCGCGGGGCGGGTTGAGGTCGAGTTGGCTGGCACAAGATGGTCGAAGTTATGGCTGGATAAGCCTCCGAAGCGCTTGGTTAGCGCGAGATAAGCGCGAGTTGCGCTGAGATAAGCCTAGGTTAGCCGAAGTTATTGTGCGCGTAACCCGGCTGGCGCGCGCCCAAGGGCCCGTTCGGCTGGCCTGGCGCGCGCAAGACAGGCCGACCCTCGATAGCCGGTAAGAATCAAGGCCCCCGGAAGCGCGAAGTGCGCGCCCAAACTGCTGCGCGCGCAGTCGTGGCAGGTGTTTTCAGGCCCGCGGTGCGCGCGGGTCGGTTCGGCTGATGCCGACGATGGCGATCCCGGCTTGGGTTGCGGCTTCGATGACCTGTGGCTTGTCGATCATGATCACCTCGCCGGCACGCACAGCCACACACCCCGCGCCGGCGCCGGCGAGACGCTCGATGGTGACCGGGCCGATCGCAGGGACGTCAAAGCGCATATCGTGATCGTCACTGGGGGCCTTGAGCAACGTCCAACCGCCGCGGCCATTGAGCCGCCCGGCCCGCTCGATCATGGCGTCCGTTCCCTCCAGCGACTCGACCGCGATGACCTCGCCCTGACACACTGCGATCGATTGGCCGATATCCAGCTTGACCAGGCGTTTGAGGGTCGGCCAACCGTGGGCGATGTCCGCCTGCTGCTGTGGTGTCGGGGCCGCAGGGGTCATTGGGCCATCGTCTGCGAGATGATCGGTGATGTGCGTCGTCGAATCGATGAGGGTGATGCCGCTTTCTCGCAGTTCCTCGGCCAGGGCCATGAGCACTGCGGCATTTCGCCGATCATTGCGCATGCGTCTATACCACAGCTTTAGAGCCCGCCAATCGGGTAGGTCTCGAAAGAGGCGCATCGGATCGTGCATTCGCGATTTCGCGACCCGTCCGACGAGGACCGCTTCGGTGACCCCACAGTCGCGAAGCACCCTGATCCATCGGCCGAGGCGATACACACCGACGACCTGGAAATGGTCACACAGGGCCGGCAAGGCCGGGTCGTAATGCTCGCGCAGTCCCACACCACACACACGCGCTCCCGATGCCTTCATTCCCTGTGCGACCAGCGTCGGCAGCCGGCCTTGTCCAGCGATCAATCCGAGGACTCGATCTTCCATCGGGCTCTCTAAGAGAATCTGACTCGCGCGCGGCGGCGGTGGGGGCCGACGCTGTTCAATTCGGGCAGGATAATCACTTGGCTGGGCACGTCCAGTCGCCTGCATCGATGGTCGGGCGCCCGGAGGTTGCGAGAATGCCGCGACTGATGGCGCCACAAGGCGAGGCGGCTGGGCGATACACCCAAGAGGTACCCGGCGATACACGCCTGATTGATCAACATGGTGCGGCAGATTCCACATTCCAGCCAGCGCCGCGCGGACGTGACGATCGAAGCGGGGGCGACGTCAATTCGACCCAGGCGGCGCAAGCGGCGCGCGAGATCGAAATCTTCCATGATCGGCAAATTCGCAAATCCGCCGACGCGACGGAACGTTTCCGCTCTCAAGAAGATTGCCTGGTCGCCGTATGGCATCTGGAGGTAGCGCGATCGCCAATTCGCGAACATTTCGATCAACCGCAGGGCTCGATGCGGGGCGTCGACGCGAAGGCGAAAGGCTCCCGCGCTCACCGAAGCCTGTGCAAGTACACGGCGGATGTGTTGATGGAAGCTCGGCGGCAGACGCGTGTCCGCATGCAAGAAGAGCAGGACCTCGCCGGTTGCGATCGCGGCGCCGGCGTTGAGTTGTTGAGCGCGGCCGGGCGGCGACGACACGACCGTCACGCCGAATGCTTTAGCAATCTCGGCCGTGCGATCGGTACTGTAGCCATCGACGACGATCACTTCCCATGGATCGGCCGGCAGAACATGATCAAGCGTCTCGCCGATATACGCTTCTTCGTTGCGGGCGGGGATGATGACGGAGACTCGATCGCCGATAGTCCTTTGGCTGATCTTGGCCTCTCCAGATCGCCTCGCGTCGCAGGAGAGGTGACGGCTGGATGATACAGATACCGACATGGGCTGGGTCATTTGTGTCTAGCGGGAATCAGCGGCGCCAACGCAGGATTGTCTCGAAGACCTTCTTGACGCGCGGGGTGAGTCGTGTTCGTCGGTAGGCGTCGCCCGCCTTCTTGATGATTTCGGCCTGGGTGGGGTAGGGGTGGATGGTTCTGGACACTGTGGCGAGACCGACCCCGGCGACCATGGCCAAGGTGATCTCGGAAATCATCTCTCCGGCATGACGAGCCACGAGCGTTGCGCCCAGGATCGTGTCGCTGCCCTTTTTCACGTGCACCTTTAGAAACCCTTCGTCCTCGCCATCGAGAATCGCACGGTCCACATCGGACAGCTCGATCGTGTACGTATCCACCTCAATTCCCTTCTTCCGGGCCTCGTGGGCGTACAGGCCGACATGGGCGATCTGGGGATCAGTGTACGTACACCACGGGATGATCAGGGCACTGGCCTTCGACCGACCGAAGAACAGGGCGTTTTGGATGACGATGCGGGCCATGGCGTCGGCGGCGTGGGTGAACTTGTAGGCGCTGCAGATGTCTCCGGCCGCGTAGATTCTGCGGTTGGTGGTTTGCAGGCGGTCGTTGACTTTGACGCCGGCGTTGTCGTACTCCACGCCGGCTGCTTCAAGATTCAATCCGTCGAGGTTGGGCGCGCGACCGACGCCGAGCAGAATCTCATCGACGTGCAGGTCCTCGCAAGCGCCATCGCCATCCAGGTCAAGAACCTTTTCGACGCCGTCTTGTCTGAAGCCGAGAACCTTGCAGCAACAGTTCAGATCAACGCCGTCCCTGACCAGAGCCTTCTCAATGCGCTCGGCTGCGTCACGATCCTCACGGGGCAGGATCTGGCGCATTGCCTCCAGGAGGGTGACCTGTGAACCGAAGCGGGCGAAAGTCTGGGCCAGCTCGCAGCCAATGGGACCGGCGCCGATGATGGCGAGGCGAGGCGGAAGCTCAGTAAGGGAGAAGACGGTTTCGTTGGTCAGGTAGCCAACTTCGGCCAGTCCGGGGATGGGGGGCGCCGCGGCCCTGGCGCCCGTGGCGATACACGCCCGGGCAAACCGCAGCGTCGTTGCCTCTACTTCAACGGTGTCGGTTCCGGTGAAGCGAGCTTCGCCGAAGAACACGTCCACGCCGAGATCGCGAAAGCGCCCAGCCGAATCGTTGCGGCTGATGCCGGTCCGCAGGCGGCGCATCCGCTGCATCACAGCTGGGAAATCCAGTGTAACGCCTTGGGCTATCCGTACGCCAAACTGCCCCGCATCGCGCGCGTCTGCATAGGTCCGGGCGCAACGGATCAGGGCTTTGGACGGCACGCAGCCGACATTGAGGCAATCACCGCCCAGCAGTGCTCGCTCCACCAGCGCCACTTTCGCCCCGAGACCAGCCGCGCCCGCCGCCATGACCAGGCCCGCCGTTCCCGCACCGACGACGACCATGTTGTAGCGCCCGACCGGCTTTGGATTCACCCAATCGGGGGGGCGGACGTTCTCAATCAGCGCTTTGTTGTGTTCATCCAGAGGCAGAGCCTGGGGAAGTTGCTCAGCGATCGCGTCTAATGTGGTCATAATCGTTGACTAGACTTTGATTGGGTGATCCGATCCAATTCACACCGCGCCGGCTTCACCCGTAACGTCAGGATCACGAAGCCGGATTACTTTGCGTTCTTCTTGCTGTTGAGCTTCCAATCGTATTCAAGCCACTTGATTCTCGGGTTTCGGCCTGCGTCGATCGCGTCCTTCAGCTGAGGCGAGTAGCGAGCCGCGTACTCCAATACGCCACCAGCCACTTGTTCGAAGTCGCCGTGGTACCAGTCGTACAATGGCGTCAGGTTCACAACGTTGCGTTCGGCGTCGAAACCAAACCAGCGGTCGTGGCTGTGCGCATACCTGGCTTGATCTTCCAACTGCTTGTCAATACGGTCAGCCAAATACGCTTCGTTCCGCAGAATAGGGCAGCTCGCAGCCGCGCAGACCAACGCGAAATGAACGCGAGGTTCTACGAACTTCGGCCTGATCTGCTCGTGCTCGATCTGATTGAGGCTCCAGAGGTGGGAGCCGACCTTCCACCGCCGGTCATCCCAGCGCTTCGCTGAGGGGATCTTCATGATCGATTGCAGCTTTCCGTCATCCCAATAATCGAGGATCAAGCGCAAGGTAAAAGCGTTGTAGGCATTGATGAGCAAGGCCAACCGTTCGTCGCGACTCATCTCGTCGAACGGCGCCCCGGCCAGGGCGCTGATGTATTGATCGAGCTTCTTCGTGTCCTTGGCCAGAGCGGCGTAATCGACCCAGCCATTGTCATCCACATGCTCTTTGAGCAGTCCATCAAAGGCGGAATGGTCGAAGGTCGGACCGGCGAGCTTGCGGTCGTAGGCCTCGGTGAGTGTCGCGCGAGGTGGGCCGAACAGCCCGCCGATCATCCGGTCGATCGTCTGTGGATTGAATCGGGCATAGGTGGCGGTGCAGATCAAGAGCAGCGCCACCAGCGCAGCGATCGTGGCTCCCCATGGCCAGCGCTGCGGCGTCGAAGCGGCCGGCTCATCAAGCCGCCGCGCGTCGGGGCTCTCATGCTCCGCATCCTGGATCTCGGTCTGCTGGGAGAGCATCCTGCGGGCCAGCCGCGTGACATAGACCGTGACGATGATCGTCAAGACCAGGCCGACGGCGAGCAGGCCCCACTCGGCTGGTGTTCTCTCGCGCTGGGCGCCTGCGGCCGTAAACGCCGCCAACCCTAACGCCTTGCCGAGGTACACGTACAGGAATGTGCCCGGCAGCATGAACAGCCAGCTTGTCAGCACGCAGGTCCAGAATCCGATCGAGGTCAACCCGTAGGCATAGTTCTGCAGGTTGAACGGGACCGCCGGTGAAAGACGCAGCATCGCGACGATCTTCCATCCGCCCGCTCCGATTGCCTTGTCGATTGCGGAGAATTTCGGATATCGCCTCAGGCGCTGCTCGACCTTCTCCCGTGCGAAGTAGCGAGAAATGAGAAACGCCATGGCGACGCCAACGGTCGATCCGATGGACACGGCGATGGTCCCCTTCACCAGACCAAAGATGGCGCCGGCGGCCACGGTCAATAGAAAGCCGGGCAACAGCAGCACCGTGGCGACGACATAGATCAACCCAAGGACCACCGGTCCCCAGATGCCAAGACTCCTGATCCAGCCCTCTAGCGCCTCGATTCCGCGGACGATGGGCAGCGCCTGCATCAGCAGGAACACGCCAACAACGATCAAGGACACCGAAACCCACTTGATCATCGTCGAATACTGGTTCACTCTTGCTGTTAGCCTCATCGGTTGCCACCCCTGGCCCCTTGCACCTACAGGTCCCGCCCATGCGCGCAAGTGATTGCTCAATATATGGGAATCGCATGGACGGGTTGGATATTCCCTGGGTGGGCCGGACTTCCGGCCTGTAGGGAAACGAACTTCGCCTTTGGAAGCGGTCGGGTCGACTCCCTTCCGCGCGGCGATCCCCGATAACGATCGCTTCTCATTTCATCGGGAAGCTCAGGTGATTGTGCTGGACGCGCTTGGATTCCGATTGAATGACGTCGAGATCTCCAAAGCGCCTCAGCGAGCGACGACATCGCGAAGCGATCACCGCGGTCCAATCGGGCAGCCGTGTTTCATCACGGTTCGGAGAAGCAGAGCCACCGACAAAGCGGGGTCTCACGACACAACGATAGCGCCTGCGTTGGAGTGTCGCGCAAGTTACGCCCCGGCTTTTCTTTCAGTAGCGCAACCGCTCGGCGGCAATACGAGAAACGAAACCCCCAGGTAGGTGAGACCGGGGATGAGCGGTTCACGCAGACCGAGGCGCTGTGGTTACCGGCACGGCACGACCGAGGCCTGGCTGATCTTGATGGCGACGGCACCGTCGGCGTTCTGGACCGGCTCTCCTACTGAGCGACCGGGGCTGACGGGGGCAAGCGAGAGGGCCGGCGGGCACCGGGAGATTGCGTCCACGCCTGCAGCAGTCTAGGCAGAAAAGGGTCGCCCCGGTCCCCGGTTCGGTGTAAACTGCCTCGTCAAGTATGCGGTTTATTGTCGGCGAGTGATATCGCCTTTTGATCGATGTTCAACAAAGGGTGGTCGCGTACGGCAAACCCGCGCCGCCAAGCCTGAGGAAAGGGCAGTCCTATGAGCACACTGGCATTCTTGAGGTCCAACAAGATTATTCTCCTGGCAGCGGTCCTAGCTCTGTTCGTGAGTTCGGCTCGTGCCCATGTCGAACTTGACGTTCCAAACGGAGGTGAGCAGCTCGAAGTTGGTTCGGTCTTCACCGTCACCTGGCATATCCTAATCGCGCACAACCAGCAGAATTGGGACCTGTGGTACTCAACCACCGGATCGAACGGGCCGTGGACCACGATCGCCATGAACCTGCCACCCGGCAGCGGGGCAGTGGGCAGCGTTCACACCTATGACTGGACGATCCCCGACAACCCGGATGACTCCGTGTGGGTGCGCGTGAGGATGGACAACAGCGGCACGGACTACTATGACGTCAGCAACGCCCCGTTCTCGATCGTCGCCCCTTCGATCCCCGGCGACCTTGACGGCGACGGCGTCGTGGGCATCCTCGATCTGCTAAGCCTGCTCGCCGCCTGGGGTGATTGCCCAGCCAAGGGCGACTGCCCCGCTGATCTCGATGGCGATGAGAGCGTCGGAATCCTCGATCTGCTCGCGCTGCTGGCGAACTGGGGGTAAGGTCGGCCAGGCAACCGGCAGGTATCAATCCAACTTTCGTCTGGCGCACCGCCGTGAACCAACGTTCAACGTGATACAGTTGGGCGGGTCATGATCAAGAGCTACACGATCGGCGAGTTGGCGCGTCGGGCAGAGGTGCCGACCTCAACGGTGCGGTACTACGAACGTGCGGGTCTGCTCAGGCCGGCGGGTCGGACCGCGAGCAACTATCGGTTCTACGGCGAGGATGCGTTTGAGCGACTTCGGTTCATCCGAACGGCCCAGGCGGCGGGGTTTACGCTTGGGGACATCACCTCGCTGCTAGAGCTTCGCGATGGGACGGCGGCCCCATGCCGGGAAGTGCAGGTGCTGATCGAGGCCCGACTCGATGACGTGGCGAAGCAGTTGGAGGACCTCCAACACGTCCAGGAGGTTCTCCACGCCTCGCTGCACATCTGCCGCCAGGCCGAGGTGAAAGGCCGATGCGAGGTGATTGAGAATCTCAAACTGGTGTCGGCCACCCCAGCCTCTCGGACCGCGCGCCGCGGGAACAAAATCAACAAAAGTTGAAATCTCCTTGAACGTTGAACCCTCGTTCAAGGCCGTTATCTATGTACCAGGGCCGAGGCTTCCGGCTCGGGGATGTTCCCGACCGCCCCGCCTCAGGCGCCCGGAATGGAGATGGCGCGATGAAAATCCAAGTTCTTTACTTCGAGGGATGCCCGAACCACCGACCGGCCGTGGAGCTGGTGCGGACCGTGGCCGCCGAGCTCGGTGTCGATGCTGAGATTGCGGAAGTCGAGGTCACCGATCAGGCTGATGCCCAGCGGCTGCGATTCCTCGGCTCACCGACGATTCAGGTTGACGGCGTGGACATCGAACCGGAGGCTCGCACTCGCGCGGAGTTTGCGTTCACCTGCCGCCCCTACAAGGGCCAGGGGCTGCCCCCCCGGGAACTGGTCGAAGCGGCGCTGAAGGACGTAGCGGGATGAGCCAAGCGGACCTACATCGAGATTCAAGCGTACTGCGAGACGGCCTGTCCAAGGCGGTCGAGCTTGACGCCGACGTCCAGCGGGTCTGCGTTGCACTGTACCAGCAGCTCGCCGGTGGAGATCCCGTCTCGCTGGACAATCTGGCCTCGGCTTTGGGTCTATTCGTGTCCGAGGTGAAGCAGGCGCTGGCGACCTCGACGCTTGCGGCTGTGGAGTACGACGAACGAGGGCGGGTCGATGGGTTCGGCGGACTAACACTCAACCCCACCCCTTATCGCTTCGAGCTTGAAGGCCGGAGGCTGTACGCGTGGTGCGCCTTGGACACCCTGTTCATTCCGCGCATCCTCAAGAAGCGCGCTCGGGTGCGGGCCACGTGTCCCGTCAGTGGACGCCGCATTCGCCTGACGGTAGCCCCGGATAGGGTCGAGGAGTGCAAGCCCCACGACGCCTTCGTGTCCCTGGTCATGGCGGAAGCCTCGCAACTGAAGGGGCAACTCAGGAGCAGCTTCTGCTGCCACGTTCACTTCTTTGCCTCGCAGGAGGCAGCAGACACCTGGCTCTCGCAGAACCAGGGCGCCTTCATCCTCCCGGTGAAGGAAGCGTTCGAGGTAGCCCAGAGCATGACCGACCAGCGCTTCAAGGACACGCTCCCAGTGCAGAGAATAGGTGTCGGAGCCGGTGCGACAGAGCCGGTGGAGACGGAGGCGGGCGGTTGTGGACCCTCGTGTGCGAGCGACAGCTCAGAAGAACGAAGCCCGAGGCAGCGCGCAGGCCTCTGGGCGGCCGGGGGGTCCGTGGGGTCGGCGCTGTTGGCTTCAGCGTGCTGCTGGCTGCCGCTTGCTCTGCTTGCCTTTGGCGCCTCGGCAGCCGGCATATCGGCCGCGTTCGAGAAGACCCGGCCGTTGTTCCTCGGACTCGCCGCCGTGCTCCTCGGCACGGGGTTCTACCTCAACTACTTCCGAAACCGTACAGCAGCCTGTTCGAGCTGCGCCGCACCCAGGCCGAAGCTCAGACGCTTCAACCGGGCGACGCTCTGGGTCAGCACACTGCTCGTCATCGTCGTCGCCCTGTTCCCAAGTTACGTCGGGTCTTTGATCGGCGCGGACATTCCTGCGGTGGCGGCCCAGGCCGCCTCGGGTGCTCCAACGACGACTCTGAACATCGGAGGAATGACTTGCGACGGCTGCGCAGCTGTTGTTCACAGTGCATTGATGAAAGTGCCCGGCGTGCGCGGCGCATCCATCAGCTATCCCCAAGGCCGAGCACTCATAACACTCGATCCCGATACCCAGCCGTCGAACGAATCCCTCATCGTCGCCGTTGAGAAGGTGGGTTTCCAGGCCAGCATCGCCGCTTCTGCAAGTCCTTCGAGTGAAATGGTGATACCTACTGAGGACAAGTGAGGTGAAGGGTGGACTTCACCGCCGGATCAATGCCGCCAGCCACGACTCGGGCACTTTGCCCGGGCGATTCTGCCTCATTCTGCAATACCGGCGGGCTGGACTGACATGATATAGAATGGTACGGAGCCCAGGCTCCGCCCGCGGCGTAGCGTCTGCCGAGAGGCGACCCAATGCGATCACGGCAGTGACGGTCGAAAGTGTTCTGTGAAGGAGGAGCAGCGATGCGTGGACAGCCATCTACCACCAAACCCCTTGCGATTCTTGCCGCACCTGCAATCCTGCTCGTCTGTGGGGAACTTGCAGCTCAGACGATGATTCCCCTCGATCAGCAGAGAATGGTGAGCACGTTTCTGATTGTTCCGCAGTGCTTGGGCAAGACTGCTGACGTTGACTCGGCCGAAGGGTTTGATCCCTTTGACAGCGCTGTAGAAACTGTACTTGGTTGTGATTCGGGGTTCGGCTTCGGATCGGGCAGTCAGCAGTCGCAGATCGGTGCATCCTCGTTGACCGCCATCGGCAGCGGGTCGTCCCAGGCTGACGGACCCGTTCCGAACATAATCCACGCCTTCGGCGATTCCTTTTTCATGGTGACGTTCGAGCTGCCCTCGGCCAGCAACTACGCGCTGGACGGCCTGATCAGCGCCGCCTCATCCAAAGATCCGTTTATCTTTGCCGGCGCAACGATCTTGCTGCGAGACTCGGCAAACAAGGTGCTTTTCATACACTCCGTGGAGCCGGGCCCCGGCGGCGAACCCAATTCGCAGGTCATTGAGAAGACCGGGGCGCTCCAAGCCGGGGTGTACACCTTGCAGGCGGACGCGGGGTCCTTCATTGACAATGACGTGCCACCGCTGCTTTCAGGTGAGGCGTCATTTGACTTCACGTTTCAGATCTCGGTCGTCGGCGACCTCGATAGCGACGGCACGGTCGGCATACTGGACTTGCTGATCCTGCTCAGTAGTTGGGGTCCATGTCCTGATCCACCCGAGCCCTGCCCGGCCGACCTCGACGATGATGGCGAAGTGGCCGTTCTTGATCTACTCATTTTGCTCGCCAACTGGGGGTGAAGGGCACCGACCCCGGCGGGCCGCCGGACTTCGACAACGACTGCACGGTCGGCATCCTCGATCTGCCAACCTTGCCGAGCACCTGAGGGTGACTGGAGCAAGTTGGGAGAGCCGCAGATCAATCGTCTCAAAAACAACACAAGCAGAGCGGCGTAAGACCTTAGCTCCGCTTGGGTTGAGTGAAATAGCGGGGGTGGGATTCGAACCCACGACCTCCGGGTTATGAGCCCGACGAGCTACCAGACTGCTCTACCCCGCAGTCGCGAGGCTGACTATACCGAGCGCCGTCGGATGATTCAACCGGTTGAAATGTTCAATGCGGCGATGGGATACCGCGACCTGCAGCCATTCGCAGTAAATGCCCGAGTCGGCGGCTGTGACGGGGCTCCACCTGGAGGCGCCCATGCTTGGGTCATTCGTGCTTCAGCCGGCCCAAGCACGCATCGGCGGCCGTGACCCGGCTTGTCGAGTCAGATTGCGCGGCGCTCTCGATGGATGGTGGAGATGCGAGTCAGCATCTGGGCCACGTCTTCGTCGATATCAAGGAACGCAAGCCCGATCTCGAATCTTCGGAAGCCGAGCTTTTGGATCCAGGCAACCCTTGCTTGGATGGTCAGAACAACGTCATAACCCTCCACGTGAATTTGGACTTCTCCCTCGTAGGGTCGCGTGCACAGCACCCGCATTCCACCGCTTGACATATCGAGCACCGGCCCCAGATCGCATTGGAGCGATTCCTGCGGCAAGCGCCCCGGGACCCGTCGGCCCTCTCTGCGACCGATAAACCGTGTCAAGCTTGTTTGAGGATTGAACTGCATGACACCCAGATCGTGAAAAAAGTGGCTCAGGATAAGAAGCCTTCCCGACATGAGTGGTCTCTGGACGGTTTGTGCGAGTTGATCGCCTTTGGCACGGGCACCTTCGCCGGCGTTCAATGGCTTCGTCCGATATGGTCGATAAGCGTGCCATGATGCGGTTTCGCGGCCCGAACCTCCGTCTCGATCCCGGCTGGCTGTTCATCTTGGCCGGCCTGGCAGCGTGTGCGGCGGGGATCCTGGTCCCGGCCCAGCAAGACCTCCGGGCTTTGCGGGGGCAGCTTGCGCAGCTGGGCGACCATGAAACGATCCGCGATGCCCAGGTCAGCGCCCACGCGGAGTTCCTTCGGCAATTGCACCACCGCGATCCGACGTTGATCCGCCGGCTGGCCGCGGCGCAGCTCAACCTGATGCCTCAGGGTGAGACACCCGTTCTCCTTGCCTCGTCACGCACGGCGAAGGTTACCGATTGGATCGACGCGACCGTCCAACCTCAAATACAGCAACCTGTGCCCCGATCGGATTCGCTTCTGACTCGCTGGACCAACGGGCCATACCGCCTATGGATCTTTGCGAATGGGGTGTTGTGCGTGTTCGTTGGACTTCTTTTCGACTCCGGCCCGTCGCCTAACAAGCAGTTGCGCTCGCTCATTGTTTCGAGGTGGCGCGTGGAGGGCGCCGGCCGGGACGGTGAGGCTGAGTCAACTGAGTCCGTTGCGACCTTCGGCGATGATTCGCCGCAACAGGCCCCCAACGAGACTTGTTAGGGCGGCACCGGACAATCATCACCAAGGGTCCGCGCTGGCGCCGATTCGACCGGCTCGCGGGAAGAGAGCGGTGGCTGTAGGATTTGCGCGGTATCCGGCACTGTGTGGGCCGATTCGCTCGCCGCATACCGTGCCCCCTGGGTGAGTGATGGCGCGTAATCCGAAAGACATACCGGACTCGACGCTGAGGCTGTTGCTGGCGCGCGGCATCGGCCCACGAACCATGCGGAAGCTCGAGAACCGCTTCGAAACTCACGAGAAAGCGATGTCGGTCACCATTGAGGAGCTCTCGGAGGTCAGCGGCCTCAATACGAAAGCTGCAACACTCATTCATCAGGCGGTGGAGCAGGTCGATCCAGACTTCGAACGGCTCGTCATGGCCGAAGCCGGGGCGCAACTGATTCTGTGCGGCGATGACGACTATCCGGCGTTGCTTGCGGCGATACCCGATCCACCCGCAGCGCTATGGATTCGCGGCCGGCTGACGCAGGCTGACCGGCTAGCCATCGCGATCGTTGGATCACGCACTTGCACCATATACGGACGGGAACAGGCGGGACGGCTTGCATCACTGCTTGCGCAATGCGGATTGACGATCGTCTCCGGCGGAGCGGTTGGCATCGACGGCGAAGCGCATCGCGGCGCATTGCGAGTCGGCGGTCGAACCATCGTCGTGCTCGGCTGCGGTCTCGGCCGATGCTACCCACCCCAGCACGAGGGTTTGTTTGACCGCGTCGTAGAAAGTGGGGGAGCGATCCTGAGTGAATACCCCATGGCCAGTGAGCCCAAAGCCGAGCATTTTCCCCCTCGAAATCGGATCATCTCCGGCCTGAGCCTGGGTGTGGTGGTGATAGAAGCGGCCAAGCGCAGCGGCGCGCTGATCACCGCTCGCCTGGCCGCCGAAGATCATGGCCGAGAAGTCATGGCGCTGCCCGGGCGGGTCGATTCGCCTGCATCGGCTGGATGCCTGGATGCGATCCGCGACGGCTGGGCAGCGCTGGTGACGAATCATACCGACATCTTGAATCAACTTGACGCATCAAGCCATCTGGTGCGCGGCGCGCTGGAGGTGGCCGGTCACCCTGATGCGACCAAGGCGTCAACCCTCTTTGACACCGCGCTCACCGACGGCCAGAAGGCGATCGTCGAGGCGCTGAGCGAGGCCAATGAGCCGCTCGGGGCTGATCAAATCGCGGCCCGAACGGGGCTTCCGCTGAGCCAGATCATGGCCGACCTCACCCTGCTGCAGATCCGCGGACGACTCGACAAGGATCACTTCGGTGTTCGGCTGAGGCGGTGAAAGAACGTGGCTCACTTCCCGTCGAGCCAAGCGCCAGCAAGGGCGCCACATGATAATCGAGGCTCAATACCTCCGAAGGACGCCGATGACCGCGCCCTGAATCTTGCATTCCTTGACGATGATGGGCTCGAACTGGGGGTTGGCTGGCTGTAGTCGGATCCGGTCGCCCTCTCTGTAGAACGTCTTGAGTGTGGTCTCGCCGTTGGGCAGCAATGCCACGACGCGCTCGCCGTCACGGGCGGTGTCCCGGCGTTCGACAATCACATAGTCGCCGTCAAGAATGCCTTCGTCCTTCATGGAGTCGCCGTCCACCTGCAATGCGAACGTCCCGGCCTGTTGACCGAGGCGTGGACCGAAGATGTCCTGGAGATCGAGCTGATCGGTCTGAGGGAACTTCTCGATCGGGTAGCCGGCTGCGATCTTTCCAACGAGCGGGAACCGCAGCGGATGTGACTCATCCGGGACGATCGCGTCGTCACAGAGGGATAAAGAGCGAGCCTTGTTCGCCTCGCGACGCAGCGCACCCTTTTTTATAAGCGCTTCGATGTGCTCGAAGACGGTAACCTTGCTGACGCTGAGTTCGTCTGCAAGTTCCTGCATCGTCGGCGAATAGCCGCGAGCGATGCGATGGTCTCGGATCAGTTGCAGAATCCTGAGTTGCTTCGGTGTGAGGTTCATCTCGGTCCTCCTGACGACCTGCCTGGTTGATGGAATTGACACGAGTGAATATGGAGGTGGTCGCAGCGCCGCATAGCCCAAACGCCACGCGCTGCGAGCCAAAGGCCGCAAGAATGTTGCTCATCCGGTCGAGAATCAGCAGTTGCCCGCCAAGCCAGGCGTGTGCGGCATTTCTGAGGATACCGCAGTCCGCCGAAGGGGCACATTGGGGCGTGGGTTGCCTCAGCGCGGCGTCGTACTTCGCTTGGGCTTGGCGGCTGATCTGCACGCGATCGATGCCGAGCATCCGGTCAAACCACGTGGTCGGTCCGACCGTGGCATGCTGGGCAGTCAGCGCCGGGTTCGGGGGGGGGCTGCGGTGGTGGAATGATCGGCCGCCGCTGCCCAGGCCCGCGCTGAAGCCGGGTGGATTGCCCGTCGCTTGGGGCCCCGACCCATCGGTCCTCACGGCAAGCAGCCTTGATCCCCGGGGCAGGTATCGGACGGTGTAACTACCTCCGGGCCCGATCTGTAATAAAGGAACCGCCATATGGGTCTTCCCGACGCGGGCACCAATCGTGTGCCCCCCGAGGTCCAGCTAGCGGGCGACGCGGCCTCGCCGGCGAATGTTCCCCTGATACCGCCTCGCCATTGGGGCATGTTCGGCATACGTTACCCCAACATCGACCGTAAGGCAAGCTGCTCGCCTACTTTTTGCGAAGTCTCCAATCTGGACCGGGCTGGCGAATCCCGGTGACGGATAGCTACCGGCCGGCGGATCGGTCGGCACAATTTAGACCCTCGCGTCGCACGGGATCGTTCAGCCTCCGCCACAACGCCGGTTGATCACTCCAACGACCGCATCGCCCCGACCCGTTAGGCTGGGCTTATGAGCAGTCGATCTCTTGGGGTGTCGCAGGCACGACCGCAGCCCCTCGACGAGAACCTGATCTCACACTGGTTGCTTGACCGCTCGATCGCCTTTCTCAACCACGGCTCCTACGGGGCCACGCCGAAAGTGGTCCTGGAGACCCAGACCGCATGGCGTACGCGTATTGAGGCAAGACCCGTCGAACAGCTCGAGCGGCGCCGCGACGAAATGCTGGGCGGGGCGAAGCAGGCGGTGGCACAGTTCATCAATGCCGAGCCGAAGGACTTCGGGTTCGTCACCAATGCGACCGGCGGGGTCAATGCCGTATTGCGGTCGTTGCAGTTTGGCCGTGGCGACGAGCTGGTGACCACCAGCCATGTATACAACGCCATTCGCCAGGCCATGCGTCACGCAGCCGATCGATCCGGGGCGACGGTGGTCGAGGTCAAGATCCCGCTGCCCATTGCTTCGCCGGATGTCGTGGTGGGCGCGGTTACCGCCGCCTTGACCGGCCGGACGCGCCTTGTTGTGATCGACCACATCACGTCACCAACGGCAATACTGTTCCCGGTCGAGACGATCCTCGCGGCGTGCGCGGCGCGTGGCATTGATGTGCTCGTTGACGGCGCTCACGCTCCGGGCATGGTCGATCTGAACGTCGGGCAACTCAATGCGAGTTACTACACCGCCAACTTGCACAAATGGGTCTGCGCACCGAAGGGATCTGCGTTTCTCTGGGTCAGGCCTGACAAACAAGGGGGCATCCACCCCAATACCATCAGCCACTTTCTCGGCGAAGGTCTCGCCAAGGAGTTCGGCTGGCAGGGCACCCGCGACATCACGGCTTGGTTATGCGCCAAGGACGCCATCGATTTCATGGGCGGCTTTGGTTGGGACCAGGTCCGGCGGCACAATCATGAGCTGGCCACTTGGGTGCAGGCCTTGCTCAGCCGGCAGTGGGGCGTCGAGCCAAGCACGCCTCTGGATGGATCGATGCTCGGCTCGATGGTCACGGTCGGGCTGCCGGATGGCGCCCGGCGGCACGAATCAACCGCAGCCTTGCAGGCTAAGCTGTTTGACCGCTTTCACATCGAGGTTCCGATCATCGAGTGGGACGATCGATGGTGGGTCCGAGCCTCATGCCAAGTGTACAACACGGCCGATCAATACGAACGGCTCGGCGATGCTGTCGTCGAGCTGACTCGCTGAATCAACCCAGCTGCGGAAGGAGATCATTGATGAACCCGCTTAGTCAGTTTATTGATGCATGGAACGATCCGGCGATGCGGCACGCGATGGTCAATCATTTCCCGATCGTATTGTCGGTCATCGGGATTCCCTTCGCCTTGCTCGCCGCGCTCATCGGAAAACGCGCCAAGGCGATGCGCTGGACGGCCCTTGCGTTCTACGTCGCGCTCATGGCGAGCGCATTCGTGACGAAGAACAGCGGCGATGACGCCCATGAGGCCATCCGCGGGTCGTTGTCGGACGAAGCGCACGAGGTTCTCGAAGAGCATGAGGAGCTCGGCGATAAGGTCTGGTGGTTCGCTAGCGCGGTGACTCTACTGCTGGGTGTCAGCTTAGCCCGCAACCCGAAGGTGCGCGTCCCCTCAGCATGGGTGGCCGTGGCGGGGAGTCTGTTTCTGGCCGGCTGGGTCGCCAACGCCGCCGATCATGGCGGGCGGCTGGTCTATGAATACGGCGCGGGAACGCCGGACGAGATTGCCGAGCTCTTTGCCTCGGCGGATTCGCCGGTCGAAGCGACCGAAGACGCGCGCGTGGCGTTCTTTCGTAACGAGGTCCGCCCCATCCTGACGACCCACTGCTTGAGGTGTCACAATCCGACGCGGGCCAAGCGTTCGGGAGGGCTTGACCAGTCCACGATCGCCGGCCTGCTGCAAGGCGGCCTATCCGGTCCGGCTCTGGTTCCCGGATGGCCTGACAAGAGCCTGCTGATTCTTGCCGTGCGGCATGAGGACCCCGATCTGCAAATGCCGGCGGGCAAGGACAAACTGACCGACGACCTCATCGCGGTGCTGGAGCGCTGGATCGCCGACGGCGCCGTCTGGGAGCCGTTTGAGTTCGCACGTTCGAGAAATCCCGTACCCGAGTGAATGTAGGTGGCCCGGTCAGGGAGTGTCCGCCGGGGACGGCGCCGGGTCGCCTGCGCTGCTCAAGACGGCAGCTTGCGCTTGGCGAGCCTGCTCGTTCTTGAACGGCACGTACTCGCTGTTGTACCACTGCCACCATTGCCGGATGTCGTAGGCGAGGTACTTGGTGGACTGGCCCCAGTCGTTCGTGGTCATCGCTACGAGTGAGCGATGCACATCCGTACGGTAATTCACCACCACCGCGTCCATGACCCTCATGATCACGCCTTCGGAAACCACGCCTGGGATCGGCACAAAGACCGCGACATTATTGTCAATGACGGCCTCAACCCGGGCCACGAAGACGCGCTGGGTTGCGATGGCGATCCACGCCAGATCACCCTTCTTCTCCACCTCGTCGGCAGTGATCTGGGCAAATATCAGCAGTGGAATCGTCTGCAGCGCGCCGAGCCCACCGGCCAGAACCCCTGCGTTGTTCGCGACACGATGCTTGGGACTACGCAGGGCCGTATCGAGCACTCCCAGCACGGACGCTGAGACCGGCGAAGTCATGCGCTGTGCAGCCTCGTAGCGGATCTGGGAATCTCGATCGTATACGGCTATCCAGGCCAGGGCCGCTTGGCCCTGCTCGCCTTGGGCTGTGAAATGGTCGAGCATAGCCAAGCGGACATCGTCATCTTCCCGTACCAGAACCTCGATCATGGGTATGAACGCGGCGGGGTCGATGAACTCTTTCAACTGGGCGATTCCGCGAGCCCGCAACTCCTGGGCCTTCATTTGACCCAGGTACTTGTGCCGGATGAGACGCAGCTGCTTAAGGTATTGGCGTACCTTGGCGCGGTGGGCAAGCTCGGCGTCCGTCGGGCCGTACAACATCTCCACGATGGGGGGGACGGCCCCCTGATCCGGCAGAGGCGTGAGCAGCCCGTACCGCGGATCGCTCTGATCCCTCGGCTGAGGCGTCTGAGCCCACCCAGCCGAAGCAATCGCCAGGGGAAAGCCGACAACGACGGCAAGATCGCGTATCTGTAACATGGTCGCTCCTCTCGATGGGCGTAGCGACATTCTAGCAACGATCGTCGGGCACAGCGGAGCGACTGCCTGGGCAGACTACGAGTTGGGCGTCGTTAGCAGGGCGACAATGTATTGCAACTTGCCCAGGTCGCTGCGGGCGGCGGCGGCGGCGCTGCGGCTCCGAAACCGACCGAATTGCACCAGATACAGCGTTTGCCCACGCTGATCACGGCTGGGCACAATCCGCGCTGCACTCAACCCGTGGTGTATCGCGATTGCAGAGACGTCGCCCGCTACACGTTCCGCATGCCGGCGATGCCGAAACGCTCCGGCTTGCAGTGTAAAGAGGATGGGGCGACTGGCGGCATCGGTCCCCGCCATCCCCGTGTCACCCTCGGCCATTTTGAACCATCGGTCTGCCGCAGCCTCTTCGCCGGCCTGTTGGTAGGCCATGGCGGCGTGGTAGGCCGCCAGCCGGGCATCCTCTCCAGCCAGGACCCCTGCGGCCTCTTTCAACCGCCCCGCCGCCTCGCGCGGGCGGTGCTGATCCATCAGCACCAGGCCGAGGGCTGCCTTGGCCTTGCCAACCGTCGGGGAGCGTGATGATCGCGAGGCAGTCGTCAGCCACTGCTCGGCTTGCCCGAGATCGCCCAGTTGATACGCGCACAGCCCGGCCAGGTACGCGGCATCGCCGCCCCGGGGCCCCCTCAAAGAACGCTGCACCCGCACCGCCCGCTTCTGGGCCATCGCATAGCGCTTGGCCTGGTAGTCGACCAGCGCCTGGTCAAGGTCCGCGGCCCGTGGCGTGGATTTACACCCGGCTTGCCCAATCGCCATCGCCACACAGATCACCACCCGGACGCCGATGCCGATCGTCGCTCGATCGGAGTCTGCATAGTGCGATTGGCGAGTCACGCTGGGGAACGTATCGTACCGACACGGCCAACCTCGCCACTTTGTTTGGGCGCCCCACTACAGATGCGCATCGTCAAGCCGATCATCCGCCGACTGCTGCTGGCCCCTCGGCGTGAGGCCGTGGTGGATGACAGTCGTGACTGGAAGGCCTACCAGCTCTATTTCGGCGCCCTGCACCTTGCCAAGGCCATCCAGCGCACCAGCGACGCCCAACACATTGGCCTGATGCTGCCCACATCGGCCCTGTTTCCCATGGCCATGCTCGGCACGTGGATGCTGGGACGGACCATCGTGCCGCTGAACTACCTGCTCAAGTCGCAGGATCTGGAATATGTCATCGCCGACGCCGACCTCGACACCGTCGTCACCGTCACGCCGATGATTGACTACGTCGGCAGCCTGCCTGCGGGCATCAACCAGATCCGGCTCGATGAGATGAGCTTCAAGGGCCTGCCGCCGATGCGGCGATGCCGCCGCCGACCAGACGATCATCTCGCGGCTCTGATGTACACCTCCGGGACCTCCGGGAAGCCCAAGGGGGTCATGCTCACGGTGGGGAATCTGGCCGCGAATGTCCGCCAATGTGTCCAATGGGTCGGCTTCACGCGATCCGACAGCGTGCTGGGCGTTCTGCCGCAGTTCCACAGCTTCGGCCTCACCGTCCTGACGCTGCTGCCGTTCACTGTCGGGTGCAAGGTCATCTATACCGCCCGATTCCTGCCCCGAAAGATCCTCACGCTTCTACGCACCCACCGGCCGACCGCAATGATCGGCATCCCCTCCATGTACAACGCTCTGCTGCAATCCAAGAGCGCGACCGCCGCCGACTTCTCCTCGCTGCGATACATCGTCTCCGGCGGCGAGCCCTTGCCCCGGTCGGTGTTCGACGGAGTCCGCCAACGGTTCAATGTTGCGATCAAGGAAGGCTACGGCTTGACAGAGACCGGGCCGGTGACTAACTGGTGTCGGCCCCAGGACGACAAGACAGGGTCGGTCGGCATGGCCCTGCCTGATGTCCAGCAGAAGATCGTCGCGCCGGATGGGACTCGCCTCGGCGTGGATGAAGATGGCGAAGTCTGCGTCCGCGGCCCCAACATCATGCCCGGGTACTTCAAGCTGCCCCAGCAGACCGCCGAGGTCTTCGACGACGAGGGCTATTTCAAGACCGGCGACATCGGCCGGGTCGATGCCGACGGCTTCCTTCACATCACCGGCCGCATCAAGGAGATGCTTATCATCGGCGGGGAGAACGTCTTCCCCCGCGAGATCGAGGAAGCGCTCAACGCCCACCCCGACGTTCAAGACTCAGCGGTCATCGGCATGCCGGACCCGGCCCGCGGCGAAGTGCCGTTAGCCTTTGTAGAGTTCCGCGAGGGCGCGTCGTTCGACCAATCCGCCTTGCGGTCCCATTGCCGAGAGCGACTGGCCCAGTTTAAGGTCCCCCGCGAGATTCGCGTGATCCAAGAGCTGCCTCGAAACCCCACCGGCAAGATCATGCGCCGCGAGCTGAGCGTACAGACCACGGATTTACCGCCCGGCGAAGCTCCGGCGGTGCTCGGACCCAAGGATCGCACCGACTAAGACGCATGCCTCGATGCCTCGATGACCCGGGTCTTCCTCGTCCCGACAAGTCGGGACTCGTCAGACCCGGCTTCGCTCGGTGCCTTCTTCTAACTCCGAAACGACTCCCGAAACCCCCTTTCCCCTTTGGTTCCTGGCCCAGGAATCCCCGTGCGACCGGCTGTAGCACCCTTGCGAACCAGCAATCTGCCCGGAATCGGCTCAGTAGCCAGCCTGCCCGCCGCAGCGCCCAGCCTTTTCTGCCCAGGAATCTGCCCATCCAACTTTTGCCGGCAACCGGGCTCACATGCTCGAAAACAGGCTTTTGCGGCGACATCGCCCCCGTCGGCGCGGCCCAATGCCTCACCATTTACAAAAACCTATTGACATCGACGTATCGTCGAGTAATTTACTCTCGTGTGCGAACCGCCTCTGTGAGGCACCCCGTGGGGCACACATCTTGTGTCGGGTACGAGGTTCAAGGAGATCGAAGGAACACCAGAGGAGGAATGGCCCATCAAAGGTCATGAATAGGTAGAAACCGGCTCGACCGGGGCCCGCACTTCGGGGCCTGGATCGGCGTCACAAGAGTTGGTCCTGCCACGGACGGGGAAGAATGCGTCACTTCCAGCCGCATGCGAACGCGGCGGCGAGCCACTGACGGCCGCCGAGAGATGCAGCAATTGAAGAGAGAGTAGTTGTGAACGGCCGACCGGGGCCCGGGACGAGGGTAGCTCGGCGGTAGCCGGTCGGAACACGGCGATGTCGGCGCGCGGCGCACCCGCATTCAGGGTGTCGCCGGTGCGGCGCACATTGTCAGCGCGGTTATTTCTCATCGACTACTTCGTTTGAAACGTCTTTCCACAGTGCACCCAGAGGATTTGGAGGTCTTGAAGATGAATCACCGGTCAAAAATGAGACTTTGCTACTGTACCGGCGGCGGTCTGCTGATTGCGGCCGCCAGCGCGGTTGGACTCACCATTATGGCCCTGGGCGCCAATCGGCCCGTTGTTGTCGGGCCCGCCGAAGCCTTGACCGATTCAGGCGTGTGGCAATCCGCCCGTCCGCAGTTGAGCGACCGGCTGGCATTTGAGGGCGGCGTCGCTACCGGCCCCTTCTGCCCGACCCCGGTCTACGACAACGGCACCTACGACCTTGTCAACGGCGGCAGGCCTACTGCCGGCTGGACCGAGGCGGGCGTCATCGACGACTTCGAGACGACGGTCCCAATCGGCTTCAGTTGTGTGCAGGTCGCAATGTTAGATAACACGGGGCAGACCGACCTGCAAACGATGCGGGTCCAGATCTTCGACCTCAACGACATTGACGGATTGGGCGGCGGCGACGGCACCATCCCTGGCGTCGGCAGCTTCGCTGCGGCCATATCCGTCTGCGATAATACCTATTCGGTGGGCGCCGGCACGATGACGTTGACCGACACCCTCGACGACGCCTTCGGATTTGACGTCATCCTGTTCGACGCCATCGGGGCCAAGTGTGATCTGCCCCCCGGCGACTACGGGTTCCACCTGACTTTCCCGGGTAGCGGCGCCGTTGACTTCTGGACCACGGCCACCCCGACCGGCGCCAGCCCTGATTGCGCACACGTGTGGGGCACGGTCGTGGATTTACCGTCTGATTTTTGCGCTCCTCTAGGTCCAGCTTTTCTATCCATGCACTTCAACCTCTCGCAGGGTGAAGCGGGCGCCTGCGGCGACGGCGTCTGCGATCCAGTTGAAAATCCGTGCAATTGCCCGGCCGATTGCGGAAACCCGCCTCTCGACGAGGTCGGTCTCTGCGACGACGGGATTGACAATGACTGCGACGGCAACATTGACTGCGTTGATAGCGATTGCGCGAACGATCCCGTGTGCGTGCCGCCACAGACAGACAACCTCTGCGCGGATCGCAGGCCGGTCTTCAACGGCAAGACGGATTTTGACAACACCGGCGCCACCTATGACGGGCTCCTCGACCCGGTCGGCGATCCCTGTCCAAATGTCAACGCGACGGGTGACGTGTGGTTCAACTACACCGCCGACGCAGACGGCACCGTGGACATCGACACCTGCCAAAGCGCTGGCATCACCGACACGGTGCTGAGTGTCTACGACGGCTGCGACTGCGGGATCCTCAGCTGCGACATCAACGGGCTGCCCGGCGGGCTCCTGGCCACCAACGACGACTCTGGCCTCTGCGGAGCGGGTTCGTTCCTCTCGGCGGTGAAAATCCCGGTCGTCGCCGGCAACTGCTACAAGATCCAGGTCAGCGGCTGGCAGGGGGAGGAGGGCGCCGGCGTCCTCACCATCGCCAAGCAGCCGCCGCCGAAGGGGCAGACAGACAACCTCTGCGCGGATCGCAGGCCGGTCTTCAACGGCAAGACGGATTTTGACAACACCGGCGCCACCCTTGACGGGCCAGTGTGTGATCCCGACCAGACGGGTGATGTGTGGTTCAACTACTTCCCCGACGAAACCACCTCAGTGGACATCGACACCTGCCAGAGCACCGGCCTCACCGACACGGTGCTGAATGTCTACGACGGCTGCGACTGTGGGACCATCCACTGCGACCCCGACGGGCTGCCCGGCCAGCTCTTGGCCACCAACGACGACTCCGGCCTCTGCGGAGCGGGTTCGTTCCTCTCGGCGGTGAAAATCCCGGTCGTCGCGGGCAACTGCTACAAGATCCAGGTCAGCGGCTGGCAGGGGGAGGAGGGCGCCGGCACCCTCACCATCACCAAGCAACCGCCGCCCCAAATCGGCGCCTGCTGCATCTGGGACGGGACGTGCGTGGACAACTCAACCGCGGATGACTGCGCTGCCGTTGGCGGAATCTTTGGGGGCGTGGGGAGCGTTTGCCTCGGCGACGCCGACGGCGACGGAGTGGACGACCTCTGTGCTCCGATACTGCCGCAAGGCGCGAACTTCTTCACCGATCCCGACGCGTTCGCGGCGGCGCTGGCGGGGACGGACAAGCGGGCCAAGGCCGCATGGGCTTTCAAGCCCCACAAGCTTCCCCCGGCAGACGTCGTGGCGCTGGATGACCCGCTGAACATCAACACTCACTTCCTGGACCCGGACTCTCCCTGGTTCAACCCCCCGCCGCCTCCGCCGTGCGCGCAGGTGCCGGGCGAGCCGCTCAACAACTGCTGTTCTCGCCGCGAGACGGTCGGCAACGGCAAGACGCCGTTTGACAACACCGCCGCCACCCTTGACGGGCCAGTCTGTAATCCCAACCAGACGGGTGATGTGTGGTTCAACTACATCGCCCCCGAAAGCGGCTCAGTGGACATCGACACCTGCCAAAGCGTCGGCCTCGTCGACACGGTGCTGAATGTCTACGATGGCTGCGACTGCACGACCATCCACTGCGACCCCGACGGGCTGCCCGGGCAGCTCCTGGCGACCAACGACGACTCCGACCTCTGCGGAGCGGGTTCGTTCCTCTCGGCGGTGAAAATCCCGGTCGTCGCGGGCGACTGCTACAAGATCCAGGTCAGTGGCTGGAAGGGCGATGCGGGCGCCGGCGTCCTCACCATCACCAAGCAGGGCGCGCCGGAGTGCCTTGGTGACGACTGCGCCGACGGGTCGATCGAAGTCTGCCCGGGTGGGATTCCGGACTGCTTCTGCTTTACGGCCTTCGCCGGCGGTCCCCAGTGCGCGGGCAGCATAGGCTGTGCTGGGATCACGCTTTGTCCGACTGGCACCGAATGCCCGGCGGGCTTCGTATGCGTGGTTGATACGTGCTGCGGGCCTGAAGCCGTCTGTGTCCCGGTGGGGTGCACGGTTCCGCTCGCACCGCTGCCGCCCGGCACACTCACGGCCACCGGAATCGTCGGTGGACGAGCCGACATGGGCGACTTCGGCCAAGGCGGCGGAGTCGCTGGCGAAGGCGGAGAAGACCTGTGGCCGCCGTCGCTGGACAACGTGACGTTCCAGTCCAACACCCTTGGCCTGCAGGCGCCGCTGCCCAGCCCGGCTGGGCCAGGCGGCCTGGCGTTTGCCTCGGCCGGGTTCCTTGACATTCCCAACAACATCCTCGTGTCGAACACCTTCGTGAACGGCTTCGACATCATCAGCGGTCCGCCGGTGGTGCCTCCTGACAACCACACGGCCATGTCGCTGGAGATCATCTCCGCATTGGGCGGAGTTGGCCCGATCTTCGTGACGGTGTTCGACAAGAATGAAGAATCCATAGGCAAGATCAAGCTTGAGAACCCGGCTCCGCCGCCCAACGGCGACCAGTGCGTGGATCGCAAGCCGATCGAGAACGGCCAGACGCCGTTCACCACCGTCGGCGCTAGCAGTGATGGACCAGCCCCATGCGGCTTGCTCGGTTCAGATATCTGGTTCAACTACACTCCTCTCGAAGACGCCTCCGTGGACATCGACACCTGCCGCAACACCGACTTCGACACGGTGCTCGCGGTCTACAAGGGCTGCGCCTGCCCGGTTGGGGCGCCTATAGCGTGCAACGACGACACCTGCGGGCTCCAATCCTCGGTGAAAATCGACGTCCTCGCGAACAACTGCTACAAGATCCAGCTCGGTGGATTCAACGGCGCCCAGGGAACGGGTACCCTCACCATCACCAAGCAGGGCCCGCCGCCGCCGTGCGAGCAGCTGCCGGGCGCGCCGTTCAACGACTGCTGTGACCGCCGCAGCCCGATCTTCAACGGCCCGACGCCGTTCACCAACATCAGCGCCATCACCGACGGTGTGGATCATGGAGCTGGGTTCTGCGGCCCGTTCGGCGACGGCAGTGTCCATAACGACATCTGGTACAACTACAACGCAGACTTCACCGGTACCCTCCAGATCACCACCTGCGAGGAGCTGGGCGGCGCTGCCGACTACGACACGCGGATTGCCGCCTACGACGGCTGCGACGTGGCGGCCTGCCCGCCGAGCGCTACCGTACTCGGGTGCAACGATGACGACCCGGTGAATCCGTGCGGCACGGGAGCCGGCGGCTTCCACAGCACGCTTGCGATCCCGGTCGTGGCTGGCAACTGCTACAAGATCCGCCTCGGCGGCTTCGCGGAAGGCGACGTCGGCACCGGCACCCTCCAGTTGAACAAGAACCCGCCGCCTGGAGTCGTCGGTGGCCAAGCCGCCATGGGCGCCTTCCGCGGCGACAAAGCCGCGGCCAAAAAGGCCGCCAAGCTCGGAGCCCTCACCGACCGAATCGGTAAGGGCGGAGTCGCCGGCGTGACCAGGAAGCTGTTCCTGGGGATCATCACGAAGCCTGGAGTCACCATCGGGCGGGTCAACATCTATGACACCACCGATGGAGCCGAAGGGCTGACCAAGATCATCGTGTACACGGACGAATCGCAGGAACCGTTCAACAACGCTGATATCTCCAGTCCGGGCTTCCCCGGCGTCCCCGACGGATGCGTTGATGCGACCGACCTGGCGACGATCCTGGGTGCGTGGTGCTCCGCTGCGGGCGACCCAGACCCGCCCGGCGACGTGGACCCGCCCTGCGAGGACTGCAACGCCGCGAACTTCCTCATCGCGGACATCAACGGGCCGGACGGCGCGCCTGATGGGTGTGTAGACCCGTTCGACCTGGCGAAGCTGTTCGCCGCGTGGTGCTCGGTCTCCGGTGGCAACCCCTGCGGTACATGCTTCCCGTAAGCGAAGGCCCGCAAAGCACATGAAACCCCACCCCCGGCCTCATCGGCCGGGGGTTTTCTTTTTCCCCCAGACCTCCCAACGTCTGAACACCGCCAAAGCCCAGGGAAGGCTCTCCCTGGGCTTTGTAGTGGTGTCCGGTTGCGGTCTCGCGAGCACAGGGTATGCGGCGGCCCACCGGGTCCACAGGACCCGGCTCGCTTGGCCGTCAGCCGGGCCGCGTGTGGGCCCCCGATTGACCTTCGCGCAAGGGAGGCGTCCGCACATCGCAAGGACACCGGCTTGGGGACAAGCCGGCACGCGGGGAGATCTCACCCAGATCGTGTCCCCACGGCGGCGAGGTGGCGAATCCGGGTACTACACGGAGGCCGGACAGGCTGCTACCGGGGTCATGGACAGGCCTGGCCGCCGAGATATTTGGCTCGGTCGCAACAACTGAGGCGTTATGACGGATAGGAACTTGGCACGCCCCAACGCCGGGGTAACCTGTTGGGGGGCTCCAGACCGCACGCTCGTGGCTTGCGGCCCGGGCTGGCCGTGCCACCTACCCGTGGGGCCGAATTACGGTGATTGAGGAATGAATATCTCGCGCATCGGCAGGCGTCCGGCGGGCCGTATGCGGCTCGCGGTGCTGACAGCGATCACGACGGGATCGCTGATCGCCTCCGGTGCGTTGGGGCAGGATTGTCCCGGCGGCGGCGGGCCCTGCGACGAGCCCCATCCGACGCCCGGGTGCGACAACGTCGCGTGCTGCGAGGCCGTCTGCGCGAAGAACCCCTTCTGCTGCAGCGATGAATGGAACGAGCTGTGCGTGCAGCTGGCGTCCAAGCTCTGCGTGGTCCAGGGATCCGACCAATGCGCGGATCGCCCGATCGTCGGACTGGGTGATACGCCCTTCAGCACCGAAGACGCGGCGACCGACGGCCCCGCCCACCCCGATGACTGCCAATTCGACGGGCAGACCTACCACGACATTTGGTACAACTACACTGCTGACTTCACCGGTTCGCTCATCGTGACGACGTGCGAGGAGCTCGGCGGGTCGGCCGATTACGACACCGATCTGGTCGTCTACGACGGCTGCGACTGTGCCAATCTGGTGCTGCTGGGGTGCAACGATGACGACGCGGAACATCTCTGCGGTGGAATCCCGGATCACCACAGCACGGTGAACGTCCCGGTGACTCAAGGCAGCTGCTACAAGATTCGAGTGGGCGGCTGGAATGAAGGGAATTTCGGCACCGGCGTGCTCCACCTGGCCCAGGGCGATACGCCCCCTGAGAACGACAGCTGCGCCAGCCGCCCGGCGATCGACCTGGGTGATACGCCGTTCTCAACGGTCAACGCGACCACCGATGGTCCTGCCCACCCAGGCGCGTGCGAGTACGACGGCCAGACCTATCACGACATCTGGTTCAACTACACAGCCGATTTCAGCGGCACCTTGACGGCAACCACCTGTGAGCAGCTTGGCGGGTCGGCCGACTATGACACCGATCTGGTGGTATACGACGGTTGCGATTGCGGCAATCTGGTGTTGTTAGGGTGCAATGACGACGACGCTGCGCATCCCTGCGGTCAGCCCCCAAGTTATCACAGCACGGTGAATGTACCGGTCACCAAGGGCAACTGCTATAAGGTCCGCGTCGGCGGCTGGAACCCCGGAAATACGGGCACCGGGGTGCTGAGCCTGCAAAACGCCGGCGGGTTCCCCAACTGCCCCGGTGAGGGCGACTGCTTTGAGAACAACGGCACGCCGGGCTGCGACGACGCTATATGTTGCAATCTCGTGTGTGCCGACGATCTGAGCTGTTGCGAAGTGGTGTGGGATCAAGCGTGCGCCGACCTGGCCGCGGTCCTCTGCGATCCACCGATCCAGACCTGCGACGCCGTCGGCGACCCCACGCTCACGCAGAGCGTCTCCCAGAAGATTGTGGATGCGATCGGGGTCGCCTGTCAGGATCGCGGTATTACATTCCCCAACCGTTGGGTCCGCTCGTACGATCTGTCGGCGATCCCCGAGACCGCCGGTCAGGACTACACGGTGCACTGCGTAGAAGTCGGTATCGACGTCAACACCGGGTCGGATATCGTCGGCACCGTGACCGTGTACGAGGACACCAATGGCGGCGACCCGTTCCTTCCCGGGGTCGATCTCGAGGTACTTGGTCTCAAGGACCTTTTGATCCCATCCGATGCCGAGCTGGAAATCCTCGTCGTGAGCTTCGATCCGCCGATCGTTGTCCCAGCCGACACGGTGATGGTGGTCGAGCTGTTTGTGCCGCAGCATACGAATGGCGGCGTCTGGCCCGGCTCAAACATGGCCGGCGAGACCGCGGATACCTGGATCTACGCCGAGAACTGTGGCCTAACCCAGTTCACGACGCTGTCGGAGCTTGGATTCGTTATGCATTGGGTCCAGAACGTCATCGGCACGGCGGGTGCGGGTGAGGCATGCCCGTGGGACCTCGACGACTCGGGCGGCGTAGGAATCCTCGATCTGCTTGCACTGCTGGCGGCGTGGGGCGCCAACCCCCAAGGCCCGCCTGACTTTGATAACGACGGCAACGTCGGAATCCTGGACCTGCTAACCCTGCTGGTCAATTGGGGACCGTGCCCGTAGCGGCGACTGGTTCGGCCAAGCCCCGCCAGGCCGATTCTGTGGTTATCATCGCCAGCAGTGATGCCTGACGACCGGCCGACCCTGCGCATCGGACAAAGCCCTGATCCCGACGACGCGTTCATGTG
>JADFIR010000038.1 GCA_022566535.1 Planctomycetota bacterium
ACTTGTTCAGCGAGATGTGGATCATGGGCCTCAACTCCACTGAGCTGAGACGGTCCAAAAACACCGTCCTGGGACCGGTGACGCCCCAGAACATCGGCCAGGTTCGGCTGGAACAGACCATAGAAGCAGCGGCCGTCAGTTAGGAACAGATCACGGCCAAGACCATCGAGGGTGTATTTGCCCACCCCGGGGAGCAGGCGCGACTTGAGCCTCCGCAAGCGCCAATACGAATGCCCTACACAGTATTGCACCACAGCGCCTTGGCGAAGACGCCAACGGCGTCGCAGGGATCCAGTACGCCGTTGTCATTGCGGCCGTCCCGGCCTCTGGCCCACGACGATCATTAATTGAGGAGTTCGGCGCACTGTCCCGGACTGATCTGCGCCGCGATCTTCAGTGGATCGCTCTGCCGGCATTGCTGTTGGCAAACGAATCGACAATGGCGTTCTCCTCAGCGGCGCGCTGATAGTCGTGCCTTGCTTTGCAAATGACTGCGAGGTTATGATGAGCGCGACTCGGTCGAAGGACTTGCTGGTACAATGCCAATGACTGCTCGTACCGGCCGAGCAGACCTGTTACCAAGGCCATGTTCGCCTTGTATCGAGCGTCCTGGGGAGCCGCGTCGACGGCCTCTGAGAAGGCGGCAAGGGCGTCTTCGTACGCGCCCATCAACATCCAGCACATGCCGAGGTCATTGAGGAGAACCGGGTCGTTGGGATTGATCTGCAGCGCATGTTGGAGTGTCTGAGCCGCGGCGGTGATTTTCCGCTGCGCTACAAGCACTCCCGCCAGCTCACAATGGGCGGGCATGAATTTGGGATATCGTTTGATCGTCGTTCTCAGCACCGTCTCACTGTGTAGGAGCTTGCCCTGGGCGGCCAGGATCTTCGCCATGCGATAGAGCGTATTGGCAGTTGGCGGACGACCCGCCGCGTCCTGAAAACTACTGCCTGGAACAGGGCCCGACGAGTAGGAAATCCGCGACTGCCGTTCAGACCCGGTGCAGCCACCGACCAGCAGTGCCGCCAACAGCATCGGCGTCGAGAGCACTGAGGCGGCGAGTCTGCGGTGAATCGTCATACACTTGCGCATCGTTATCTCCTTTGGTTCGTCAACGCTCCATCGTCGTGGTTTCGGCGGTGTCCGACGTGGCTTGGGCCGCCCGCTCTTGAAAGATCAGCACACGCTCCGATGTAACGCCATCACCACCAGGCAGGCCGTTGGACACCATCATTCGCTCAACATCAACGCCAGCCTCGGCAAGCGCATCGACGACGGTCCTAGCGCGCGCCTCGTAGAGTGCGCCGGCGGCGTTACCGCGGCGCACGTTGAGGGCGCCGGGGAATTCCTTGAAGTGCCTAGCCAACACATCGACGTCGCGCCGCCCAAGCTCGTTGAGCTGCGCCCCGTCTGTCACAAATTGGAACGGATAGAACGTATGTTGTCGAATGATCGCATGGTCAACGGCATCAACATTGTAGGAATTCAGCATTGCAGCATTCAATGATCGGGGATCGTCCATGGCACGCTCGACCTTCTCGCAGCCGAGTGCTGCAATCGTGGCTGAACAGAGTATAAGAATTGTGAGATGCTTCATCATATATCTCCGATAGTTGGCAGGCACCATCAAGTCAAGCGGTCGTATCCCTAACCAAGCACTCGCACCAGCGTGATCCCGGCAGGGCCGGCCATGACGATGAGCATGACCGGGAAGATAAAGAGCACGAGCGGGAACAGAAGTTTGACAGCCATCTTCTCGGCTGCCTCCTCGGCTCGCTCGCTACGAGTATTCCTCATCGTGTTCGCGAACAGCCGCAGCGCCTCGGCAACACTGGTTCCAAAACGCTCAGCTTGAACAAGCAGCACGACCAGCGATGAGAGCTTGTCGGCGCCGGTGCGCTCGGCCATGTGGCGCATGGCGTCGGTGCGGCTGGCGCCGAGTTGAATCTCCAGATTCGTCAGTGCCATTTCATCGGCCAGTACTGGGCTCACGCGACGGACCTCATCACTGACCGAGTTCCACGCCATATCCAGACCCATACCGGCCGAGACGGAGACCTCCAGCAGATCAACCGCATCAGGAAGGAACTCTCGTGCCTCGCTTCTGCGCTTGTTCCGCCGGGCCCGAGCGACCAGGTTCGGCACAAAGAACAGCGCGACCGCAACGAAGACAGCAATATTGATCTTGATCAGCAAGGCCAGCTCGAGCGGGATAAGAGCCAACCCTGTGGCGGCCAAACCGAGGAGGAGTAACAGCAGCTTCAAACCGATGTATGTCTGCGCCGCGGCATCGCCGTAGTAGCCTGCATTGGCCAATTCCTCCTTCAAACGCGACGTTGATCCAAAGGAGAAAGCGGCTGCCAAGCGGCCCAGCATTCGCGCCAGCCCGTTACCGCTCGCACTTGGCTCAACGGCGGACGCGCTGTCGTTGAGGTGAAGGCGCATCTGAATCGCCTTGCTCCTTCCAATCACGGCCGCGGTAACGGCGCTTCCGACGGCCACCACCGCCACGAAGATCAGGATTGGAACCAGTAGCTCAACCATTGTTTACGCACCGTCATCGATATCCCATTGGGGTATCAATATTTCAGCACCGCCATTCGATTCATGACCCACGCGCCAATGGCCAGCCCGAGCGCGCTTATTGCCAGTAGAAAATTCCCAACATTGGTCGTATACAAGGGGGCCATGTAGTCAGGATTGAGGATGTTGAACAGAATGAATATGATAAATGGAAGGACGATAAGCACTCGCTTGCTCATCTGGGTCTGAGCGGTGAGGATCCGCATGCGTCGGCCAAGGCGTATCCGGTCACGAACGACGACCGCCAGCCGATCCATCAAATCCGCGAGGTTGCCCCCGGTGCGCATCTAAACGGCGACGGATGTCGCAAACAGCTTCATATCCGTACTTGTGCTCTTGTTCCCTGCATTGCGAAGGACAACTTCGAGTTCGGCGCCCATGCTGTGCTGCTGGCAAATCTCTTCAAACACGGTGCTCACCGGGGGCGCCATCTCCTCCGACACCAAATGGAAGGTGCCGATCAGCGGATGGCCGGATCGAAGCGACCGTGCAGCCAGCCCCAGGGCATCTACGAACTGCCTGTCAAACAACGCCTCGTGCCGGGAGATGCGTTGCTTCAGGAAGATGCGAAGAACGAACAACAATGCGACGACAACACCGATTGATAGCAGCACGTTGCCGCTGACGACCAGGATGAACGTGCTCGTGAGGATTGCTGTTCCCCCAATCAGCAGAAGTAACAACTTTCCTTCGATATGCCATCCAGCGCGGTGGCATTCGCTCTCGAGCCGTTGAAGCCACGAGATGGGCCGCGCAAGGATCGGCACCGTTGTCGTCACCTTGCGCCCCTCGTGCCACAGGTGTAGAACACGTTTCTGGAGCGGTTGCGAAGGTGCGACGTTGAGCCGCTGCTCCAGCTTCTTGGTCCTCGACGCGCGTCTACTGGCCCACAGCAGCACCCCACCGATCCACAGAGACAGCACCAAGCCGAACACGGAGGTGGCTAGAGCAAGGCCGATGATTTGCTGCTGGTCGTTGAGCACAATCCTAAGTCCCTTCGCCTTCGCCGACGGCGGCGAGCACGCGACGCTCAAAGAGATTCGACGGTAGATCAAAGCCTTCGGTATGCAGTCGTTCGAGCGCGCGGGGCCGTACGCCGCACGCTTCGAAGTTCCCCTTCGCATGACCACTGGCGTCTATGCCCGTCTGCTGAAACTGGAAGATATCCTGAAGGCAAATCACGTCACCCTCCATGCCGACGATTTCCGCGATCCGGACCACTTTGCGGCGCCCTCCGGTCAACCGCCCGAGATGAACGACCACGTTGAGCGCCGACTCGATCTGTTGACGAATCACGTGCACTGGATACTGAAGTCCCGCCATGCTCACCATGTTCTCGATGCGTCGCAGGGCATCCCGCGGATTGTTCGCGTGAACCGTGGTCATTGAGCCTTCGTGCCCGGTGTTCATTGCCTGAAGCATGTCCAGGGCTTCACCGCCGCGCACCTCGCCGATGATGATCCGATCGGGGCGCATGCGCAGGCTGTTGCGAAGCAGGTCCCGCTAAGTGACCTCACCCGCTCCTTCGATGTTGGGTGGCCGAGTCTCTAGCCGAACCACGTGATCGCGCTGAAGCTTGAGTTCCGCCGCATCCTCAATTGTCACGACGCGCTCGGTCTCGGGAATCCGTCTGGACAATGCATTGAGCAGTGTCGTCTTACCGGTTCCGGTGCCGCCTGAGATTAGCATGTTCAGTTTCGACTGAACGCAGGCTTGAAGAAAGGATACCATCTCTCTGGTAAGAGACTTCAACCGAAGCAGCATATCGATGTTGACCGGGATGACGCCGAATCGTCGAATGCTCAGGGCGGGCCCGTCGAGCGCAAGTGGCGGAATGATGGCATTGACGCGTGACCCGTCAGCAAGTCGCGCGTCCAACATCGGAGAACTCTCATCGATGCGCCTGCCAATACGCGCCGCGATACGCTGGATGACGTGCAAAAGGTGGCTGTCGTCGCGGAATCGGACCTCGGTGTGCTCGAGCCTGCCTTCGCGCTCGACGTAGACCTGACCAGGCCCATTCACCAGCACATCAGTGATGCTCGGATCGCGGAGGAATTCCTCCAGGGGTCCGAGTGCGAACATCTCATCCATCACTTCGCGGAGCAGTCGGCCTCTCTCCGACGACGTAAGCGGGCATCCTTGTTCGTTAAGAAGGGTATTCAGGCGCTGTGAGCACTCTGTGTGGAGCTGCTCGGCCGGCATGCGACGAGCCTCATGGAGATCAAGGGTCTCCAGCAGTCGCCGGTGAATCCGATCTTTGATCTCCTGTTGTCCGTTCGGATTCTTCATCTGGTGTCCCCCCGCTGTTTCATCATGGCCTTGCAGTGACATCATTTACCTCATGTTTGGCCGGCTTGTCGTGGCGCAACATCCTCGTGAACGGCGCTGGCCAACTTTCGAATCTCGCGGCATAACTGCGACCGCGGCGAACCCTCCGCCAACGGCTTGCCATAGTTGATACTGGAGACGACATTTCGATAATCGTTACTCAAGCACTCGATCCGCTGTGTGCCCAAGGATTTGGTCGCTTCACTCAAGCTGATCATCTGGTGTCGCTTGCGATATCGATTTGCCAGCAGAAGGATTCGCTCTTGCGACACGCCACGGTTCGTCAGGTCTTGAAAGATCGCACGCGCCATTTTGACGCTCCCAACGTTCATCTCGACGACGATAAATGTTCGTAGGCTCGCGCGCGCCAAGGTCTCGGCCACACTCATTGGGACGCGCGGGGCGTCCACGACCGTAAAGCTGAACGCTTCTTTGCTCTTCTGAAGCGCACGACTCAAGACGTGATAATTCAAGTCAGCGGGTTCGTGCAGATTAACGGTCGCCGGGCTGACCAGCAGATGCAGCCGATCATTGTGCGCGACAGCGGTTGATCTGATCAACTGAGCGTCCAGGCGATCTCCGTCGGCCAGCACATCCGCGACCCCAAATTCCGCGGTGGCCCCGAGATAGCCTGCCGCACCGCCATAGGCACAGTCCATGTCGATCAGCAGTGACGGTTCAGACGAAAGCAGATGCAGCTCATGGGCTAGGTTGATTGCCAGGGTGGTTGCGCCGCAACCGCCCCCTGCCGAAAGAACCGTCACGACCGAGCCGAACGACCCGTTGACAGACGCTCTCCTCTGGCTCAGGCGACGCAAGACCTCGGGCAGATCGGATGGGACCCGATCCTTCGGAAGCAAATGGCGGGCTCCAACCCGCATCGCCTGCAGCAGCCACTCGTCGCGTTGCTCCTTTGCCAACACAATGAATGTTGTGGCCGCGAACCGGCTAATGATGGGATCAAGATCATCCAGGAGTTGATCGGCCCAGGGATCGATGTCGATCACCGCGGTGCATGCCGGCGCACGTTCCAGATACTGCACGAGCTCTTCCAGATTCCGGCAGATCCGGGGCGATGAAATCTGATCAGCCGATTCAGCGGCGCCGGAGACGGCGCGAGCCGTTTGCGGCTCTTGAGTGACAACGACGATTCCGTTGGGCGTGCTCATTATCGGCCTCTTATGTTCCTTGCAGCATTGGGGCTGCGGCGTCAGACTCGTTCGAAGCGTCGGACTTTTCTTCAAACTCGTGGGGCATCCCAGGGGCAGACTGCGTCGATTCAACTTCGCTCACAGCAGGCGCCTGTACATAGGTCACCCATCCGCCTGGGCCTTTGAGCCGATCAAGGCCCATTTCCTTCAACGAGGCCGCGTCAGCCGGCGCCAGCGCGGGGGTCTTGCCTTGGAGTCGCCCGTCAATGTACAGCTCCCAATCGTCCGGCTCGACATGCAGATCGCCGGGAACAGGATGTTGAGCCGTCGTTGACGCGGGCTCGACCAACGAGGCCGTCACCAACACAAGCAGCTCGGTCTCACGGCGTTGATACCGAACGGATCGAAAGAGCGTTCCCAGGATCGGAAGGTCGCCCAGCAGCGGGATTCGCGTAGCGCGGCCGGTCACGGACTGACTGAGCAGGCCGGCCTCGGCGATCCGCTGGGCATCTTGGGTGCAGGCACGCTCGGAGTTGAAGTGACCATGCGAAAAGAAGGCTAGCTGACATGCCGCGAAGCGTCCCAAGATGACCGCCAGCGGTTCCGTCGGCTGACATGGCTAAGGAGGCAGAAACGATGAATTCTCGTAACGCAACGGCATACCGCCATCGAGGAGCAGTCATTATCTGGGTGGCGATCAGTCTGACGATGCTTTGCGGCTTTGCGGCCCTGGCCATCGACATGGGATACCTGTTCGTGCTGAAGCATCAGACTCAGACCACGTCTGATGCGGCCGCTTTAGCCGCAGTGAGCCAGTTGCCCGACCCGGCCAAGGTGCTGTCGGTCGCCGTTGAGTATGCCGGCAAGAATATGCCCCCGGCTGACCACGGCACGGTCCTAACCCCTTCCGACCTGGTCATGGGAGGCTGGGACTATGACACGCGGACGTTTACCCCCGCGGCAGATCCGCCCAATGCCGTGAAGGTGACCACTCGACGGGCTGAATCCAACGGCAACCCCGCGCCGCTGTTTTTCGCCAATCTGATGGGACTTCGACAGAGCGATGTCGTCAGTGCAGCCGTTGCCACGATGCAGAGGAGTGCCGCTGGGGCCGGGATCATTGTGCTGTGCCCCGACTGCGAATGCTCGCTCCGGTTTAGCGGAAATACCGGTCTGACCCTGGCCACAACGCCCGACTACGACGGCGAGGCGGCGATCCAGGTGAACTCCGATGATGATTGCGCAACGTGCGGCTCCGGTAATGCTCTGACGGTCACCGCAGATGCCATCTTCATCGTCGGCGATGCGTGCTGGAGCGGCAATCCCACGATCAACGCTGACATCTACCCGAACTCCCTTCCGATGCCCGATCCGCTGGCAGGTCTGCCGGATCCGCCATGGGGCGCACCTGACCTCGGCTTCATCGAGAATATACCCGGAGTTACGACCTACCAACCAGGGTGGTACTCCGGCGGAATCCGAATCACCGCCTCCGACACCACCGTGGTGTTTGACCCTGGCATCTACGTTCTTGACGGCGAAGGACTCTATGTCAACGGCGGCAATCTGACGGCCTTGGGTGTCCATTTCTACGTCATCGGGACTGGTCGAGTGTTCCTGGGCGGTAACGGCTTCATCACAATAACCCCTATTGATGACCTGACGAGTCCGTACGATGGCATCAGCATCTTCGAGGCCCGAGACAACACCAACACTTCGACCATCATCGGCAGCAGTAACATGGTCCTCGACGGGACTTACTACTTCCCGGTTGCGCCGTTGGAGCTCGGCGGCACTGGCATATCCTTCGGCAACCAGTTGATCGCCTGGACCTACTGGGTCCACGGCACCGGGGTGTTCACGATCAACTACGACGGCCGCAATCAAGTGCCGGCCGTCGTCCGGTATCGCCTCGTGGATTGATCCCTGTAGGTGGCGAAAGCCTCATCCGGGCGTTTGTTGGGTGTTGAATGATCGTGTGCGACACTTATTCGTGGCGGCTAACGGTCAGCTGGCCACGCGATTCTGCATGGGTTTGACACCTGTCCCTCCCGGTAACTCCAACCGTGCGACCCATCGTGGTTCGGGCCTTACACCACATTGATATTACTCGTTGGCGTCAACTTGCACTGCCCACTGCTCAGGTGAGGCCTGCGCAGGGGGACATCGCCAATGTATGCCAACGAGTAGAATCCGGGTGCTAGGGCACCGGAAGCGCGATAGGCCGCTCGATTCGAGTTTTCTGGAGGGACAGCTGCGCGGCCACGTCGTTGGACCCGCCACGGCGATTCGGGGAGGTTCTTCGAATTGCCGGCAGTGCTAGATCCAATTGGCGATGAGCTCGGTAACCTTGGGATTAATGAGATAGCCGGCGCCGTGATGGGGGTTGGACTTGCCGTGGCGCACGGCGAGGTTGTAAATTCTGTGGTCCCGGATCGACTCGACTAGGTCATGTTTCAGCATGCCCTTGAAGTCGTTGCGCACCTTTTCGTCGTGGGCGACGTAATCGTCTTCCGCGGCGACGTTGACCCAGCGCCGAATGTTGGTGGGGTATCGACGCGAACCTGGGGCCTTTGCACCCTTGAGGTTTCGTTTGACGGTCTCATCACCGAGAGGTGATCCCAACGTAACGAGGAGATCTACTTTCTTGTTACGGATATCCTTGTACTCGGAGTAGTAGGAGAACTTCCAGAGCGTGTCGTAAGCGATCATCGTGCCGAGGCTGTGCGACAGAAGCAACACTTTGTGTCCATTGCGGAGTGCTCGCGCCAGTGGTGTAGAGAGCGTTTCGCGCACGTCACTGCCAAACTGAGACTCGAAATTCCAGTATTCGCGCATATCCGGGGCGATGGCTTCGATGAGCGGATCACTCACATGGAAGAACGCCGCCACGCCGCCGAACAAATCGGCCAGCGCTTCGCCGGCTGCGGATTTGCCGGGAAGCTTGTTGTAGGTCCGCTCGGTAAACTGGTCGGCGGCATAGGCCTTCAGTTGTTTCAACGTGATGTGCCGGCTCGCAGAGTCATCGGTGTTGAAGTTCGCAGGTTTGTTCGCAGCCTTCTTTAGAAAAGTATTAGAGATTTTACCGTAGTAGACGAACTCCTTCTTCACTCGTTTGAATGCAGCGAGTCTCGATGGCGGAAAATCGCGATCAAGGCCCGCCTCGACCGCGTCGAACCAGAGCCGTTTGAGCTTCGCTTTGGGCGGTTTGAAGCTTCGGCCGTGGACGAAGAAGATTACTTTGGCCATTGGGAGTGCTCCTTTGACGCAGTGGGGATGAGACAGTTCGTACAGGCCGGGCTCATGGTCAGCCTCAGCGGTTGGAATCTGCCTGAATGACGATGCGATCGCCGTTGCGAAGCGCGTGTAGGTTGCTCAGAATCTCCGTAAGTCGTTCTTGGTCGAGCGCTGAGACGTCAAAGCGTCCGTCTTGGAGCATCGTGGCGACGCCACGGTCGGTTCGGGCAAGACTAGCCAGGCCTTGGAAGGAATCGAGATCAACCAGGGGCACCTTCTGGGGACTCGTGGCGGCTGCTCGAGCCAGGAGCTTGGGTTGGCGTTGCTTGACTCGGGATAGTACGTTGGGGTGATCGCGCCGCAGAACATTGTCCGGATCGTCGATCCATGCTAGGGCTTGCCTGGGACGGGATTGACTGAAGACATCGAAGGCTATGAGGCGCTCGTCGTCGCTCCTCGCTTGATCGACCGCGGCGTTCAGATCCTCGACGGTTGCCTCAGCACTACTCAGACCGAGTACGAGCCGAATCAATTCCTGGCCGGCGAAGATGTCGCGTACGGCCTGTGCACCGTAGCCGAGGAAGACGATAACGGATAGGCAGATGATCATGAGCGCCAGATTGATCTTGGTCACCCCAACCTTTCGGATGCGCCGTATGACCTCGATCATGCACCAGAGGCAGACGAGGATGAGCACGACAGCGAGCCAGGGAAGGAGCATGGAGGGAATGCTGCCGGCAGAGGATTGGGCGAGAGCGGTGAAGTGGATCATGGGAATGTTCCTGCGGCGCCGAGCTTCGCGGGTTCTTCGTCATCTCAGCACCTGAGCGCCTGAGATCTTCCGAGGGGCATGTTGCTGGGCAACCTCCTTTTACCCGAGTACGCTGACGGCCTTCTGAAGATCACTGAAGCTCTTCACAAGCCGTTCGATCCGAGTCCTTACCATGGCCTCATCGGTAACGGATGGGTCAAGCACGTCCTTTGCATTTTTAGCGGCATTGATAAGTTCACTCATCGAATCGATCGCTTCCTTGATACCCGTTAGGCGGATGGAACGAGCGCGCGTTTCGTTGTGTGCGATCTCCTTGCGAATGCTCTTCGACAGCTGATTGAGCTCAGCCGTTCGTTCCATGATTCGACCGACAGCTTCACTCACGCCGGCGGCGTTCAGATCGCGCATCAAGTTGATGGCCAGATCGTCGAGTCGATCGATCTGGCTTGCCTCAACGGCATCGTCAAAATCCTTCGGCCGCGAGTTTTCTGTGAACTCAATAAGCTTGTCCCCTGCCTCCATTCGGACGCGGGCAACCTCATCCTCTGACACGGATTGAGCCGCTCGCATCGAAGTGCGGGTCTCATTTATGATTCGCCGCAGTTCCTTCTCACATGCTTCGAAGCCAACGAAAGTACTCATAGGTTGCGCCATCTTTCGACAAGTGATCTGATCTCAACGACGGCATCTGCGAGACCGTCAAGTCGGGCGGGTCTCCGCTGGCCCGCCGATGCCGCCAGGTCTTTCTGAGCGTGAATCCAGTCCTGAAGTGCGGTCTGACTGGCCGAAATGATCTCCATCCCAGCATCTTCTCGATCCTGAATCGCCGCAAGCTTGGTCTGATACCGAAGCCATTCTGGCTCGACTGCCAGCAGACGCCGTTCGATTTCTTCAAGCTCTTCGCGCTCCGTGGCATTGAGGGCTGACACGACACTGACCTTCTCGTCGGCGAGCGTGAGATGGAGCCTCTCGAGTCTCTCGCGACGTCTATCCACGAGCACCTCCCAGGCTTTCTTGGTGTGACCGTAGTCAACCCGGAGTTCCTTTTTCGTCGCATCACTCGCGTACACGAATGCCTTTCGGGCATCGTCGAGATCCTTGTCGATCACCTGAACCAGCCGCTCCAACACCGGCGTAGTCGCGTCTATGGATTCCTGAAGCGAGCGAGCCGCCCGAATGATGGCGATCTGACCGTAAACGAACGCAGCAGCGTCGGTTGCTACGCCGACAATCTGACCGCCAGGTACGACGCCAAGTGACTCGGCGAATGAAGTCACAGCACCTGCAACAGCCTTCGCGCTTTTGGATCCACTTCGTCCGGACGCAGCGATCTCTTCGAGCGAGCGTGCATAAGCGACCAACGCGTCCATGGCGGCCACACGGGCCTTCCAATGCCTTTCAAAGTCCCCTGCGTGTTTCTTGTAGGTCGCTGCCTGTGTTGCCTTCGCAGCCTCCAACGCCTTCTTGGCACTATTCAACGATGCCAGCACGACTTGACCGCTGGAATCAATCGCTGATTGCAGTCGGATGGTTGACGATGTATAGGATGAAAGGTCGGGCAGCGAGGCGCACCCACCAAGCCACACCAGCGCTACCATGAAGACAACGAAGTGCTGCCCAGTACTACGTGTTCGGATCATAATCTTACTCCCATCAAGCTAAACCTCAGTCTCCGGCAGGTCGAAACGGGCGACAAATCGGGACTCGTCGTGGCGACGTGGCGCCCATTCAGTAGTGACTCTTGCAGCGTGCCTCCGCCACGTACTCTCGTTTCCTTCAAACATTCGAGCGATGGTCAATGGACGCTCTTGTCAGATGTTGTGGCGTTTACCTCAAATGTCCGCCATCCGGCTGTCGACCGGTTTTGCCGGGTAATGTGCTTTGACTGCCATCGTCCAGCGCGCTGTGCCCTACGCCTGCTGGCGACGATGCTCGGCAAAGACGCGTACGAGAAGCTGACAGCGATTCCTGGCGGCAAGTTTTCGATAGAGGCGGTCCAGATAGGTATGAACGGTGTGTGGCGAGATGCTCAGACGAGTCGCGATTACCGCCTCGGTTTCGTCGTCGAATAGGCCACGGGTGATCTGGAACTCGCGAGAGGACAGTTTCAGCGAGCGGGCGAGCGCGTTCCATTCCTCATCCGAGAAGAGCGAGCGACCTCTCGCCGCTGTCTCCTGCTTTGTAGCCGATGGTTGCAGAAAACTGGACATCTTGCCCCTCCTTTGTGGCTGCGCAGCGCGGCGCTGAAGGCGACCTTGCTGCGAAGCGCGTAGGCGCAAAGTCATGGAGGTCGGGCGCGTCACGGGTGGCACGAGATGGATGCACCCTCCCCCTTTTCGGATGAAGGCGACTGGATCAGGCCTTGTGTGACCGGAAAATCCTAATTCTCGCAAAAAGTCCGGCTGACAGCGACGCATGTTTCGACGTGTGGAACTTCAGAAAGATTGAGGAGGAGATCCAACCGACATCGCCGGAGCCGGCAAGGCAGCCTCTGTGCGAACTCGGCGGCAAGCCGTGTCAGGGCCGCAAGGTCCTCTACTATAATTTGTCTTGCTCGTGGACGCGCGGACCAAGCCAGAGGTGCCGGGACCCAGATTCAATTCCTAATACAATGACCTCCTCTGAGCAATGTTCCAGGAGCTCTGGTGCTCACAAGGCAGCAACGTCGATAATTCTCCCTCGCTGGGTGGTCTCGCCATCAAGCTGACGGGCTATCAAGGTGCGGCAGTTAGGACACTGAGCCGACGATCGCGGACGGTCAATGGCTATTCGGATAGTGTCTGGAGGCGTTCCTCAACTTCTCTCATGCGCTGAGGGCGATCGAGAAGATCGGGTTCATAGAGCCGCCTCATGCGACTGAGAACGAGAAGATGAAGCGGCGATCCAGGAATGTCCGCACTGAGCATTTGGTCCGCCTGCTCGAGCGTGGATGCGATCGGGAACAATTCCTGCGGGCGTCCGTGCGGTGACTCAGAATCATCACGCTCATCAGCAAGTCGGTTCACGACCGCACACGTCCGCATTGCTTCCAGATGAACCAGCCATGGATCCTCACGATCAAGAAGCGCCTGCCACTTGGCGTAATTCTCGGCCATGAGCGGCTCGGCTTCGCGGTAATCTTTGTCCTTGATCAACCAGAACCCAAGGGTGCTTTCCCACAGCAGCGTGTGGAAGACATGATCCCCTCCCGAGGCTTTGGCCTTTTCCAGAAGATTGCGGACAACATCCACCCGCATCTCCCAGAGATCGAAGCGGCCCGGACCGTCACCAAGTACGGTTGGCCCATAAAGCCACTCCGCAAGCCAGATCTGTAGCAGCACTTCGCTCGCAACTTCTTTCTCGTGCTGCTCCGCCAGCTGCGCGATATACCTGTCCAGGATTTCACGGGAGTTTCGTCGAGCTCGCTCTTCCTCTTCCAGGCGAGCTTCAGCCACGGCAGCTTGGAATCGACGCTCACCGGCTACAGATGCGAGGTGCTGCAGAGCTCCGCCGCTGGCCAGTAGGATCACCAGGATGAAGACCGAAGCGGCGGCCAGCGTTGGCTTTCGACGGGTCCAAAGCGTTAGCCGACGGAGCAATGACGGCTTGGCCCACGAGATGGGTTCGCGGCGCAGCCACGCTTCCAGACTTTCGGCAAGGTCTGCGGCGGAGTTGAAGCGCCCTTCGGGTCGAATCGCCATCGCGCGTTGGCAGATCGCCTCGAGGTCACGGTCCGCTTCGGGGCAGTGCGACCGAAGGGGCGGTGGCTCGCTGCGGCCTGCAATGGGATCGTGGGTACACCGGATCGCCAGCGGCGTTGAACCGTTTGGGAGGATGCCGGTAAGCAGCCAGTAGAGTATCCCTCCCAATGCATACACATCGGTTGGGATCGTCAACGCCCCCGGCTCCATCCGATACTGCTCCGGGGACATGAACGCCAGGTTGCCTGGCGGCTCCAGCTGGGTTTCGTTCATTTGGCACGAATTGCTCTGATCGTCCACCCGGATCGCAATTCCGAAATCTGCGACCTTCGGTTCTCCGTCCGTGGTGAGTACGATGTTGTTTGGCTTCAGATCGCAGTGTACGAGCCCGGCCATGTGCGCTGCATGCACACCGCGCGCCATCTTGGTGATGAGCCGAACCGCTTGGCCGACATCGCGTGTACCCGTGCGACGGCGCGCCCACTTCGCCAGATCACCCCCCTCTACGAACTCATAAACGAGGAAGTCCTGGTTCTGATCCGACACACCGCGGTCGAGCACTCGAACCACTCTCGGATGGCCGATCCGCCGGGCCTTTGTGGCCTCATCAATGAGCTGTTGTCGGGTCCAGGCCGAGCGATCGTCTCCGGGAAGCACCTTGATGCAGACCAACGCGGGATGGTCCTTCTCGGAAAGCTGGCGATCAACGGCGAGATAGACCTGGCCGAACGCACCCTCACCAAGCAGCTCTCGAAGCTCATACCGGTGAACGCCGTTCTGGAGTACCGGGCCGAAGCCGCAGGGAAGCTCTTTGGCAGCTGACATCGCATGGTGCTTCTGGATGTGTGCGGTTGACCAGAGCGCATGATTGAGCGCGGCCGCGTCCCGGATGAATGAACCGAGCTGCGGAAACCTTGCGATCAGTTCCTCGATCGACTGCTCGTCGGCACGGCCGGTCCTGGCGAGCGCGCGAAGCGCCATGTCGATGGCTGCATCAAGCGGATCATACCTTTCCGGCAAATCGGGAATCGCACGAAGGTATCGGTCTAGCGTAACGGGCTTTTTGAGACGAAGACGAAGGCGACCGTCAGCTTCGATCAGATCTGCCAGTTGTGTATCGGTTTCAATAAGGAAGTGATGGATGATCTGCGCGAAATCCGGGTCGCTTGTGCCGCTCCTGTACAGCATAGTCAAGTCGTCTGCTAGCAGAAGCTCGTGGGCGATCACCGATGAATCTCCGCCGCGAATCGTTCCCGAAGTTCCGACTTGATCTTCTGCCAGCGCTTCCTGACCGCGGTCGGCGCCAAATCGACGTGCCTGGCGATCACCGTGTGACAGGTTCCGACGAGCCAAAGGGAGAGAATCTGTCGGTCGGTCCGGTCATCCAAGAGGTTCAGCGCTCTGTCGATTTCGATCTCGACTCCTTCTTTCCTGCTGCGCTGAGCTTGGCGCAGGCGCCTCGATAACTCCTGAGCGAACACCCCGTCTTCATCTTCAAACTGCTGAAGACGTCGGAACACCCTGGCCTTGTCAATCACCGCATTGCTGGCCATGCGGAATACCAGCGCCCACAGCTGCTGTTCGTTGGCCGCCTCCAGCCTTCCCGATCGGACGTACAGGTCCAACCGTCGCCCGAGTGTCGACAGGATTTCCTGCGAGTCGAAGATGCGCCGCATCGCTGGGCTGAGCTTCCCTCGAATGCGCCGCCTGATCCGAGAGCCGTAGCGAGTCATGAAGAGCGCCGCAGCCTCGCGATCACCGGCCCGCATCCGCTGGAGCAACTCCAGCACCGCAGCGCTGTCAGATGCTGCTCCGCCTAGATCCGCAGTCTGGATGTGTTCACGACTGCCGCAGCCCTTGCTGTCGTCTGGTGCGGCTTGGTTCACAGAATACCGATCCAGCACGACTCCTCCTCACACTTCTCTCTGCCCTTTCACCCGAACTAAGGATTCCTGCTCACACCCCCAACGAAGCGATCGCCTTCTCTTGCGCGCGAGGTCGGCAACGTGCCGGCCCATTGACCAGCGGCATACTTCCGGGCCGGAGGAAGTGTTATGCAACGATCTGATCTTACCCAGTTTACGACAGCACATCCCAGCAAGACGGGGAATCCTGATTTGTGTCCAACTGGTCACACCTCGTCGCCCCCGAATGCAGGGCGCTCCAGGGCAGTCCATCGCCGTTTCACGCCCAGGGCCGCTATCCAGGCGGTCCTGGCCGCGGCTCTCTTGGTCTCGATGATCGTCTTGCATGTCTCCAGCAATCGAGCAACGTTTGGCTCGGTGGCATCGAGCCAGTCCAACGTTGATGGGTCCGGCCAACCGATTGTTCCGGTGGCAGATTTGCTCGGTGACCTCATCGATGTCCTGAAACAGGTGAGGGATGCCCTTAAGGACGCCGAAGTCGGGGTTGGCGACGACGAAGGGCCGCTGGATGAGCCCGAAAAATCTCAAGTCGCCGATGATCTTGATGCAGCGCTGGCGGACATCGACCAGATCCTGGACCCCAATCGATATCCCAGCCTCAACCCGCCTGATGCCGGGTCTATCGACACCAACTTCGATCCCCAGACCCTGCCAGATTATGCGATAACCTGCCTCAAGCTAGCAGAGGACGCAGTGGATGAGGCCAATTCAACAATAGTTAACCATAGGGTCATTGGCTCTCTCCTCAAGACGATCGAGCATCTGATCACGCGCGAGAGTCCGCACAACTATCAAACCAAGGCAGGCATTGCTTCTTAGGGCTAGAGGAGCTGCATCGCCACTTTCGGGAATCGGCGGAGCAGAGCTTGCCAACCATCGACACGGATCAAGAAGCCGCGTGTGCCCCCGGGGAGCCCTCGCGGCTTTTTGAGGTGATCGCATGGCGAAGGTCCCGCCGCAGGTGCTCGTTGAGCGGCATCTTTGGCGAGTTGTCGCGGAGTACGTTGAACACTACCACCTGGAGCGAACTCATCAAGGCTTGGACAACACGCTGATCGATGATTGCGTTGCCTCCGGCGGCTGCGACCGGCCGTGCTTGGTTGCCGTGACCGTGAATTCCTGCGAGCCCTCACCCCACACTTGCATCTTCTGCCCGACCTGCAGCGGCCGATCCAAGCTGATGCTGTATTTCTCTTGGGCGTACGCCGGCCCCGCAAGACAGGCGAGCACAACGGACGCGGCGGTCAGTTGAAGAAGTCGGTTCACGTCGTTTCCCTCCAGGACCTCGGGCGATCAAGAGCCCATCTCGCGACACCGCCCGCACATCGACCAGATACTCCGCTCGATCCAGTCACCATGCTGTGGCCGCGCCGGTCCGAGCCGGTCTCAACAACCCCTCGGCCGAAAGACGGCAAGAGAAGCTGACCAGACGGAGATCACGCGGGCCATCCGATGGGCTATAGGACTACCGCAAGCGCCCGGGGTGCCTCCAATCCCCTCCCCGCAAGGCACGGGAGGTTATGCAACAGTCTCGAAGCAGCGCGACCGGCACGGACGAGATGATTGGCACGTGAGTGGTCGGCTGGGGCCGGGATGCTCCAGTGCCCACGCCCCACCGTCCGATGCTCAATATGAGGGCCGGTCCCTACCGGCACCGCGGGATACATGGCATGCGGCCCGACGGTTTTCTACCGGACAGTGAAGCGGGGACCATTGACCAAGCCCCGCCGGCAAGTCAGCCGATCAAACTGACCTGGCTGTTTGTGCTGTTGGCCGCCGCCGGCCTGGGCCTCGCCGGGTGGAAGGTCCTTGGGGCCTCCCCGGACGGATGGCTGCACGATCTGGACGCCGGCGCCGATGCCGCCGACGCATCGGGCAAACCCATGTTCGTCTTGTACACCGCCGACTGGTGTCCGCCATGCCGGGAGCTCAAACGCAACGTCCTCAGCGATCCCCGCATCGATGTTTTCCTCAGACAGAACTATGTGCGGGTCAAGATGGACTTGACCGACCGCCGCGGACCCAATGCTAGGACCGCCAGCGAATACGGCATCACGGGCATTCCCACGGTGATCCTGTACGACCACCGTGGGGTGGAAATCGATCGCGTCACCGGCGGAGGCGCGCTGACCCAATGGCTCTGGGCACAGAGCGCCTACTGAACGGAACCACAGCGCGTCGAAGATCCCCGGCGAGGAGTCTCAACGCCGCCCTCTAGGCCGGTGCCCCTGAGACCGCCCGGTGGACCCCTTGCGGCATCGAACAGCCTGGCGCAAAGCCATGGGTACCTCGCCTCCCGGCCGCGGGGCAGGGCTCCCTTGCCGGCCCAAGCATGACGTACAGGACCATGCAGAATACGACGGTCTGAGGCTTCAGACAATGGGTTTCACCGATGGCTTGAGCCCAGCTTACAGGTCCGGGCGGACCTGTAGGGCGGTGGACACAACCGGCGTCATGTTCTTGGGCAGCACGCGGCTCACGCGCACGGCCCCCAGTTGGCCAGCAGCGCAAGCAGGTCGAGGATGCCGACGGTGCCATCGCCGTCGAAGTCCGGCGGCCCGCCGGGGTCGCTGTCCCAGGCGGCGAGAACGGCAAGCAGGTCGAGGATGCCCACGCTTCCGTCACCGTCGAGGTCTGCCGGGCAGGGCCCGACCGGCGTGCCCTCAATGATCGTCGCCGCGACGGCGCTCTGGCCGCCGGGCTGCCACGGATCACCGTAGCCGAGGCTGAATGACATGAAACCGACGCCATTTGACGCGAAGTTCCAGACGCCGTCGAGCCCACACGTGGCCATGGACTCTACGACGATCCAATAGTACACGCCCTCGGTGAGCAGCGGGTGCTCTGCGGAATCCATCACCTCGAGTATCGGGTTCCAGCCGACTGCGGCGACGTTGAAGCTCCAGGCCTCCAGGACCTCATCGCTCGGAACGCTGACGTCTTTGACGGAGTCGTCGGTGCGCACCGTTACTTCAACCAGCGGATGGGTCCGGCCGGAGAAATCGTTGCTCATGAACCAAAGGCTGATCCGGTCGAGGTGATAGTCGGCGCCCGGCGTGAAGCGCAGTCCGACCGACTGGTCGATGCAGACGTCAGGCCCCCAAAGACCGAACGGACCACCGAACGGGTCCGCGGTCTCGTAGATCACTTCGGCGCCGGCGGGGACCGGGGCGAGCACAGCGATCGCGAGAGCGAAGCTGCCTATGCGGCGAGGATGGTGGGGGGTGCGGGTCACGGGCAAGGTCCCCAATCGGCCAGCAGCGTCAGCAGGTCGAGGATGCCGAGGGTGTGCTCATGGCATCCGCCCGCCGCCAGCAAATCCATCCTCTAGACACAGCGCGATTCGCGGTTGGGCTGACTATCGGACCCATACGGCGTCGTTACGGCGACGGATGCGTCGAAGAACTGGGAAAGTTCGAGAGTACAGGTTCAACCATCGGTGGCGTACATCTGCCATCAGACAAGCTCAAGCTCAGCAGCGCTGTGCTGGCAATGGCGACTTGGGAGATCACGGACCTCGCTGGCGCCATCTTGCTCTGTAGCGCCTGATCTGAGTTCGCCTCGAACTGAACAACGGGCTCGTTACGCATCCGCATCGCGGCAAGCCCAGGTTCGTTCAAGCTGTTCAGCGAACCCCCGCTAAGCGCAGGGTGGATGGCCGCTCACGGGCAGGTGCCCCAGTTGGCCAACTGCGTCAGCAAGTCGAGGATGCCGACGTTACCGTCGCCATCGAAGTCACCGGCCCGCCGCCGTTGACGGACGCGGACAGGGCGATCGCGGCCCGGATCATGTCGAGCCGACTTCGTCGCGCGGCTTGCTCGAAGGACTGAGCGTTGCAACAGGTTGTCCGAGGCCAGGAAAACGACGCCAGGTTGGGGCCGGTGACCCAATCACGTCCCGCAAGGAACGGTCGACGGACCGGCGATGATCACCTTCGCAGAATCCTCTACTGTTCGGCCAGCTCGTAGAGCCCACCGCCGGCGTCCTTGAGCCGGCCCTGCGTCACCAGCTCGTCCCAGACTTCCCGCGGATACTGATACGGCGGCATGATGGCCACGACCTGCGACTTCTTGCCGCCGGTCAATGGACTGCGACCGAGCTTGGACTCTTCGCCGAGGCGGGTGAGCTTGAGGCGCTTGCGGAATGCCTTCATGGCCCGCCTGAGGTTCGCCGGATCCAGCGCGTCCGAGGGGTCCGAAGCGTTGGGCGGTTCGTCGCTCGTCATAGGGGGGCCCGGGCAACTATAGCCGGGGACCCGCGGCGCATGCGGCGTGGCCTATGGTTACGCGATGGCCCGCCACCACGCCGAATCCGAAGCCGGCGAGCATCATCCCCCCCGAGGAATCTGCGGCGGTCGTCGTGACTCGTAATGTCTCACCACCCTCGTGGCTTTGATACGATCGACTGTGGTGCGCCGGTGTGGATCACGGCGCTCCCGACGCTGTCGCTTTGGAAGAGGATCAAGACGATGGCCTCCCGGATCGCGATTTTCTGGCCAGGTGACTACCGGGCCAAACCAAATGAGTTGGCGCTTCCCAATGTCATCGAGGCGACGATGCAGCTGGAAGCGGCGCTGGCAAGGCTCGGCCGGCAGTCTTACCGCGTGGAGGGATTTCTCACCAAGCCGCACGAGGCGATCGAGAAGCTCTCGCCAATCGACGACCCGTTGATCGGCGTGTGCGTGCATTGGTTCTACGGGCCGCACACCACCGACGGCGTGGTGGGCAAGGACAATCCTCTGCTGCTGGCCAGCAATTTCTCCGGCACGTGGCCCGGTCTCGTCGGCCTGCTCAACACCGGCGCGTGCCTGGAAAGTGTCGGCCGAAAGTTCTCACGCATCTGGACCAGCGCCGAGGACTGGACCGCCGAGGCGACGTTCATGGCTCGCCTGGACGAGTGGTGCCGGATCGGGCGCATCACCTATTCCGAAGATGAACTGGCCTTTGACGCGCCGGTCTCCGCGGAAGCAGTCCGCATCGCCCAATCGGTCGCCGATGAGATCAGAAGCCGGCGCGTCCTGGCGCTGATGCTCGGCGACACCTCGATGGGCATGATCAACGGTTACTTTGGGCCGCGCCTGCTCAACCCCATCGGCTTCACCGAGCATAAAATCGATCAAGCCTGGATCATCGATCACGGCCGACGCATCGACCAGAAGCGAATTGACGACGCCTTCGCGTTCGTAATGACCCAAGGCGTTACATTCCACTGGGGCGAACCCGATGCCCAAGACTTCGACGAGCAGGCTACCCGCGAGCAGTTGCGCGATTATCTCGTGGTCCTAGATCTCATCAAGGAGTTCAAGGCTGACTGCCTCGGCTGGCAGTATCAGCTTGGTCTGCTGCCGTTGCGCCCGCCGTCGGACTTCGCCGAAGGGTTGTTCAACTCGGTCTGCCGGCCGGAGTCAAACGGCGATACCATCGCTACCGCGACCGAAGCCGATCAGGGCAATCTCATCCCCATGGAGATGATGAAGCGCTTGCTCAAGGCCAAGGGATTGCATCAGGCGGTCATGTTCCACGATGTGCGCTGGGGCGCCGAGCATGAAGGACGCTTCGTGTGGGTGCTGCTCAACTCCGGCTCGTGCGGCGCGTTTGCGTTCAATCACGATCCAAACACGTTGCAAGGTGTGCATTCCTATCGCCAACCGGCCGGATACTTCCCCGTCCCCGGCGGAACTTTTGCCGGAGAGAGCCTTCCCGGTACCATCACCTGGTCTCGGGCCTACATCAAAGACAGCGAATTGTGGATGGACATCGGTGTCGGAGAAGTCGTCAAACTGCCGCCGGCCAAGCGCGACGCCTGGTGGGAGGGTACCACCCGCCAATGGCCCTTTATGGCTGCCAACCTCGGTGTTCGCCAGCAAACCATCATGGCACACTACATGTCAAATCACATTGCCGTCGCCTATGGCGACATCTTCGCCGAAATGATCGCGCTCAGCCGAGCACTCGGATTCAAGGTCCGTATCCTGCGCCGAAAATGAGTTTCGCGGGCGGGCTTGCCCCGCCGCGATCCCTGAACAATTCGCTTGATCTGCATTTGAGAGCACACTGATCGCCGCCGCATGAGCAACTCAAACGCAGAACACCTCTACCTCGGTATCGACGTGGGAACCGCCAGTGCTCGGGCCGGCATCTTCGATCAATCCGGGCGCATTCTCGGCTCCGCTGGTCGTGCCATTCAGATCATGCGACCTCAGGCGGAATTTGTAGAACAGTCCTCCGAGGACATCTGGCAGGCGTGCTGTGCGTCAGTGCGTGATGCGCTCTCGCAGGCCGGCGCTCAACCGGCTCAGGTGCGCGGCATCGGTTTCGATGCTACCTGTTCTCTGGTCGTGCTCGATGAATCCGACCAACCCGTGACCGTTAGTCCAACCGGCCACGACGAGCAGAATGTCATCGCCTGGATGGATCATCGCGCGATCGAGCAGGCCGATCGCATCAACGCGACGGGGCATGATGTCTTGAAGTACGTCGGCGGCACGATCTCGCCGGAAATGCAATCGCCCAAACTTCTGTGGCTCAAAGAAAACCTGCCCCAGACCTGGCGCCGCGCCGCCAGGTTCCTCGATCTACCGGACTTTCTCACGTACCACGCGACCGCTAACGACACGCGATCGCTCTGCTCAACCGTTTGCAAGTGGACGTACCTCGGCCACGAAGAGGCGCAACAACCCAACAGCGTCGGCCGGTGGGATCCCTCCTATTGGCGGCAGATCGGCCTCGGCGAACTCGTCGAAGAACGCTTGGCCCGTATCGGCTCCACAGTGAGACCGATTGGCGAAGCGATCGGTCAAGGCTTAAGCAATGCCGCCGCCCAGGAGCTTGGTCTTGAGCCGGGGACGGCAGTGGGCGTGTCGATCATCGATACCCATGCCGGCGGGCTGGGCGTGCTCGGCGCTCGATTCGATGAACAAACGCCGTCTTACCAAGACATGGAACGGCGCCTCGCCCTCATCTGCGGCACGTCGAGCTGCCACATGGCCGTCTCGCGCGAGCCCCGCTTTATCCAAGGCGTCTGGGGGCCTTACTACTCCGCCATGATCCCCGGCCTGTGGCTGACCGAAGGCGGCCAATCCGCCACGGGCTCGCTTATCGATCACATCATCTTCTCCCACACCCGCGCCGCCGAACTACAGGATCAATCTTGTGCCTGCGGTCGCAGCGTGTACGAACTGCTCAATGACCGCCTCGATGTGTTGTCCGCAGATACTGACTTCCCCGCTCAACTCACGCGTGACCTGCACGTGCTGCCGTACTTCCTCGGCAACCGCTCGCCGCGGGCCGATCCGACGCTTCGCGGGGCCATTTTCGGCCTGCGGCTCTCCGACACGATTGATGATCTCGCCGTGCTGTACCTCGCCACGATTCAGGCTATCGCCCACGGCACCCGCCACATCATCGTCACCCTCAACGAAGCCGGCTACCGAATCGACACCATCTTCGCCTGCGGCGGCGGCACGAAGAACTCCGTCTTTCTGCGCGAGCACGCCGACGTCACCGGCTGCCGAATTGTCCTACCACGCGATCCGGAAGCGGTTCTGCTCGGCTCCGCCATGCTCGGTGCCGTCGCGGCAGGGGATCAGCCCTCCGTCCTCGACGCGATGTCGGCTATGAGCCAACCAGGCCAAACCATCACCCCCGCCACCGGCCAAATTGCTCAATTCCACGACGCCAAGCACACCATATTTCACCGCATGTACGCCGACCACCTCGCCTACCGCACCCTTCTGTAGACCTGACACCAGAGGGTTAGGCGCCGATTTCGTCGGGGAATGAATGCCCAGACCAGCGCGGTCCCGCGTAAGCCCTGACCTGCACACCGCTATGGACAGACGAGGGATTGCTACATCTTCAATTTCGTCATGACCGACACCATTGAAGGGCAGGCGCTGAACAAACTTGTTGAGAAGCTTCAGGAGATCCGCGACGCCCTCGAAGATGATGCCGTCTTCAATGTTGTTGGTGAGATCCTACCCGCGGCGCAGATTGCACTGGTGTTGCGCGGCTACTGCGCCGGCCGGTTGGGCGACTCCGAGCTGGAGGACCGGCTCCTGCGAAATTTCCAGAAGGATGACTTCCACGATATCTGCCGGACTGCCCTCGAGGGCTTGGCATCCAAGAAGCTCAACCTCGCCATGTTGGTGTAGCGCCGCGCCATGGCCCAGGAACATCGCCATGTGCCAGAAACGATCGCTCGATTCCTCACGGAGACGGCCCCGTATGGTTCCAAGACTCAGGCGAGGTCTAGACGAGCACGATTCAGAGCGATGCGGCACGGTGGGAAGACTGTGGATAGCCGAGATTGGCCGATTGCACAGGTACGCTGGGCGGATGTGAATGGCTCCATGGCAGCTGTTGGCGGTGATTGGTGCCGGCTGGATGTCTCGACAACAACAGCAGGTGATTGAGTATCTCCGGGAGGAGAATCGTGTTCTGCGCGAAAGGCTCGGCAAGAGAGGCGTTCTTCTTAACGATGATCACGGCCTTTCCGAGCGGAGTCTGGATGACACAGATCGCCCGGAATCTGACGGATGTTGCCATCGGCTTCCTATCGGACCATCGATATCTGATCTGCGATCGCGATCCTTTATATATATGCGGGAGTTCCGCGAAACGCTGCGAGCGGCTGGGGTCACGCCGGTCCGCTTACCGCCTCGGAGCCCCGACCTCAACGCCTACGCGGAGCGGCTCGTGCGATCGATCAAATCAGAAAGCCTCGATAGGTTGATCATCATCGGTGAGCGACATCTCCGGACGGCGATCGGCGAGTACGTCGAGCACTATCAGGCTGAGCAGAATCATCAAGGACTGGAGATTGCTCTCATCGCTCCCGGATTGGAAGTGGGGGAGTTGTCCGGACCGGTGTTTCGGCGCGAACGGCTCGGCGGGATGCTGAGTTACTACCACCGGAAAGCGGCATGATGTGTTGGGTTGAGTATTGGACCCATACGGGATGGCGAGTTGACTCCAATACAGAAATTAGGAATGCTTACGAGTTACGGAAGCAGCCGGCGCACCAAGGTCGCCTTGCCGATCTCGCCGCGTAGCAGCGACGCGGCGTCGGGAACGCGGCTCCGAAACGCCTCGTCGGACTTCCACATCCATCGTTGGTTTGGCTGGTGCCAAGGCAGGTCGGTCTCGCTCTCGTACGCAATAACCGCCTCCAGAATGGCGTCGCGCCGATCGAAGAAACTGGAGAAGGACTCCAGCACCAGCAGCTCCGGTGCGATGGTCATCCGTCCGTCTCGCGGATCAGAGTTCTGCCAGTGGAGAGCGGAGAGCCTGACGCGGATGCCGGAGCGTCGCAATTCGATCCACTCCGGATCGCCGAAGGAGTTCGGTCGGTGAGGAATGGGCTCGCCAACCAGGATGGCGTTGGTCGTCCGTTCGAGCTCTGCCACCAACAGCCACGCCGCGGAGAAGGTATCGCGACTCACGGCGACAAACAATCGGCCGTTACGATCGACTTCGGGCCGCTGGATGAGCCCGCGCACGAGTGGCTGCCAGAGGTAGCCGTTGCCGCCATTGTTGTCTCGCACATCGACGAGCACCCGGCTCAGCTCGCCAGCCGCTTGCTTCTCGTCGAGCACCGCGAGGAAGCGCTCAACGAACTCGGCAAACGTCTCATCGTCCTCGTCTCGAACCTTCTCGCACACCAGATGCAGCGTGCCGCTCTCTTCCAGGAAGCGGAATCCGAAGTTGCGGTTCAGGCCGCGATTGAACTGCTGCGGTCTGTCCTTGCGCTCGACATCAGTCCATTCGTCGGTCACCCAGACATCCGCCGTGGCCTCCACGAACACGTCATCTGATCCGTTGTCTCCTTCAACGGTGAGCACCACTCCGCGAGCGTCGTCAGTAATCACGCCCGTCTGCCGCAGCAGGGAGACGCTACGCATGAAGCTCTTGAATTGGTCGATCGCCGCCCATTCGTTGTCGGCATTGATGTAGGGGCGAACCCGGTCGTAGAGCTCAGGAATGGGGAGGCCGCCGACGGCGACGATCCGGCGCCCGAAGAGTTGCCGCTCGTATCGCCGGTGCCCCGTCCGGACGTAGAGCCCGTCGGAGAAAACCCGGCACAGGATCGGCAAATAGCTCGCCGGCAGCACGTCAGGGGGTGAACGGAAGAACGTGTGCGAGTCCCCGAGCATCGCCAACAAGCGGCGGAAGCCCCAGACAGCCTCCTGCGGCGTGCTCCCCGGCAGCTGCCTCTTGAGCTCGTCGCTCGCCAACCGCCACTGCGCAGCGTCATGCAGTCGGTGCATGTCCGGATGCGTCCGCTCGATGGCTTCGATGAGTTCGTCCACATCGGCGACCCAGTCTGCCGGGTCCACCGCTCGATACGCTCCGTCTGTTCGCGGCTGAGCAACACAGACCGCCGCAACGCCCAGGCTCAAAGCCGCTGTGAAAGCCCTAAGTCGCATCGGCCTGCCCTCGCGCCAGGATTGCCTCGCCGGTCGTGGTGCCCTCGCTTATTCGGCAGTCGCGCCGCCGGCTTTCGGGTAGGCACGCAAACAATACGACATTCCCCATTTGACCTTCGCCTGGCTCCACCGCCGTGCTCTCCGAGCACGAGTGTAACGCCCCTCCCTCTCAGAACCCAAGTTCCAGTCGTTTGCTTTTGACCGGAATCGGCGGTGACAGGCCGGCCCCGAAAGAGACTCCTGTCCCCGTTTCTTGCCGCCCCTTTTCTTGCCCCCATCGGCTGCGGCGTTGCCTGATCAGCGATCCTTCGGATTGATCTGCCCCTCGGAATTGCGCAGGTCAGGTCACAGGTCTGACACGAGCTTGACCTTGGCGACGGACGGTCCGCGTTCTCCTGGGTCGTCCCTCATGGGGCATGGGCCGACGAGCCGGCAGTGCGGGATCTTCGCCGCGTAGATGAACTGCGACTGCTTTCCCAGGTCATCCGGCCGGGCAATGCTCACGTATCTCCTCCCCAGGACCGCCACGTGACCGGGGAGCTTCTTGACGACCTGCGACGAGAACCGAAGCGCTGACTGAAGCGAGTTCTCTCGGCCCTTCGCTATCGAATACAACATGTAGCGATCTTCGTTGCTCGAGATGAAGCCGATCATGTCGCCCCGCAGCTTCCTGTATGCGCCGAGCTCGGTGTCCGGAATGGGCTGATTGAAGATGCCGTCTTGGCGCCAGTGTGTCCTCCAGACGCTCTGTACGTATCGCTCGTACAGGCGCCCCGCCCGTCTGGGCGAGCGGAGGAACATGGGCGCCAGGTTGGCGACGAGGCACGATGTTCCGACGGAACTGCTGGACGTGAACCAGACCTGATTGGACGTATATCCGATCTGTACCCAGTTCGCGCCGTGGATCCGGGGCGTCCTCGTGTGCTCGTAGGGGATGCCCTTGATCCGGGAGGGCTCGGCGAAGACGGACTTGTACTCGACGCCCCGTCGCTCGTAGGCGGCGTCGGTGAGTCGGATGAGCTCGTCGTCCGAATGACGGTTCGCATCCGCGTCGACGCTCACGCCGATCGAGATGTAACTTCCGAGCGGAATCGCCCAGGCGACCCCGTCGATCTCGTCATAGCGCGCGACGAGCCGCAGGAGGTTGGTTGCATGCTTCCAGCCGGGAGGCGGGCCGCCGGCCTCGCCGTTGCCGTCTCTCCCCAGATAGTGCGTGAAGGCGACATACTGGCTTCGGCCGACGAGCGTCTTCGTGATGCGCAGCGCGGTGTCGAGGATCTGCCGTGACTCGAACCCGGACGCGTCGAACAGGAAGGTCGGCTCGAGTCGCTCTCCATCGTCCAGAACGACGCCCATCACCCGGTCGTGGTCGTCGTCGTAGTCGATCCCGACCACGGTGGATTCGATGGCGGTGCAGTGCGGGGCGCGGGTGACGTCGTCGTAGAACCTCGAGTCGAACCCCACTCGATCGAGGTGGATCAAAGGAATGAAGGGAATCCCGATCATCCGGCACAGCCCATGGATGATCGGCCCCGTCAGGTTCGTGCAGAAGACCCCGGCGTGATCGCCCTTGTAGAATCCGATGGTGTCCTTCGGGTGGTAGTACTCCGAGTACTGCGGAAACTCGAGCTGCATCTCGAGGCTCCCCACCAGATCGAGCGACTCCCCGAGTCGAGGGCGGGTCGGGGCCGGCCTTCGCCCAATCAGGACGTGGGGGATTCCGTGCTTGCTCAGATAGTAGCTGACGGCCAGACCGCTGAGCGCGGCGCCGATGATGACGGGTCGTTCACCAGTGTGCTGTGTCATCGTCGAACTCCCAGTCTAGGAACAATCAGCCGCCGCTCGAGAGTGCGTGGCGGCCCCGGTCCACGGTATGCCGCTCGCGCAGGAAGGACCGCAAATGCTCGCTCAGCAACCCCGGCTCGTCGATCGGGAGGAAATGGCGCGCGTCCATGACCTCCAGCGCCCCCCGCGGCGCCAGGCTGGCGGCCTCGGCGGCGAGGCGGAGGGGAAGGGCGGGGTCGTTCCGGCCGTGGATGACAAGGACCGGGCAGTCAAGCGACATGAGGATCCGGCGCGTCCGGCCCATGATGTCCTTCGGGTCGCCCCACCGCAGAAGCTGGACGAATCCGCGCGATCCGCGCCAGCCCCGGAACGGCGTCCGAAAATCGGCGACGGCGCGCCGCGCCGCCGCGTCGCGCCGCTTGAACGCAAGGGGAATGACGAACCGCCCGCTGAGGGGCACGGCGAAGGGGCCGATGCAATCCCCGAGCCCCGCCATCCGGAGCGGCCTGAAGATGGCCGGCGGCCTGACGTCGGG
>JADFIR010000074.1 GCA_022566535.1 Planctomycetota bacterium
ATATGATGGAATACCCAACGGACCTGTAATGGCACCGAAGTACGAAGTCTAATAGCTCTCCATCTCAATTCGGCTTGCCATACCCGACAAATATCAACGATCCCGAACCCGTTTTGCTCACTCCTCACGCCAGGGCATACGCCAAAGACCCAGTGCCATAGAGGCTAGGGCGAAGCCCGTCAAGACGGCTAACTCCACCCATATATGGGTGTCACCCGAGATAGCCTTCGTTGCACCGTCGGCGGCGTACCGCATCGGGGAGACCCAACCGACCAATTGCAGAGCCAAGGGCGCCTGGTCCATGGTAAAGAATACGGGGGAGGCCATGACCAGCACCACCCCCACAAGGTTGGAGATGATCCCACCAACCTCCATGGACGGGGAGTAGCTGGCAATCACCAGGGCAATCCCGGACATACTGAGCAAAGCAGCAGTTATCAGTGGGAAAAAGGCCCAGGTCAAATGGTAGTCCACTCCGGTTGCCGTGGCCAAGGCCAAGAGGAGCACAATCATGGGAACAGCCTGGATGAGTACATATCCCAGTATCCCGACGCCATAGGCCGCTTTGGACATGGGCATGGTGATAAACAGCTTTAGCCGGCCCGAGAACCGGTCGATCAAGATTTGCTGGGCCAGCAAGTTGGCGGACGAAATCGAGAATCCGAAGATGAGAGCCCCGGTCATAATCCTTCGGGCGACATCCGGATCGTCGGCGCCGACAGCCAGCACAAGATCCGCGACGTGCAACTATTCATTGTCGATCGACAGCGCCTCGACGCGACGATCGACGCGATCAAGGCCCTGGACGAGGTCGAGCTTCTGCTGGTCACGGACGAGGTGCTGGAGATCCACCGCCACGGCACGATCGAGACCAGGGCCCGAGTCCCGCTGAACACGATCATGGACCTGCGGATGGTCTACACGCCGGGGGTGGCCAGCGTCTGCCAGCTCATCGCGGACAATCCGGAGACCGCCTGGAAGTACACGTCCAAAGGCCGGCGCATCGCCATCGTCACCAACGGCTCGGCGGTGTTGGGGCTGGGCGACATCGGGCCGCTGGCGGGGCTGCCGGTGATGGAAGGCAAGTCGGCGATCCTGGCCCATTTCGTCAAGGTCTCCGCTGACCCGATCCTCATCGACAGCCACGACACCGATGAGATCGTCAACATCGTCGCCAAGCTCTCTTCCAACTACGGCGCCATCCAGCTGGAGGACATTGCCGCCCCAGCGTGTTTCGAGATCGAGCCGAAGCTACAGGACCGTCTGGATATCCCCGTGTTCCACGACGATCAACACGGCACGGCAACTGTCGTCGTGGCCGGCCTCATCAATGCCCTTCGACGGACGAATCGCACCCCACAGGATTGCCGGGCCGTCATCCTCGGCGCCGGAGCGGCGGGAACGGCGATCGCGCGGTTCCTCGTTGAGTTTGGTCTCGACGATGTCGTGGTCTGCGACAGCGTTGGCGCAATCTGGCCGGGGCGAGCTGAGCGTATGAATCCATGGAAACAGCGGCTGGCCGAAACGACCAACAAGACCGACGCCCGGGGTTCACTGGCCGAAGTGATCCGAGGAAGAAACCTCTTTATCGGCGTCGCCCGGCCCAAGGTCGTCAGCAAGGCAATGATCGCGTCGATGGCCGCCGACCCCATCGTCTTCGCGCTGGCGAATCCCGTCAGCGAGATCTCCGTGGAGGATGCGTTCGAGGCGGGCGCCGCGATCGCGCTTGATGGACGAAGCATGAACAACGCCTTGGCCTATCCCGGCATCTTTCGCGGGGCGCTGGATGCGCGCGCCAGGCGCATCACGCACGAGATGAAGGTCGCCGCCGCCGAGGCCCTCGCCGCCGCCGCCACCGACCAATTGCTTCCGGACATGCTCGATGCCTCGGTCCACAGCCGGGTTGCCGCCGCGGTGGCAACAGCCTGGAAACAGGCCGACCGAACGTTGGCGCCCGTTTAGTCAATAGCCGGGACGCTACGCGTCCCGGCACCGGCGGGCGTAGCCTCGCCGGCTATCCGACCCGGAGCACGCCTATGTATTCACACCGCCGCCATGGTGGCGCGCAACGTGCTGATCACGGCGGCAATGACCTCTAGGGCACGGTCGATCTCATCCGCGGTGGTGTCTCGGGAAAGGCTGAAGCGAATCGAGCCCGCGACCAGTTGATCCCCAATACCCATCGCCAGCAGCACCGTCGAAGGCTCCATAGACCCCGAAGAGCACGCTGCGCCGGCCGAGGCGCACACGCCTCGCTCCGAAAGCATCAAGAGGATCGCCTCAGCCTCCAACTTCGCAAAGGCGATGTTGGACGTGCTCCACAATCGCGGCGCATCGCTGCCGATCACCGTTGCCTCTCCCACCGCGCCGAGAATCCGCTGCTCAAATGAGTCGCGGAGCGTGCCCAGCCGCCGGCGATCATCACCGGCCAGCCAACGCTTCGCCAGCCGGGCCGCCACCCCGAGCCCGATGATGCCGGGCACGTTCTCGGTGCCGCCGCGGCGCTCCCGTTCCTGCGGCCCGCCGATGAGTTGCGGCTCGATCCGCACGCCGCTGCGAACGTAGAGCGCCCCAATCCCCTTGGGCCCGTGGAACTTGTGCGCGGAAAAGCTCAGCACATCGACAGGCATCGACGACACGTCCGTCGGCATCTTGCCCACCCACTGCGTGGCGTCGGTGTGGAAGCGCACGCCGTGCTCCCGGCACAGCCGGCCGATCTCCTCGATCGGCTGAATGATGCCGGTTTCGTTGTTCGCCCACATGATCGAGACCAGCGCGATCTCATCCGCCTGGCGGGCAAGCAACCTTCGCAGCGCATCCAAATCGACGATGCCGTTGCCGTCATTGGCCAGCCAGACCACGTCGGCGCCGCGCCGCTCGAGCGTCTCAGCAGGTTCCCGCACCGTGCTGTGTTCGAGCCGGGAGGTCACGAGCACCTTGCGATTCGATTGGGCGGCAAGGGACCCGCCAATGGCCAGATTCGCGGCCTCCGTTCCGCCAGAGGTAAACACCAGCTCACGATCGCGGCAGCCGATGAGATCGCACACCGACTCGCGGGCCAACTCGACCTGTCGGCGGACGGCCTGGCCCGGCCGATGCATGCTGGAGGGGTTGGCCCACCCTTCGCGCAGGGCCTGGATCATCGCCGTCACGACTTCCTCAGCCGGCTTCGTCGTCGCGTTGTGGTCCAGGTAGATGAACTCCATCGGTCTGCCAGAACATTAGGCGCATGTTGTGTTGGCGAGCGATCCGAGCGCTGCGGGCCGATCACTCCCTGCTGCGGTTCTCGTGTTCGACCATCTCGCCGGCGTAGTCAGGATATTGGCGGCTATGCTCCCTCGCTGCCCGGGTGGCGGCGATCCGGCCGGCCCGCTCATTGACGCTGAACATCAGCACGAGCCCGACCAGGAAGAAGATTCCGCTGGAGGCGACCACCAGGTTGTATTGGCCCCCAAACGCTTTCTCAGCCAGGATACTGAGGGTCAGGCCGAGGATCGCGGCAACCTTCGTGCCCAACCCGTAGAAGCCGAAGAACTCCGCCGCCTTGTGCGGGGGGCTGAAAAGCCCCACCATCGCCCGGGTCGAGGTCCCGAGCATGCCCATCCCGAAGCCGACGCCGCTGCCCAGCACCCAGAACATGAACCGCATCTGTGCGTTGACAAAGAGCATGGCGCTCATGACTGCCAGCCAAAGGATCAGGGCCATGATGATCGTTCGGCGCGTGCCGATGCGGTCCTGGAACCGCCCGGTCACGAAGGCACCGATGATCGCGGTCACCGTCAGAATCAAGATGTAGATGGCCAGTTGTGCCTCGCCGAAACCAAAGATGTTCTTCGCGATTGACCCGGCGAACCAGATCACGATCTGCATGCCGGCGAGGTAGAACGTCATGATCCCGAGGAAGCGAAAGAGCTGCCGGTACTGTCGGATCGATCGGAACGTGCCGGCGAGACGATGGAATCCGATGGTGACCATGGTCTGGCCGGGGGGCATGATTTCGCGCTGCTTACGCTCGCGCAGCAGGATGAATGTCGGAAGGGCCGCAAACAGAAAGAAGATGCCGGCCCAGAGGCAAACCAACCGATAGCCGGTCGGCCCATCCCAGATGCTGGTAATCACCGCGGCCCCGGCGAGACAGGACAATCCGCCGGTGTATCCCAGCGTGAAGCCGAAGGCGGAGACTTTACCCATGTCGCCATGGCGCGCAAGCTCGGGAAGGAACGCGGCCATGAAGTTCTCGCCGACCGCATAGAAGCCGTAACCGACGACGAAAAGGACCATGGCAGCCGCAACCTGACCCGGCGCCACCAGTCCCAAGGACGCCGTCAGCGTCACCGACACGACGTAGGTGACGAACAGCAGCCTCTTTTTCGCGCCGGAGAAGTCCGCCAGCGCTCCGATGAGCGGAGAAACCACGATCACCATGAGCAGCGCGATGATCCCCGATATGGCCCAGAGTTGGCGACCGCGCGATTCATCGCCGACCACGATGTGGTTCACGAAGTACAGGTGGAACATCGTCGTGAGAATCACCAGGGTGAACGCCTGGTTGGCGAAGTCGAACATCGCCCAGCCAAAGACTTCCTTGTTCAACCAGCTTCGCTTGGTCACCGTCGGCTCACATCATGTACCAGTGAAGAAGCCCACGGACTGGATTCCGTGGGCTTCGTTGGTAGCGCTAAGTATCTCGGCGTATCGACCTGCCTTCAATGCGGCTGAGAGGACTCGAACCTCCACGGGATATTACTCCCACTAGAACCTGAATCTAGCGCGTCTGCCAATTTCGCCACAGCCGCAACCGCGCGGGCCAGATCATACCCGCGCGCCTAAGCAATGGAAGCGATGACGCCCGCCGCCAGCACGGGCAGCGCGCCGTCCCACCATCGGCGCGCTGCTAAGGCGGATTCGTGATCTGCGGCCGCAAGGTCTTGCCTCCGTGAGTCGCGCAGGGGCCCCATGCCGGAGCCGGCCGTGCTAGGCCCGCTGCGGCTGCGGCTGTGGCTGCGACTGCGGCTTCGGCTCGGGGGACTCATTGGGCACACTGGCCGCCGGCGCCAACCCCCGCTTGGCCAATACAGCCTGTCGAATCTCGCCCATCAGGTCGGCATTGCCGCGAATGAACGCCTTAGCATTCTCCCGACCCTGGCCGAGTCGAAGATCGCCGTAGCTAAACCACGAGCCGGACTTGACGACGACGCCATCTACCACGGCCAGATCCAGCAGGTCACCGGAGACGCTGATCCCCTCATCGAACATGATGTCGAACTCCGCATCACGGAACGGCGGGGCGACCTTGTTCTTCACCACCCGAGCCCGGACGTGATTACCGACGTTGCGATCACCGTCCTTGATCGCGCCGATACGGCGAATGTCGATCCGCACCGAGGCGTAGAACTTCAACGCCCGACCACCCGGCGTGGTCTCCGGTGAGCCGAACATCACACCGATCTTCTCGCGGAGCTGGTTGATGAAGATGACCACGCACTGGCTCTTGGCGATGGCGCCGGTGAGCTTGCGAAGGGCCTGGCTCATGAGCCTCGCCTGCAGGCCGACATGAGCGGCGCCCATGTCGCCCTCAATCTCCGCTCGGGGAATCAACGCGGCAACGGAATCGATCACGATCACGTCCACGGCATTGGAGCGCACCAGCAGCTCGCAGATCTCCAAGGCCTGCTCCCCTGTATCCGGCTGGGAGACGAGCAGCTCCTCGAGGTTCACGCCGAGCAGCTTGACCCAGCTGGGGTCAAGCGCGTGTTCGGCATCGATGAACGCGGCCACGCCGCCGTCCTTCTGGGCGTTCGCCACCACCGTCAGCGCCAGTGTCGTTTTGCCGGACGCTTCCGGGCCGAAGATCTCTGCGCACCGTCCCCGGGGCAGCCCCCGGCCACCCAAGGCGAGGTCCAGACTCAGCGCCCCGGTCGAAATACCCGGGATCAGGTTGCTCGCCTCCTCATCAAGCCGCATGATCGCCCCCTTGCCGAAGCTACTCTCGATCTGGCTGAGCGCCCGCTCCAGGGACGCCATGCGTGCCTTCTCCTCGGTGACGCCCTTGGCCATACCTCGGCTGACCTTCCCGTTTCTGTTGGTTGTTGCGTTGCGACCGGTGAGCGTAGACACCATAGCTGGACCCTCGATTGTGGTCAATGTTCGGTATGTGATAGGATGACCACATCATCGGCTCTGTCAAGGGTCTGTTCGGTATATTCTGAGAAATATCTTCGCTTTGGGCTGGCTGCGACTGCGGGGGATCAGCCGGCATGCGGCGGGACAAGCCCGCCGGCTAAACACACGGGCCCCAGTTGGCCAGCAGGGTGAGCAAGTCGAGGATGCCGACGATGCCGTCGCCATCGAAGTCCGGTGGCGCGCCGGGGTTGGGGCCCCAGGCGGCCAACAGTGCAAGCAGGTCGAGTATGCCGACGGCGCCGTTGTTGTCGAGGTCCCACGGGCACACAGAAGCGTCAAAGAGGTATGCCGAGCCGGAGTTGCTGCCGTTGTCGTCGTCAAAGTGGGCTCCGACGATGGCGGTGGGGCCGCTCATCGCGACGGACCAGCCGAACTCGTCGCCCGCCGCGCCATCGTCGGCCAGGAGCTTGGCGATCTGCCGGCCCGTGGTGGTGTTGAAGAGGTAGGCGGACCCGGATCTGTTGCCGTTGTCGTCGTCAAAGGGTGCGCCAACGACAGCCGTGATACCGCTGATCGCGACGGACTTGCCGAACGAATCGAACTCCGCGCCGTCGTCGGGCAGGAGTTTAAAGACCTGCTCGCCCGTGCTAGTGTCGAAGATGTAGGCCGAGCCGGCTTGGAAGCCGTTGTCGCCGTCCGCGTAAGCCCCGACGATGGCCTTGCTGCCACTAATCGCGACGGAGTTGCCGAACAAGGCGATCGCTGCGCCGTCGTTGGCCAGGAGCTTGACGATCTGCCGGCCCGTGGTGGTGTCGAACAGGTAGGCGGAGCCGGACCAGTCGCCGTTGTCGTCGTCACCAACGGCCCCAATAATGACCCCGATTCCATCGGGGCCTATCGCGACGGAGCCGCCGAAGAAGTCGAACTCCGCTCCGTCGTCGGCCAGGAGCTTGGCGGTCTGTACGGGATTCGCGGGATCAGAGATGTCAAAGAGGTAGGCGGAGCCGGAACGGAAGCCGTTGTCGCCGTGGTAAACGGCCCCGACAATGGCGATTTCCCCGCTGATCGCGACGGAGACGCCGAAGAAGTCGCCCGCCGCGCCGTCGTTGGCCAAGAGCTTGGCGACCTGCCGGCCCGTGGTGGCGTCGAAGAGGTAGGCGGAGCCGGAGTAGTCGCCGTTGTCGTCGTCCCACACTGCCCCGACGATAGCGGTGGTGCCGCTGATCGCGACGGAGTTGCCGAACAAGTCGTTCGCT
>JADFIR010000039.1 GCA_022566535.1 Planctomycetota bacterium
GGCCATCTGAGGGTCCGATTATCCACCACTGAACACTGTCTGATTCCAGACCTTTGGTAATCATGCCTCGTAACATCGAAATAAAAGCCCGAGTCAAGGACATGGACAAGTTACGCGGCAGGGTCGAGCAGATGGCTTCTTCCGGACCCTTTTACCTGGTACAAGAGGACACCTTTTTCCATATATTCACCGGACGCCTCAAGTTGAGGACGCTGGAGTCAAAAAACGGGGAGTTGATCTATTATCGACGGCCCGACACTTTCCGACCGGCGCGGTCCCGATACATTCGCACCCCGGTTGTACTTCCACAGTTGGTCAAGTGGGTCTGCTCCGCCATTTTGGGAGTAAAGGGGGTAGTGCGGAAGCAACGAGCGCTTTATCTGGTCGGGAATACCAGGGTCCATCTTGACCAAGTGGAGGGGCTCGGGGATTTCATAGAGTTAGAGGTTCCAGCGCCGGATGAAGAATCTGCTAAGGGGGCCGAGGCCGTAGCAACCGAGATGATGGAGGCGCTGTCAATCAGCGCCGGCGATTTGATTTCTGGTGCCTACGTCGATCTGGCCAGCTAAAACTTTCAAGCCCCGGAAGGCGCCGAACTAAAACAAAGAACCCCCCACATGTGGGGGGTTCTTAAGTTTCCAGACACATCAGAAACTCAGAATTCGAAGGCGCCCATCAGTTCCTGGACCGACTTGGCACCGGCCTTGGCCCACGTTTTTTCCACTTGCTGGTCCAGGGAAAGCCGGTCGGAATCCTGGTAGATCACTCCCAACGGGATTCCTCCCTGCTGGAGCAATTCATGGGCGGCGGCCCGGTCTCCCGGATCGTGCTCGTCGGGGATTGACCAAAGAGCAGGCTGGATCCCCTTCTTGGCATTCCCTTTCAAGGATTCGTAGGTGTCGTTGTAGGCGGTGCAGGGAGACTGAACGTGGACGATGGAGAAACCGGGATGCTCCATGCCTTGGGTGATCAAGCTAGCCAGGGGCCTGGGCTGGCTCGAGAAGCCCGAAGCGATGAAAGAAACGCCCAAAGTGAGGTACAGCTCCAGGGGGTTAATCTCAGATTCCAGCTTGCCGAAGGGCGTCGAACTGGTAATCACGCCCAACGCGGTGGTTGGCGAGCTCTGTCCCTTGGTAAGTCCGTAGACGCCGTTGTCCATGATAACGGCGCAAACGTTCAGATTGCGTGAGGCTTGGGGGCCGATATGCTCCGCGCCGATGCTGAGGAAGTCCCCGTCTCCGGCGACCACCACCACGTTCAGCTCTGGGCGGGCCATTTTTACGCCCATGGCGATGGGCAAGGAGCGCCCGTGGATGCCGTGAAAGCCGTAGGGTTGAGGACCTTCCAAGAGATGCACCAGGTTGCCGGAACAGCCGATGCCGGCGATCACCACGTTGTTCTCCATGGGGAGGCCGGTCTCTTCCAGCCGGTCCACCATGGAAAACTCCAACGCTCGGCGGACTCCGAAGTCGCCGCAACCGGGGCACCACTTGAAATCGTATTCAGCGTTCTTTTTGCTCATACCCCGACCGTCTCCTTGAGCCGGGACTCGGTCATGCGAGTTACTTCCTCGACCAGATGCCGGACCTTGAAAGGTAGTCCCGTGTACTGGGTGATGGCTTCCGCTTTGACCCCCTGGGAGCGCAGGATGCTGGCGAACTGCCCCTGGTAGTTCAACTCGGGGACAATCACCAACTCCTTTTGCTTAAGCTCCTCCAGAAGTTTGGGCGGCAGCGGGTTGAGAAACATGGTGTAGCGCCAGCCCACCGGCACGCCTTGCTCCTTTAGCTGGTTGTATGCCTCCAGGGCCGGGCCTTTCGACCCTCCCCAGGTCATGAGGACGATGGACTCTTCGGGTTTGTCGACCTCGTAGTCGTCCTCTTCCAAAAGCTTCAGCTTGCCGAACCTGCGTTCGGTCATCTGGACGTGACGCTCGGGCAGGTGGGTGGTGTCCCCCATGTCGTCGTGCTCGCTGCCGTTGGCCACGTAGGCTCCTGGGTTGCCCGGAATGGGCATGGGAGACAGTTCGTGGCCTGCGTAGCGGCGGTAGCCGTTGGTTCCTTGATATACCTGCCGGCCTTGTACCTGAACTTTGGAAAGGTCCGGCTTGGGGATGTTCTGGGCCCGTTCGGCCAGGGCCATCTCGGTCATCAGCACCACGGGACCCTGGTAACGCTCGGACCAATTGAAGGCTTTGATCGCCCCGTAGAAGCACTCTTCAACAGAACCGACGGCGATGATGGGAATCCGAACGTCGCCATGGGCGGGGAACATGCAGGCCATCAAGTCCGACTGCTCGGTTTTGGTAGGCAAGCCCGTGGCGGGGCCTCCCCGCTGTACGTCGACTATCACTACGGGAATCTCGGCGATCCAGCCCAGCCCGATTCCTTCGCTCATCAATGAAAAGCCGGGGCCGGCGGTGGCCGTCATGGCTTTCTTGCCAGCAAAGCCCGCTCCCAGCAAAGCCGTAATCGACTCGATCTCCGAGCTGACCTGGTAGGCAAACTTCCCTTCTCCCACCAGGTTGCGCTCCATGTACAGTAGAATCGTCGTGGCGGGAGAGATGGGGTAGCCCACGTAGAATTCCAGGCCTCCGGCCAGCGCTCCCAGCGCCAGTGCCTCGTTGCCCTTGAGCATCAGCTGGGCATAATCGGGCATCACCGGGTCTTCCAGGGATCCCAGGGAGAAGCCGCTGGCGGCCATGTGCTCCCGGCCCAGGCCGATGGCCATGATGTTCGACCTGATGATTTCATCATCGCCTGCCCTGCCCCGGCTGAACCGCTTGGTAACGAACTCGTCCAGGTAGTTTTGGGGCATGTCCACCAAGTGGGCCAAGGCGCCGATAATGACCATGTTGGCGGCCCGGTTGTTTCCAGTGGAGCGCGCCAGCTCGTCCACGGGCAAACCAAGGGCCCGCGGGTCTCCTTGCAAATCGAACTCGTCGGCGTTGAAGATGACCACCCCGTTTTCCCGCACTTCATCTTTGTGGGTGTCGTAGGCTTCCTGGTTAAAGGCCACCAGAACGTCCACGTCGTCGCCGGGGCTGAACACGGGATCGACGCAAATACGGACCTGGGTCCAAGTGGGGCCGCCGAGAATTTGGGAAGGGAAGGTAGCAAAGGTTAACGCGTGATAGCCGACCTGGGTGGAAACCTGGGCCAACCCTTCCGCCGAGGTTACCACTCCCTGCCCGCCTTCACCGGCGAACCGGACGACAAAGTCACGCATATCCATGTTTGCTTCTCCCTAGGCAGTATCAAGCCGAAAGGATTTTAATGTTAAGCCAGGTGGCACGTGAAGACTGGGTATTCAACTGGAGAATAAATTGGGGCGCCACGCTTGGGCATAAGGATTTTGTGGCGGCTGTCATGGTGATTGTTCGAAGCAGCCCCATGGCGCCCACCGAGACGAGAGTGAGCCTCGGTTGTAGGAAGCCTTAGAGCCAAGCGTAAACAACCTTGTAGGGTTGTCGTTCATTTCGGAAGTTGCGAGTGGAATCTTACATCAGGCACGGTCTATTGTCAATTAATATGTCCCTGGCAGCGTTGTTTCAAACTTCGGCGGTATGCTAGAATCGCTAACATGGTGGACATAAAATACTGGGCGGCGCTGAAAAAGGTGCCAAGATTGGGACCGGTAAGGTTCCGCAGGCTTGAGGCCTATTTTGGCGACCTGGAAAAGGCTTGGAATGCCGGCCTGGCTGAATTCAAGGCGGCGGGTCTTGATGACCGGACCGCCAGGGACCTGATAGCCCTCAAAGGCCAGACTTCGCCGGATGCTGAGCTTGAAAAGATTCAGCGCGCCGGGATAAAGCTGGTCTGTTGGCACGATGATGATTATCCGGCGCGCCTGAAGGAGATTGCGGACCCTCCGCCCGTCCTTTATTTTAAAGGAACCCTGTTGCCGTCGGACGAGAGGTCGCTGGCCGTGGTGGGCCGCCGCGAGCCGTTGCGTCGCGGCCGTTGCCCGATCCGACCTGCGCGCTGCGAAGCCAATAGCACCGGGTGGGAACCCGGTGCCGGCCCCGCATTTCCATGCGGGGCTATTTGAAGTTCAGGCGTGAAGAGAAACCCGGGCGCGCGGTCATCCCTACAAGCCCATCGTGCTGTAGCCGCAATCGACGTAAATGTTCTGGCCGGTAACACCAGACGCGAGATCGCTGAGCAGATACGCCGCGGTCTCTCCGACGTCTGTTCCCGTGACATTGCGGCGAAGCGGGGCCTTCTTCTCGACCCACTCCAGAATCTGGCTGAACCCCCCCACCGCCAACGCGGACATCGTTCGTAGCGGTCCGCCGGAGATCGTATTGACGCGAATGTTCTTGGGCCCAAGGTCTGCGGCGAGATAGCGGGTTGCCGATTCCAGCGCCGCTTTGGCGACCCCCATGATGTTGTAGCCCGGCACGGCCTTGACCGCCCCGTAATAGCTCATCGCCACCATGGCGCCGCCATTGGGCATGATCTTCGCCGCACGTTCGGCCATTGCCATATAGGTATACGCGCTAATGTCCAGGGCCTGGGCGAAGACCTCGCGAGGCGTGGCAGCAAACTTGCCCGCTTCCAGCCATTCACGGTCTGCGAACGCAATCGAATGAACGAGAAAGTCGATTGAGCCGAAATCCCCGCCGATCTTGTCGAACACCGCATCGAGGTCCTCATCCGACCCGGCGTCCATCGGCTCCAGCCAGGGATCGTCCACGCCAAGCTGGCCGATCGCCTTGGCACACCGCCTGAGCATCTTCTCGCCCGGGAGGTGCGTGAACAGACATTGTGCCCCGTGCCGCAGAAGCGACTCGGCAATGAAATATGCATAGCTGTGATCGTTGGCGATCCCCACCACCAACCCACGTTTCGAATCCATCAAACCCATGGTCTCGCTCCTGTAGGCCTGCACGAACCCGGCGAGCGTATCCACGATGCGTCCGATCGGCCAATAGAGGCGACCCAAACGAGAGCAACACTCGAGTTATGGACCCAGGGCGAGTGATATCGGCACCATCGGCAACAATGATTTGGGAGTTGACCTTGTACAGCGGTTCGTATCTCCGCCAAAGGCTCATATTGCCGCAGCGGCGTGTCGATGTTGTATGCGACGATTGTTTCCCATAAGCCTGGGGCATGTGTCTCATGTTCCTGTTATGAGACGACGCCCCCTTGAATGCACGGCCGGTACTTGCTCGCGCATCGAACCGGCCGGACCAACGAGGAGTTGCATCAATGCCCACGAAGAAATCGAGGAGATCGACACGAAGCGCTTCTGCCCGTTCCTCAGCGAGACGGACGGCCGCAAAGAAGGGCGCTTCCAGGAGAACCTCAACACGGCGAAGGCCCACTGCGAACCTGAGCGGTCGGCGAACGAACAAGTCCACCTCAGCGTGCATCACCGGCGCGTTTGAGGGCGACATTATGGCCAAGGGCCATTTGTGCATCGCCGCAGGCGCCAAGTGCGTGGCCAATGTCCTTGCTCAGAACGTGCAAGTTGATGGGTTTGTTCAAGGACGTGTGACCGCCCGCAATAAGATGAAGCTTGGCAGCAAAGCGATGATCAAAGGCGAGATCATTGCCGACAGCCTTCAGGCTGCTGACGGCGCCGTCTTTGTCGGGCACTGCACCTTAGGCCGGCGCAAAGCGGCCTGAGAGCCCAACCCGCCGACAAGCGATCCGATGGTCCGAAACGAGCGGCGACCGTAAGGTCTCCGCAGGCGACTCGCCGTGGCGAGGTGCGAACGCGCCTCGGCCGCTCACTGACGAGCGCGGCTCGTTGAGTCGCTATTCTCGAGCCGCAACCGCTCGAGCCGGCGTAGCTGTGCACTTCTCGATCGGACCGCACGCGTTGTGCTAGACTGTGGGCGATTGGTGCGCGCGTAGCTCAATTGGATAGAGCATCGGTCTTCGGAACCGAGGGTTGGGGGTTCGAGTCCCTCCGCGCGTGTTGACGTGCGGGGCCCAGCGGGAGGTTCGTCGGGCCGGCGTACACGTGCAAAGTTCATATGAGCGTTTTCCTCGCCTCGTTCGCCGTGTACACCTTGCTGATCGTGGCGGTCGGCGTGTACTCGGCGAGGTCCGCCCGCAAGAGTGATGAAGATTACTTCCTGGCAGGGCGGTCGCTGGGTCCCTGGTTGGCGGCGCTGTCGGCGTCGGCGTCGAGCGAGTCCGGGTGGGTGACGCTGGGGCTGGTCGGCTGGGCATTCATCTCAGGCGTTTCCGCGTACTGGATCATTCCGGGTTGCCTGGTGGGATTCCTGTTCAACTGGCTCGTCATCGCAGGGCGGCTGCGTACCCGTGCCGCGGCGATTGGGGCGCTGACACTGCCGGACTTGTTCGCGTTCAGCTTCAAGGAACGTGTTCCGATTCTGAGGTTGTTATGCGTTTTGGTCATCCTCGTCGCGATGATGCTTTATGTGGCCGCGCAGTTCGCCGCAGCCGGAAAGGCCTTCGCCGCCAGCTTTGACGGGATTCAGTATCGGACCGGCGTGCTCATCGGCGCGGCCATCGTGTTGACCTACACCGTCATCGGAGGCTTCCGAGCGGCGTGCTGGACCGATTTCGTTCAGGCGCTGGTCATGGTCGGCACGCTCGTCGTCTTTCCCGTCTATCTGCTGGTGAGCCAAGGCGGATACGGCTTCATCGCCGACACACTCATTGAAGTTGACCCGTCGTTGATGAAGTTCACTCCCGACAAGGCCGGCCTTGCGATGGTCGGCTTTGTTCTCGGGTCCGGCGCGTTAGGCATCAACTTCGGCTATCCGGGCCAGCCACATGTTCTGGTCAGGTTCATGGCGTTACGAGACCCGCGAGAAGCGAAGATCGCCGGAGCGATCGCAGCAGTCTGGGCCACGTGTGTGTTTTGGGGAGCGGTCACCGTCGGTCTGATGGTTCGTGCGATCACGGAAAGCGGCGATGAGTGGACATCGGGTCTGGCCAGCGACCTGGCTGGCGGCGCCACCGACGCCGGCGAGACCGGGCTGGTCCTGGCGGCGATCAACATGATTCCCGGCGCGCTGTCGGGCATGGTGCTGGCGGCAGTGCTCGCGGCCATCTGCTCCACCGCCGACAGCCAGCTTGTCGTCGCCGCAAGCTCCGGCGCGAACGACATCTACTCGCGGCTGATCGAGAAGACCTCTAAACCGGCACACATGGTGATCAATCGCCTCGTTGTATTCGCACTGGGCGTCGGAGCGGTCCTGTTGGTCATCGATGAGCGGATCCACATATTCAGGTTCGTTCTGACCTACGGCTGGGCGGTGCTCGGGGCCTCATTTGGGCCGCAGCTCATTTTGTTGCTGCTGTGGAAGCGAGCGTCGTATGCGGGATGTGTCGCCGGGATGGTCGCCGGCTTCGGCCTCGCCCTAGCGTGGCCGACCCTGTACGATCCCGTAGAGCACGGCGGGATCGAGATCTATAACCTGCCGCTGGCGTTTACGGTGGCGCTGCTGACCAATGTCATCGTGAGTCTGCTGACGGGCCCGGCGACGAAGCATCCCCCGCAAGCTGCGCCCGCCTCCGAAGCTCAAGGGCGAACTGATACAAATAGTCGCTAGCCGTAAGAAGGCTGATGCCGATGGTCACCGCGGCGACAATCGCCATCCTGTCAAATTGGATCAAGACCACCAGAATGAGTGCGAACTGGGCGAACGTCGTCACCTTGCCCAGCGGTCTGGGGCGCATCCGCTTGAAGGCCGGCCAATCCCGCTGCGCGGCTGCGTAGGCGGCGAGGAAGCCGATGGTCAGATCACGGGAAAGCACCAAGGCCGCCTGCCAAAGCAGCAACTGCCCTTCCCAGGTCAGCGTGGCGATCACCATGAACACAAAGAGCTTGTCAGCGATGGCGTCGAGCAGACCACCCAGCGTGGTGGTCACCGCGTACCGCCGTGCGATCCGGCCGTCGATCCAGTCGCTGGCCCCGCCCGCGACCACCACGACCACCCGGACGCCGTACCACGCCGAAGGGGTGAGCGGGAAGATCACGGCCAGCCCAATCCGCAGGATGGAAAGCAGGTTTGGAACCACTGCAATCAGTCGGGATGTTGCCACTACTTCCGGCACGACGGCACCTTACTCTGCCCAACGCCGCGAGCAAACCACTCACTCACCCAAAGGCAGCCAACATTCACGGCCGAGCACCGGGCGACACGCGGCGACGGCGATGTTGCGCAAGAGCCGCAGGCGGTGCTGAGGTCTGCTGGAGTGTTGAGGCGCTTCGACGGTGATGGAAAGGGGCGGATTGTTCGGCCGCCGGCTCGCCGTGCCGGGTTCCCGAAGCCACTCTTGGGAACACTCCAGGAGCCCCCAACCGCTGGGGAGGTCTCGTTGGCGAATGATGCCACGGGGGGCGGCGAGGTACAGGCGGTCGGCCAGCTGATATCGGGCCACCGTAAAAAGCTTCGTATCGCCGTGCAGTTGCCGCTCCACACGCCGAATCCGCTGGATCACCTGGCGATACGCTCGCTGCCGGCTTGCCGAAAAATCCCACACTTCCAATTCGGGAAACAACGACGAACCTGAACGGCGCAGGTGCGGCTCGTAGACCTTGATCTGACGCTCCTCAATGTGTCTGCGGATGCGTTCAAGCTCCGAGCGCAGCGCGAGCAGGCGGTCAGCCTCGCGGCGATCACGCAGGAAATCGGCTCGTGACTGCTTGCACTCGATCACGATAGTCCGCGGGTCGCAGCGTTGACGACGGGAGCGTCGCGGCTCGGCGATGCCGACTGCCGGGCCCGCGCGCCGACGCTGGCTCGGCTGGGAGCGCTGCCCAAGGGCCACCGTGTCAAGGTACCCCGCAACATCGACGCGGTACTGCGAAATCGGGCAGCGCACCTCGGTGGCCACGGCCTGACACCCCAGGCCCCGAAGGAAACCCATTGCGAAGCTCTTCAGATGCTGATGGGCCGGCGTCTCCATGGTTGACCCGATCCAGGGGCCGAGCAGGCAGCGGTGCAGGTGCCGGCTTGGCCCGGACTGTACCCTTCGGCATTTGTCGCTTGGGGGCTGTGAAGAAACCCGGCCAGGCCCCCAGCGGCCCCGTCGGGCCGCCCCCGCTCCCATACAGGCTGCCGGCTAAGGCCATGCAACCTGATAGGCTGGCCGGACGTGCCCGACGACACGCTCAGGGTGGCCCTGGTCAGCGACGTATTTTTCGCGGCCCACGGCGAGCAGCGGCTGCGCGACCGGCTCGGTGAAGCGAAGTCCCTGGGCGCCCAGCTGGCGGTTCTGCCCGAGCTGCCTGTGAATCCGTGGTCGCCCGCGTCAAAGGCAGCGCGGCCCCAGGACGCTGAGCCGCCTGATGGCCCACAATCCCAAATGCAGGCGAAGGCCGCCCGAGACATCGGCCTTGCCGTGCTCGGCGGGGCGATCATCTACGATCCGGCCTCGGGGAAGCGCACCAACACCGCGCTGGTCTTCGACGCAGACGGAACGCTGATTGCTACGTACGCCAAACTTCACATTCCCCATGAGCCCGGGTTCTGGGAGGCCAATCATTACGAGCCAGGCGAGGACCCGCCATCGGCCATCCGCAGCCTTGCCATGCCGTTTGGGATTCAGATCTGTTCTGACATCAATCGACCCGCCGGCAGTCACGTCCTGGCGGCACACGGTGCAGAGGCGATCATCGTGCCGCGCGCGACCGAACAAGCTACCTACGAGCGCTGGCGCATCGTATTTCAGGCCACCGCGATGACCGCCGCAGCTTACGTGTTGTCGGTGAACCGCCCGGGCCCTGAGCACGGTGTGCCAATCGGCGGGCCGTCCATCGCCGTCGGGCCACACGGGGACATTCTCCTGGAGACAGTTGATCCGGTTGCTCTGATAACCCTGGACCGTAACAGTGTGCGCCAAGCGCGGCTCGCCTATCCGGGCTACCTGCCGGTGCGGGCAAGTCTGTATGCCGAAGCATGGGCAGAGGCCGCCCGCGGTCAGGATAAACGCCGCCCATAATGCCTCATCTGCAAGCGCCCCAGCAAGCCTGATACCGCCGAGGCGATCAGCGCATTCGTCTCTGACACCGCAATCAATGCTCATCGCAGCGGTGGTGTGGGCGGATCCAATCTGTTTGACGCTGTGAATAAGGTCGATGAGGAAGTGTCGATTCTCCCTTGAGCCTGTGAGACCCATTCATGAAATTTGCAAGACACACAATGGAACAACGGATGGCTTGCCTGGAGCGGCAGGTTCGAGCGTGCCGGCAAGAGGCGCGACGGTATCGAACGTTCTCGGCGTTGGTGGTAGTGGCGCTGATCGCCGCATGCACGATGGCGGCGACGGTCGGGCCGTTGCTGCCGGACGTGATCCAGGCTCGGCGGTTCGAAGTGATCGACGGTGAAGGCCAGGTGGTATTTGCCGCGACGGCCGGAGCCAAGGGTGGACAGGTTGATCTGTGGAACAGCGACGGGGATGACGTGCTTCGGCTCTGGGTCAACGACAGCGGCGGCGATCTGGCCCTTTGGAATGATGCGGGCAAGAACGTCTTCGGGGCGTTTGCCACGCCTCAAGGCGGGGAGACCGCTCTCTGGAACGCCCAAGGGCAGCGGATCATGCGCAGCCTCGCCGACGCCCACGGCGGCAAGATCGAGCTCATCAACACGCTACGGCAGAAACCGGTGTTCACGGCGGGCAGCGGTGAACACGGCGGACTCATCGCTGTTTCAAGCACCTCCGGCCAGGTGGTCTTCTCAAGCAACGCGACGAATAAAGGCGGGCAGCTCATCGTGAACAATGCCGATGGATCAGCGGTGTGGACCGTCTCCCCGGATGAGCGTGGCGCTGGATTGGTGAGCGTCGCCGACGCCCTCGGCCAGCGGCGCTTCACGGCAGGCGTGAACCCACAAGGCGGTGTAGCCCGTTTCTACGGCCCGGGCGACACACCGGCGGTGATTGCCGGCGCTTCGGGTACAAGCGGCGGCGGGCGGGTGGATGTATTCAATTCCCAGGGGTTTCGCGTGTTCTCCACCACAGCCGATGCCAACGGAGGCGGGCAGCTCAACCTCGCCAACGAGGCGGGCATGGTGCTCTTCTCGGTCGATACCGTCAAAGATGACGGAGCTTTGCTAGCCCTGATGAACAGTGCCGGCACCAGACTCTTCCTGGTCGGGAGTCGCCGGATGGGCGGCTTGATGAACCTGATGAACGGTCAAGGCAATGTCGTGTTCATCGCCGGCACCGACGAGCAAGGCATGAACGGTGCTGTGTCAATCAAGACCGGCACTGGCAGGGAGGTGGTCCATGCCGGGGTCACTGATGCTGACGACGGGGTGGTGACGGTCTGGGGGGCGGCCGGTCGCACCAAGCGAACCTTGTCCACACGTCGCTAGACCGCCTGCCGAGCAGCTGTAGCTTCCGTTACACGCCGCGGCCGCCATGCTTGTCCTAGATCGCCCAGGCCGAGCGATCCATCCCACACGAAACGTCTCAACGGTTATTCCCTTCGCTTGGGCCCCGTGCCGGGCTACATTCCCGTAGGGCTGCGGTTGTCGCCGCCGAACCCCCAAGCACCCTGAGGAGAGTGAATGTCTGAAGTCGATTCGCAGCCAAATCTCCGTCTTGTGGGCTGTGATGATTGGCCGGTTGCGGCTGCATCGAGCGCGGCTCGAGGGGCGCCCGTACGGTTGGCGGCCGAGAGCCGGGATGCGAATCACAAGCCCCCCCTGGAACCGACCGATCCCCGTTGGATCCTGGCCGCCCGAGCGTATTCACAACTTGAGGATCAGACGCTGACATTCCAGCACCGCGAGCGTCTATTGCGAATGGGCGGGCAACTGGGCGTGCGTCCATTGGACGTGAACATGATCATCGCCATCGTACAGGACCACGCCCGCAGGGGAATCGACCTGTCGGAAGCTATGGAGGCTATCGCGCTGCTCAAGCAGCCGGGTGCGGGCCCCTCGGCAGGTTGGATCTGGGCTCGATGGGCAGCGGCCGTTGCGACGGCCCTGGTCGCCAACGCATTGCTCATCTGGTGGCTGACCGCATGATCCCCGAGAGCTCACGGCACCCCAATTAGGATTCCGTGGCGGTCGACCTCTTGCTGAGCATCAGCCCCTCTAAGCCCCGTCAAGCGAGGGGTCTGACACTTGATGGGTGGCGCGCGGAGGGGTGCACAACCTGATCTCGCCCTGGGCGGCTCGCTCGGCCAGCCCCAGCTCAAGCAGGGCCTCTAATGCCGCCTGTTGTTCCGCCTGCTTCTTGGACGGGCCCCAACAGGCCTTGAAGCGTCTGGTGCCGATCTCGACTGCAACCTCGAAGCACTTGGCGTGATCTGGCCCCTTTTCGTCAAGGACAATGTATTGCGGCGAATATCGGAGATGATGCTGCGCGTCCTGCTGTAGCACGGACTTGAAGTTGAACTGATGCCCGGAGCCGGCCGCCTGCTCGATGATTGGCGTGATTCCCTTGAGGATGAACCGCCGAGCGGCCTCTATGCCGCCGTCAATGTGCAAGGCCCCGATCAGCGACTCGTAGACCGCCGCCAGCACCGATCGGGGCAGCACGCGGTGATCGGACATGCCCTTGCCGAGTCGAAGCAACTCATCGAGCCCGAGCTCCTGGGCAATGTCGGCACAGGCGCGCCTGCTGACGACCGACGATTTGATCTTCGTCAAGTCACCTTCCAGCAGATCCTCATACCGCTGAAACAGATAGTCGCAGACAACCATCCCCAGCACGGCATCTCCGAGGAACTCCAGCCGCTCGTTACTCTGCAGGCGCGAGTCGGCCACCGAGGCGTGCGTCAGCGCGCGTGCAAGCAACTGCCGATCGGAGAATCGATGTCCCAACAGCCGCTCAGCCGTGCGAATATCCTCAGGGTCCATGGCATCCGGTCGTCGAGGAGGAATCGGTGCAGGCCGTCAACGACACCCCGGCTCCTGCGGGAACATCGCGGGGGCCTGCCGCATCGTGCTGGTGCTGGGCGGGCTTTGCAGTCGCTAAAACTATGGCGGCTGCAAAACGCGCTCAGTGGAGCCTCCGCAGCTCCAGGTCACAACAAACTATATAGCACCTGGATCGGCTTCTGCCAACCACGGCCTTAGCCATCCTCACAAGTTCAGCCGCCAACCCGGGGATACGCGATCCTGAACTTGAATCAAGACTGCCCACAGGCCGTGACTGCTGATTCGCTTGAGAGGCTCGCTTGAGACCGCCGTTGATGCTACGCTGTCTCCATCGCTCGTCGGCCGGCTGTTCCAGACCGGCGGCCTCGACCGTAGGTAGATCGGAACGACTCCCCCATGCACTACCCGCGTCATATAAGCAACATCAAGCGGAAGCGGAAGTTGAGCTTCCGAGCCCGTATGAAGACAAGCCTCGGGCGGAAGATGATCAATCGCAAGCGGCGCATGGGCCGGCGCCTGACCCCGGTGTGACCCCTACGGCACAGCCCAAAACGCCAAACCGGCGATAGCGCCCGTGCTCAAAGCGTTGGGCTGTCCGAGCCGCCTCCAGCCACCGCGTACGTGTAGCGTTCATTCCCGAAAGGCCAACTCAATCAGCCCCTTGGCCGCTTCCTCGGGCGCGGTGTCGGTCACATCGTATTCCAGATCCGCCAGCTCGCGGTAGGTCGGTTCCCGTTCAACCAGCACCGCGGCGGTCTCCTGCACCGGATCGCCTTGGGTCAGCGACGGCCGATCGCCGGGGTCGTGCGCCAGACGACGAACCAACTCCTCCGTCGCGCACCGGAGATAGATGACTTTGGCGCGCCCAGCGCGCTGCTGGGCAGCAATGCACTGCCGAGCGGCTGGGATGATCGGCGTCCCGCCGCCGAGCGCGACAACCTGGTCATCGGCATCGAGGGTCTTGGTGAGCATCCGCACTTCGGCATCGCGCCAAGCGTCCTCCCCATGGACCGCCCATACGGCCCGGACCGACGACTCAGCGAATGTCGCCAACACACGTTCATCGAGCTCGATGAACGGCCGTCGCAGCCGCTGGGCAAGCCGTCGGCCGATCGTGGACTTCCCGCAGCCTCGCAGACCCATGAGAAGCGTGTTCATGCTCATGGTTGTATGGCCAATTGGTAGACAGATGCAAAATCGTGTCGCAGCGCCAGAAGCGCCGCCACACTCGCGGGGTGCGCGGGGAGCCTGTCCCTATCTTACGAATGACTGCAATACGACTCGCTACGCGGCCTGCCGGGCCGTGCTGCTCGCCAAATAGCTCACCAGCCGGTCGCGATCGGAGCGGTCTGGGAATTCGACAAAGCGCAGGGCCATGCGGCGCGGGCCCGGATCATCTTCCGCATCGTTCACCCAGACCACGCTGGCCCAGGCTTCAACGCCGTGTTCCAACGGCGCACCGGGCAGATTGAGACGCACGGCGATGGATTCTCCGAGCTCAAGCGGCTCATCCAATTCAATACGAACTCCGCCCTCGCTAACGTCGTAGACGTGCCCATGCAGCCCATGCGTGCCGGTCTCAGCGAGGCGCCGGGCCATCACCGTGGCGTACATCGGCAGCATTCGAAACCGCTTGTGCACGCGACGGTTAGGTTGATCGCTCGCGTCCATGTCATCTGCTCCGGCGGCCGCGCGGTGCGCGTGGCATCATGGATTGATATATCGGTCGTCCGGCGGTCGTTCTTGAAACACGCCTGGGGACGGGGCGCCGGGTCGTGGCGGCCGCTCAGAACCTGGGCCGGGCTTGGCGGCTAGCCAGTAGCCACATTGAGGACCGCCCATCGGCCCAGCCACAGCGCCAAAAAGGTGAAACCGCGGATAAACATAGAATGGACGCAGTTGCTAAGACCTGCAAGCAACGTCGTGCGGGGCTTGTCCTGCACCACATGCCCGCGCGAGTAACGACCGGATTCGCCAAACCTCTCGTCTGGTCGATCCGTGTTGATCAGTGTTTCCGCCTGCGGCGGATGGCTCCGCGGCCTTTGTAGTGTTGTAATATTAGCCGCGGGGTGACGATGGTCTAGCCAGGAGTTGAATGTTGAGCCCGTCCACGTGAATGCCCAGCTTCAGTTCGATTTCGGCGATCACGGAGCGGGGCAAGTGTTCGATCAACTTGGAGCCGAGCTCGCTGGGAACATCCTGAATTGCGTTGCTCTCCCGAAAGCAGACATGCAGATGTTCGCTTGTGTCGGCGTCATATCGGCAACTGCCGTTGCTGGTCGGCAGCTTGCGAGCCAGCCCAGCCTTGCACAAGGCCTCGAGCGTGTTGTATACGGTGGCGAGGCTGAGCCGAGTGGTGCTTGGCTTGACCGTGAGGAACAGCTCTTCTGCGGTCGGATGGCTCTTGCTCTCGGCCAGGTTCTCATACAGCGCCCGCCGCTGGGCCGTCCATCGAAGGTTGTGGCGGGCAAACAGCTCGCGAGTTGTCGCCATCATCTGCCTTCCTGGACGGATCGGCTCCTGGGCCTCAGAATCAACGTTGGATTATTGTCCCGGTCTCAGGACGAGACCACTTTTGGGTCGTGATTGAATCCGAATCTCATAATTCCCCTTCCGCTGGGCAGGAGCGCCTATGGCCGCCAAGATTCTTCGAGGACCCCAAGACGCACCCATCGACCCGCTCCGTGACAAGACTGTCGCGGTTGTCGGGTTCGGCAACCAGGGCCACGCCCACGCTCTGAACCTGCGCGAGTCAGGGATTGAGATTGTGGTGGCTAACAGGCGCGATACGCCCAATGGTCGCCGAGCCCTGGCGTGCGGGTTTGAGCCGATGAAGATTCCACACGCGGTCAGCGATGCCGATCTGGTCATCATCGCCGTTGCTGACGAAGCCCAGCCCCAGCTATTCCTCAGCAGTATCGCGCCCAATCTGAAGGCGAACGCGATCGTGGGGTTTTTGCACGGATTCAACATCCGCTACGGCTTGATCGAGCCTGCTGCGGATGTGGGGGTGATCCTGATTGCCCCGAAAGGACCGGGCCGCACACTGCGGCGGCTGTATCGCCAAGGCCGTGGCCTGCCCTGTCTGTTCGCAATACATCAGGATTCGCCGAAGTCGGACGCAGAGGCGATCGGCCTGGCCTGGGCCAACGCGATCGGCTGTGCGCGAGCGGGCATCGTTTACACCAGCTTCGCCGACGAAACTGAAACCGATCTGTTTGGTGAGCAGGCGGTGCTGTGCGGCGGCATGAGTGAGCTGATCCTGGCTGCGTTCACGGTGCTGACTGAAGCCGGGTATCCTGCGGAACTGGCCTATCTGGAATGCTGCCATGAGGTCAAGCAGATCGCCGATCTGGTTTTCGAGCGCGGGTTGGCCGGCATGTATCAGGCCGTCAGCAATACGGCCGAGTTCGGCGGCCATCGTGTTGGCCCATTGCTGATCGACGACTCCGTCCGACAGCGGATGCAGCTCATCCTGCGCGAAGTGCGCGACGGCACGTTCGCCAAGGCGCTGCGGCAGGACTATGACCGGGATTTTGCGTGGTTCAAACAGCAGCGCGCATCGGCCCAAAGCCACCCGATCGAGCGCGCCGGCGAAACCGTACGGTCGTTGATGCCGTGGCTGTCAGAACCACAGGACTCAGCCTCATTGAGCGGCCCCTCTCCGAGTGGCGCGTGATTCGCAGGAAAGCAGCGCTTTGAACATCTACGAAGCAATCGTCCTGGGCGTGGTGGAGGGCATCACCGAATACCTGCCGATCAGCTCGACCGGGCATCTGATCATCGCCTCCGCTCTGCTCAATCTCAATGAGACCACTGAGGTCAAGCAGGCCGTTGACGCCTTCAACATCGTGATCCAGGGCGGAGCGATTGGGGCCGTGCTGGGTCTCTATGGGAAGCGCGTTCGACAGATGATTCGCGGTCTGCTCGGCAAGGATCACAATGGCCGAAAACTCCTGGTCAATCTGTTGATCGCATTTGCACCTGCTGCGATACTTGGACCATTCCTCGCTGGGACCATCAAATCCCACCTGTTCTATCCCATCCCCGTCATGGCCGCTCTGGCGATCGGGGGCTTGGTGATGGTGTTCTTGACGAAGTGGCAGAGGAAGTTCTTCCACGGCAATGAGGGCCTAGAGCCCAACGATTCCCACAGCTACGTGGATATCGAGCACCTGACCTGGCTGAGATCACTGATCATTGGTCTGCTGCAGTGCGTCGCGATGTGGCCGGGCACAAGCCGATCTATGATGACGATCGTGGGCGGTATGGGCGTCGGGCTTCGACCCAAGCACGCTGCTGAGTTCAGCTTTCTGCTGGGGTTGCCAACGCTCGGAGGCGCCTGCGTCTACAGCGCCGCAGAGAACTTTCTGGGCGATGGGCCGAATATGTTCGAGCTGCTGGGCGTCTGGCCGCTGGTGATCGGCTTTGTCGTCGCGACGATCTCCGCCGCCCTGGCTGTGAAGTGGCTCGTCGGTTATCTGGGTAGCCATGGCCTCGCGCTATTCGGCTGGTACCGCCTGGCCCTGTGTGTGCTGCTGGGTGTGTTGATCTGGCAGCGCGTGTTGACGATCTCCCCGGGCTAAGATGGTGCGCACTACCGCTGGCCGCCCTCGTCGAGAACCTGAACCATGAGGTCGCTGTAGCCGGCGCTGACCGGCTCGCCCAGGGTCGGCCCAAACACCTCGCGAAGATGGTTGATCGCCAGGTGGCACTCTTGCACATCGAAGTTCCGCGAGACGACCGCTTCGAATTCAATGAACGTTCCTATCTTGTCAACCTCATCGAGGTGTATTCGAACGTTGGCCAGCGTCCACAGTTCCCGAACCTTGGTCACCTCCAGCCACGCACGCAGACTGTGGGTCCCCCAGCGGCGCTTCGCTTGTTCGTCACTGAGGATGGTGTAGTGGCACATCCTCGGGCGAACGAGGTCGGGGCGATGGTAGTAGATCCATTCCGTCGGTTCGCCTCGGGATTCGCGCTTCTTGAGCCGGCCGTCGAGCAGCTTGTAATACGTGTCCTGCTGGCGAAGCGTGCCGACATGGTGGGCCCCGAGCAGCGCGCATTGTCTGCGGGCAGCGACCGGATCGCGCAACTCTGCCTTGAACTCAATGTTGTGCATGCTCAATGTCGACCAACCCCCGAGACGGCGCTGTCCGTCCGGAATTCAAAGATACAAGCCCGCCACACCTTCGCAGCCGCAGATGCGCATCCGCAGGTTTTATTTGTTGCGGCCGCGGCACCAGCATATCCATGCCCAGCTGTGGCCTTACAACATCGCATCTCAACTCTCGGCCAAAGCCATAGTCAACTTCGCTTCGTCCCACGTCTCGATGCCCAGCTCTTTGGCTCGCAGGAGCTTTGATCCGGGATTCTCACCAGCGATCACCAGGTCAGTATTCTTGGAAATTGAGCCCGTGACCTTCGCGCCGAGCGCTTCGAGCGTTTCTGTCAACTCCGACCGGGTGAACGATTCGAGCGTGCCGGTGAGAACGACGGTCTTGCCTGCAAATGGCGATTCGATCTCTGGTACCTGTCGTTTGTAGTCCTTGCTTATGAGATCAACGCCTGCCATTTTCAGCAATCTGAAGGTCTCTCGTGCTTGAGCGGAATGCAGATATGAGTGAACTGCGGGAGCAGTTTCCTTTCCGAGCCCTGTCTCCGGTCGATGCTTGGGAGCCTCAGGGAATCCATATCGGACAGCAACCAGCTTCTTCAATGCCTTGGGCATCAATTCTTGGACATCGGCATCCAACAATGCGTTGATATCGGGGAACGTGCGTGCTAATTGCTTTGCAGTTGTGGTTCCGACATGGCGAATTCCAAGCCCGGCTAGGACGCGCGCCAAGCCTCTGTCCTTTGCATTCTCAATCCCGTTGATGAGATTGTCAACGAGCTTCTCTGGTCTCTTGGTCGGATCCTTCTTGTCCGACTTCTCCAGTACATCAAGCAACCGATCACGCTTCTTAGAGAGCGAGAACAGGTCAGCAAAATGTTCGACTAACCCCGCATCGACAAGCTGATCGACAAGTTTCTCGCCCAGGCCGTCGATATCCATTTGCCCGCGGCCGACGAACCATTTGAGCTTCTCACGAAACTGGGCGGAACATTCAGGGTTGACGCAACGAAGCGTCGGCAATTTGTTGGTCAACTCAACTCGCGCGCCACAGCGGATGCAGGTTTCCCTTGCCTTTTTCCGCTGGACGGCCTTATACGCGTCGGGGCATGCGAGATTCACGCACTGAAAAGCGACCATCTCCGGACGAGGAACGTCATACCCAACTGGACCGCTGCAGACTGGACACTCCGTTGGGATGAGTATTGGCTTAGCATGCTTCTTGCGTTTCGATCTGACGACGCTCACAACCTGTGGGATAATCTCTCCTCCCTTTTCGATGATGACGGTGTCGCTCTCTCGCAGATCGAGCTTTTGTTGCATCTGAACGACGTTATGCAAGCTTGCGTTGCTAACGGTCGTTCCCGCCAGGAAGACCGGCTCTAATCGCGCAACCGGTGTCAGCGAGCCAAGTTTTCCAACCTGAAACTCCACCTTTCGAAGCTGAGTTTGAGCCTGCTCGGCGGGATACTTGAATGCGATGCACCAGCGTGGGGCTTTGCTTGTCGCGCCAAGCTGCTCCTGGAGATCGAATCGATCAAGGCGGACGACCATGCCATCCACGCCATAGCCCAGGCCCCCCCGGGTGTCGCGGAACGACTCGATCGTGGCAACCACTTCGTCGAAGGTTTCGCAGCGCTTCGCAAGCGGGCTGACCGGCACTCCGAACTCCCTGAGCCGGCTTAGAAAAGTAGAAAAGGTCTTCACATCGTCCATCCCAACGACTTCGCCCCTTCCGTGGGCAACAAAGCTGAGGCGCCGTTCGGCCACGACCTTCGGGTCGAGATTCTTGAGTGTGCCGGCGGTTGCGTTACGGGCATTCGCAAACTCCGCCTCGCTCGCCTTGCGGCGGTGGGCGTTGATCAGCTCGAATTCCTCATGAGGCATGAAGATCTCGCCGCGGACCTCCAGCACCGTCGGCGGCGAGCGACGATCCGCGTGCAGGCCCAGCGGAATGGCGCGGATGGTGCGTACCTGAGCCGTCACGTCATCGCCTCGCTCACCATCACCCCGCGTTACCGCAACGGCGAGCGCACCATGCTGGTAACGCAGGCTGACCGCGACACCGTCGATCTTGGGATCACACACGAACCGAAGCGGACCGTCTCCATTCGATACACCCTCGTCGGTCTCGCCCTTCAGCCCTTTGAGCACCCGCTCGTGCCATGCGTGCAGGTCTTCGATCGAATAAGTGTTGTCGATCGACATCATCGGTGCGCGATGCCGAACGGTCTTGAACCCCTTGATCGGCTCGCCGCCGACGCGCTGGGAGGGACTGTCTGGATCGAACAATTCCGGATGGGCGTTCTCCAGCTCGACCAGCTCGCGCAGCAGCGCATCGTACACCGAATCGGTCATCATCGGTTCGTTGTGGACGAAGTACGCACGGTTTGCCCGATCGAGCAAATCTCGAAGTTCGAGGATTCGTTTCTTGTCCGCAACCTTGGACATCGCTCTTGGGCCGCAATGTTACTGCGGTGGGAACCCACATGCGATCGACCGAGCACCCACATCCTTCATCAAGGTGCCCAGGACGATGGGCTCATCACCGGCTTGAAGCTCATCGCTGCCCGGATCAATCAAACCATCGGGCAGGGGAAGAAGCTCGCCCTGGGAAAGATACGCCCACATCGCTGCAATCTGTCGATCCGCATCACCGCCGAGATGTTCGGTCAGTCCTGAGCGGCCCGCGGAAAAGAACGAAGGCATGCGAGTGCCGGCACGAAGCAGTTTGGGGTCGTGCATCCATGTAGCAAAGTAGCTGTAGCGTAGTCGTTCAACCATTTGTGCCAGGTCGGATCCGGGAAGATCGGTTGACGCACGGGCGGCGATGGAATGACATTGAATGCAGTTGAACCCGCCGGCACCGACAAGTTGGCGACCGATCTCGGCGTCGGGCTCGGAAAAGTCGGGACCCTGGTCCGGCTCGGCTGGCACGCCGGCAACAGCTGCAAACAGCTCCGGGAGCCGCCGGACATTCGCCTCACCGAACTGGGGCATCCGTGCGGCCATGTACGGCCGGGCGATTCCATGTTCGGACAGAACGTTAGCCAGCCATTGCGGGTTGAGTCTGGCACCTTCATCGCCGAGGTCCGGCGGCAGACGACCCTCATCGCCCAGGTCAAAATCGCCAAGGGTCGTAAAATACGGGGCGACCGCGCGCTCAGGGCCGCCCGCACCATGGAACTGATGACAGGCGAGACAGTTGAGCCGATCCATCGTGGCGGCCAGCCGATCGTGCGGCACATCCCAGCCACGCCGCATCGGCATAGTGCGCAGGAAGGCAACGATGGCGGTCCGCTGCCCGGCAGTGATCCCGAAGTCGGCACTCCCCGGCGGAGGCGCCTCGGCAAGGCATCCTCCCGGCACGTCCATCGGCCCACTCACTGACGCGCTCACACGCTCAAGCGAAGGCGCACGGAGCGATGAGATGATCGTCGGCCGGCCAGGCCCGAGCCTGTGGCAGTTGGCGCAGCCTTTGTCAACGAAGATCGCTGCACCGCGCTCAATGCGTGGCCTATCAAGCACGAAAGGCTGCTGCTCGACAGTTGGCGTGTTCCTGCCGTCACGATGGATGAGATACGAAGCGATCGCCTCGGCTTCAATCTCGGTGAGGTTCTGCGAGGGCATGCGGCCACTGGGCCGAATGGCAAGCGGATCTCCCAGGAATGCCGCGAGCCGACCCGGCGTCGTCTTGAATGCCAGGGGTCCCAGGGGGGTGTAGGATCGCCCCGGCTCGGGGCCGGGCGGTCGAAAGCCCGGTAGATTCTCAATCGGCTCACGCGGACCGTGGCAGGCGAAGCACCCGACGCTGTGATAGAGCACCATACCGGTGTCAACGAGATCGTGATTCGGCTCGCCTTTCGTCTCGTCGATCGGTCCGCCCATGGAGACGAGAAAATGAGTGAGATCATCAAGCCGGCTGGGTTCAAGCTCCGCGGGGTGAAAGAGGGCGGGCATGAACGCGCCGCCCTTGAGCGACTGCGGCTGGGCGATCCAGTTGCGAATCCAGTCCGGCCGAGCGCGAGCACCGATCTGGCCGAGAATCGGCGCTGCGTTGATATCGAGTTCGGCCTGCAAATCAGGGTCCTTGCTGATGTGACAGGCCACACAGTTCAACTGCTGCACCAGTGCAAAGCCCGCCACTGCGTCATCCGCCAACAGACCACCGCCGCCGCTGGGTAGCGCAACGGCAACGGCCGAATCCTGAGGCTGCCACAGCGCCCGCAGCCGGGTGGGTCCACCACCATCCCGGCGGAAGCGATAGGTGAACGTGACCAACCGGCTCGGCAGAAAGACCGTGTCGGTCATCAGCACCCTTGGCTTGTCGCTGGCATAGTCCGAGGCCAGCACCTTTCCCTTGCGTTGGATCATCAGCGATCCGCCCTGGATTGCGGCCCCAAGCGCCGCTCGCCGAACCGCCCCAGGATGGAACGTCACGATGAATTCGCCGTCGAAAGGGCCGGGCGGAAGCTGAGCGTCGAGTGTTTGGCCGTCGCGCAATGCGAACGCCATCGCCGGCAGCCGGCGTTGAACCGTCACCCCGGCGGCGGTAAGAATCGCCCGCACCCCGGGGACGGCAGGTGCAGCATCCTGCAACTGATCCCTTGTGCCGGACGCTTCCTGCGGCGGACCAACGGGGGCTGAGCGAATGATGATCGCGACCACGATCACGGTCACCGCAAGCGCCGCGGCGACGCCGAACCACGGAAGCGGAGAAGCGCGTTTAGGCTGTCCGTTCACCGCCAACACCTTCACTCGGGACCACGATACCATCGACTTCGGCCGCTGGAGCGGTCCGTCGAATCACGCTGCCGCGAGCATGCGCATCAGCCCTGTGATCGCCACGATCAGCACGAGCAACACCAGTCCGAAGACCAGAACCACGATCATCCGGCGCATCGTCCGACGGCGGCGCCGCTGGGCCCGCCAAAACGCCGGCAGCTCTAGTGACATGGAGTACTTGAGCAGCGCTCTAGCAGCCATCTTGGGGGCATCGCCCGCAGGAGCGGCCATAGCTGCCTCGGCCAGCTGAAGATGACGAGTTGTGGCCGTTACCGAGCAATCCATCGCCCTGGCCATCTCGCGCTGCGGCACGCGGTAGACGTGGGTGAACACCCACGCTTCGCGCTGTTGGCTGGGCAGCGAAGCCAAAGCGCTCGCCACGGCCGGCGGCACCGCGCCATCAACGATGGTAGCGCGGCCCATTTCCCGACTCCGCAGGACGGTGAGCCGGTCCAGATGGGCGCTATCAAGCCTGCGAAGGTCCGGCTGGGCATCCACAACCGCCTCAATCACCCGGGTGGCGGTGACCGGATCGCCGATGAGCATCGTCGCCAGCCGATAGACGCGTCGCTCGCACGCTTCGCGATTCAGCATGTGGTGAGTGTATCTCCTGGAACCGCGCCGGCAGCCCCCCAGAGCCGGTCGCTGGAATGCCTCAGTGAGGTGGTGGCTCAAGTGCTCGCTATGATGGGCTGCATTGGAGCAACCCATCGCGCAGAACCGATACCATGGCTGTGCTGGGACGTGCCGAATGGAAAGGTCGTGTATGAATCGATTTGCCCGTGGAGCGTTGGGCGCACTGGTCATCGTTCATTCGCTTGCCGTCGCGGCCGTCGCCGGTCTGCGAGACGAGGTCGAGGTCGCCATCAAGCGGGCCCCACTTGCCGGGGCCACCGTTGCGGTCAGCATTCGCGACGCCGAGACCGGCGCGGCCCTCGTCTCATATAAAGCCGACGAGCTGCTGATCCCGGCCAGCAACATGAAATTGCTGACGACCGGCGCCGCTCTGCACGTCCTGGGGGCGGATTTCGAGTTCAAGACCCGGCTGCTGCGCGATGGTGATCGCCTCATCATCGTCGGCGACGGCGACCCGGGCTTCGGCGACCCCGATCTCCTGAAACTGATGCAGCTCAGGGGGCAGCAAGGCATCGACATCGACACGTTCATCGACATCTGGGTCCAAGCCGTCGTCGATTCCGGCATGTCGGGCGTGAGCGAGGTCGTTGTGGACGACCGAATCTTCGATCGGCAATTCGTTCATCCTGCCTGGCCGATCGATCAACTGAATCGCCGCTATTGCGCGGAGGTTTCCGGATTCATTTTCCACCTCAACCTCCTGCATTTCTATCCCCGCCCCGGCCTCGGCGAACAACCGGAGCTGAAGCTCTTCCAACCGTACGTTGAGTGGCTGCATCCGATGAACCGTGCCACGACACGCAAGACCACCCATGATCGCAATGATGTTTGGATCGCTCGTAAGCACAACACCAACGTGTTGACGTTCTACGGCAACGTGAAGCATTCCTATCGTGCGCCGGTGCCCGTGACCACACACGACATGCCGGCGTTCTTTGCCCGCCTGTTCGCCGATCGACTGGCTAAGGCGGGAGTTGAGGTTGAGCGCTTTCGTGTCGCCGAGTCACGTGAGCCCGCCCCAAGCGGCGAGCTTGTGGGCCCGGTCATCGGCACTCCAATCAGCACTGTGGTCACCCGCTGCAACCGCCAAAGCCAGAACCTCTACGCAGAGTCGTTGATCAAGCGGCTGGCGTTTTCTCTGACCAATGATCCGGGATCGTGGATCAACGGCTCGGCGGTTGTCCGCAACGTGGTTCACGAGCGGCTGAAAAATCCGAAGCTCGCGGCGAAGATCATCGTGTCCGACGGTTCAGGCCTGAGCCGAGAGAACCGCATCGCTGCGGAAACGCTCACGGCGTGGTTGAATACGTTCCACCACGATGAGCGGATTGGGCCGATGTTCATCGACAGTCTCGCACATGCCGGGCGAAGCGGCACCCTGGCCAACCGGTTCAGCAATGCCGATCTGTACGGCGCGACGGTGCACGCGAAGTCCGGCTATATCAAGTATGTCAGCTGCCTAAGCGGCTACATCACGATGCCGGATGGTCAGCGCCGCTCCTTCAGCATTCTCGCCAATGAGCTTCGTCAGCCGGGAACCGTAAGCAAGGCGAAGAAGATGCAGGAACGCATTATCTCTCTGATCGCCTGGGATATGTCCACCGTTACTTCACAACTCGGCAGCGACTGAGGCGGTTGCAATCCGCTGCGTTAGCCGGCCGAGATCCCCAACATCGTCGCCGCCAGCTCAATTGGATGAAGCGCTCTTCGGCCGGTGCCGTCGAGGATCTGATGCCGACAGCTGGTCCCGGGGGCGACGATCGCTGCTTGAGGCTCCGACCGGATCGCCCCGAACAGCGCCAATTCACCGATGCGCATCGAGAGATCGAAATGATCAGGGGTATAGCCGAATGCGCCGGCCATCCCGCAGCATCCGGAGTCAAGGATGCTCAGCCGGCTGCCGAGCAATCGCCGCAACAGACTCGCGGAACTCTCGATCCCCCACAGCGCTTTCTGGTGGCAATGCCCGTGCAGAAGAACTCGTCGATCATGCATCAGCGGCCCGGCGGCCCGCGACGACCGGCGCCGATCCCAATGAGTGTCCACAAACTGCTCGACCAGGAACGTCTTCGCCGCAAGCTCGCTGAGAGAGTCGGGATCAACCCCGATATCGAGGTCCAGCCAGTCGTCGGTTATCGCTGAGACACAACTGGGCTCGCACCCGACCACCGCCACCGCGTCGCAGCGCTTGACCTCGCGAATCAACTCTTCGGCGGTATCGTGACATGCCTGTGATGCTTCACCGAGCATTCCATTGCTGATCAGCGCCCGACCGCAACAGCCGATCTTCGGTAACGCCACGCGATAGCCCAGCGCTTCCAACGTCAGGATCGCGGCCCGACCGATCTTCGGCTCACTGTAAACGGCAAAGCAATCCGGCATGAGCACGACCGTCGCGGCTTCGGTGCCTGCCTTGGGCCTCTCGCGAGCCTCAAACCACCGATACAACGATCGGCCAAACGACGGCAGGCTTCGACGACGGTCGATTCCAAGCAATCGCTTCAGGACAAGTGCCGAAGGGCGGAAACGATTTAGCGTGTTGGCAAGCGGGTAGACCGCGGACCCCAGCCGATTGATCCGACGCACCCGGCCGAACATCCCGACTCGCCACGGGATTCGCCCGGTCGCCGCGTAGCGCTGGGCGGTGTACTCGGCTTTGAGCTTGGCGACATCCACGTTGCTGGGACACTCAGCCTTGCACGCTTTGCACGAGAGACACAGATCCAGTGTCTTGATCGTCTCCGGGTCGTTGAAGGCGGGCGATCGGCCATCCTGGGAGAACTGGCCGGTCATGGCCAGCCGCAGAGCGTTGGCCCGGCCGCGCGTGGCATGGCGCTCATCAAGCAGGGCGCGATACGAGGGACACATCGTGCCGCCTTGGGTCTTGCGGCATACGCCGGCCCCATTGCACATCTCGACGGCCTCGCCGAACCCGTGCTCCGGCTGGTATCGGAAAAAAGTCTTGATCGCGGGAACCTCAACCGGTGTTTGCAGTGGCTTGATCCGCAGCGCCTGCGTCATCGGCGCCGGCTCGACGATGTTGCCCGGGTTCATGCGATTCTCAGGATCAAAGATCGCCTTGATCGCCCGAAAGCCGTCGCAGATGGCGTCGCCGTAGAAACGCCGCAGGAGATGAGAACGAGCCCGGCCGTCACCGTGCTCGCCGGAAAGTGCTCCCCCGAACGCCTTGACCAGGTCGGTCACTTCCGCCGCGATTGCTTCCATCGCCAGCCGATCGGCCTGATCACGCAGACAGATCATGGGGCGAATGTGCAGACACCCGACTGAGGCATGGGCGTAGAAGGCGGCGGTCGTTCCGTGCGCGGAGACGACCTGTCGGAACGCCTTGACGAACTCCGGGAGCCGGGCGGGATCGACCGCAGTGTCTTCGATGAAGGTCAGAGGTTTTCGCGCTCCGGAGACCGTGTGCAACAGTGGCTCGCCCGCCTTGCGAAGCTTCCACACCAGAGCCATTCGTTGGGGGTCCGTGTAGCGCTTCGTCGCCGCGGGCGCCAACATCGATTCCAGCTCGGCCAGCCGCCGCTGCACCTGCCCTTGGTCATCGGCGAAGTATTCCACATACAGCACCACTCCGAGTCCGGGGCCGGGTGACGAGGGCAGGAGCTTGACATACCGGCGGTATTCGACGTTGCGAGCCGCGAGGTCAATGATGATGTCGTCGATGAGCTCCACCGCGGCGGGGTTGGTCTGGAGGATTGCTCCCAGCGAATCGAGCGCTTCACCAAGGCTTGCAAACGCTACGATCGCCAACCCCTTAGCCTTGGGAACCTCCACCAGCCGCAGCCTCGCCCCCACGAACACCCCCAGCGTCCCCTCGGCGCCGCACAATAGATGCGCTAGATTCAACTGATCGAACCGCCCGGACGTGCAGCGATCAATCTGATCGAGAATCAGGTCGAGGTTGTACCCGTTGACCCGCCGAATGGTCTTGGGATATCGCCGGCG
>JADFIR010000075.1 GCA_022566535.1 Planctomycetota bacterium
TGATCAGCAGATGTGGCGCTGGTGACCGTAGTCAAGGTCAGTTGGCGTTAGAATCTCAGCCGTGATCAGCCGGGTGCACAGCTTCATTCTCCAAGGCATCGACGCTACGCCGTGCGAGATCGAAGCGGATCTCAGCCCGGTGGGTCTGCCCAAGACCACCATCGTCGGGCTGCCGGATGTAGCGGTGAAGGAATCGATCGAACGGGTCCGAACGGCTGTGCTCAACAGCGGGTTTCGCTTTCCCCAAAGCCGCGTCACGATCAATCTTGCTCCGGCGGACGTGCGAAAGGAAGGCCCGGTTTACGATCTGCCGATCGCTGTGGCGTTGCTGCTGGCGGGTGGAACGATCGATCCCGTTGCGGGCGACGGCCGGCCGCAGGCCCGGGACTTTCTCATTGCCGGCGAGCTGGCTCTGGATGGGCGGATTCGCCCGATCAAAGGTGTGATCAGTCTGGCGCAACTGGCCGGCGAGCTTGGTGTGCGAGGGGTGATTGTTCCATCACCCAACGCCTCCGAGGCGGCTGCGGTGGACGGCATTGAAGTTCGTGGGGTGGAGACTCTTGGGCAACTCGTCGCGCTGTTCAACGGTCAATGTCAAGTTCCGCCACACTCGACGATCGACATCGAGTCGTTGATCGCCGAAGGGAAGCCGAAGGTGGACTTTGCTGATGTGCGCGGCCAGGAGGCGGCCAAGCGAGCGCTGACCATCGCCGCCGCCGGCGGACACAACGTGCTGATGCTGGGCCCGGCCGGAACCGGCAAGACGATGATGGCCAAGGCCCTGCCCGGCGTGTTGCCGCCGCTAAGCCGAGATGAGGCGTTGGAGGTGACTCGAATCTATTCCAGCGTCGGCGGGCTCGCGCCTGGCCAACCGCTGATGACCCGGCGACCCGTGCGAGCGCCGCACCACACGGCCTCCAGCCCGGCAATCATCGGCGGGGGCACGATTCCCAGGCCAGGCGAGGTGAGCCTGGCTCATCGCGGCGTGCTGTTTCTCGACGAGATGCCGGAGTTCTCTCGCGATGTGCTGGAGACGCTTCGCCAGCCGCTGGAGGATGGATGCGTGACCGTCGCGCGTGCACACGGCTCGGTGCGATTCCCTGCGCGGTTCATGCTGGTGGGCGCATTGAATCCAACGCCCAAGGGCACGATGGCCCGCGATGAGGTCAGCCAGCGGGCGATGGAGAAGTACCTTTCGAGGATGTCCGGGCCGTTGATCGACCGCATCGACATCCATATCGAGGTGCCGCCGGTTCCCTATAAACTGCTTGCGTCGAAGCAGCAGGGGACCGACACCGCGACCGTTCGGCAACGCGTGCTCGATGCCCGGCAGATTCAGTCTCACCGCCAAGGGCCTGGGCTTATCAACGCTGAACTATCGGGCAAGGCGCTGGATCGATATGTTGAATTGGATGACGCGCCCCAGACGCTGCTCGGCCAGGCGATGACGGAGATCGGGCTCAGCGCTCGGGCTTATGACAAGATCCGCCGTGTGGCCCGCACCATCGCTGATCTGGAAGCGACTGAACGCGTGCAATCCCACCACATCGCCGAAGCGGTGCAGTACCGCCTGCTCGACCGCATCCTGTGAGAAATGCCGATACGCCGAAACACCGAAGAGTGAGCCGGGTCCGCCCGCGGCGGATCGGCCCGGTGAAGGTCAACGACATCCGAAGAAGCCCACGGACTCGAGTCCGTGGACTTCGCAGTGAATTGACTACATCGTGTCGTGGCGGGTCACTGGATGTGCCGTCTTACAACCCAGGGGCGAAGCCGCGGCGCATGGTGTTTTCGCACACCGACCGCGGCTCGACGAAGTGCAGCAGATAGTCCGGGCCGCCGGCCTTGGTCCCCACGCCGGAGAGGCCCAGGCCGCCGAACGGTTGCCGACCGACCAGCGCCCCGGTGATGGAGCGATTGAGATATAGATTGCCGACGCGAAACTCGCGCCGGGCCTGCTCAAGATTCGATGGTTTGCGGCTGAACACGCCGCCGGTGAGTTTGAAGCCGGTTGCGTTGGCCAGCTCCAGCGCTTCCTCGAAGGTGTCGACCTTCATCACGCAGAGCACCGGGCCGAAGATTTCTTCGGTGGCGATGCGGGCCGTCGGCGGGACCTCGGCGAAGATGTGCGGGGCGATGTAATCGCGCCCCGGCATCAGTTCACGCTGTTGCGGCAGCTGCATCTGCAGCGCCAGCCGCGCTTCGGCCTTGCCCATCTCGACGTATGTGTTGATCGACTCATACGCGTTGCGATCGATGACCGGCCCAAAATCGACCGCCGGATCCAGCGGATCGCCGATCTTCAGCGTTCGCGTTGATTCGGATAGCCGGTCCAGGAACGTGTCGTAGGCTGATTCGTGCACGATCGCGCGCGAGCAGGCCGAGCACTTTTGCCCCTGATATCCGAACGCGGACTGCCGCACGCCGAGCACCGCCTCGTCCAGATCGGCTGAGGCGTCGATGATGATCGCGTTCTTACCGCCCATCTCGCTGATCACCTTCTTGACGTGCCGCTGGCCGGGCGGAACCTGGCCGGCCGCAGCAACGATGTCCAGCCCGACTTCCATCGAACCGGTGAAGGCAATCAGCGCCGTGCGAGGATCGCGCACCAGTTTGGCTCCGACGGTGCGGCCCGGCCCGGCCATGAAGTGGATCACGTCCTTCGGGCAGCCCGCTTCGAGCAGGATCTCATAGAAGGTCTTCCCGATGCCCAGCGCCCCACCCGCCGGCTTGATGATGGTCGGGTTGCCCGTCACCAGCGCCGCCGTGGTCATGCCGCACAGAATCGCCAGCGGGAAATTCCACGGGCTGATGACCACGGCCACTCCGCGCGGTTGATAGATCACCTGATCCAGCTCACCGACGAACCGGCCGAGACGCTGGTGTTCAAACAAAGCCACCGCCTGCCGCGCGTAGTACTCACAGAAGTCGATCGCTTCGCAGACGTCGCCGTCTGATTCGCGCCAGACCTTGCCCGCCTCGCGGATGATGATGCCGCACAGCTCATCGCGCCGGCGGCGCATAATCCGGGCCGCTTTGACGAGCACCGCGGAGCGCTCTCGCACGGGCAGGCCGCGCCACCGGCCCAGCGCAGCGTGGGCGGCGCCAAGCGCCTGCTCGGCATCATCTTCGGTCGCATCGGCCTTGACCTTGGGAGCTTGCACCTCAGCGATCGCGTTCACAAAGGCGTCGCGCACGCTCTCTTGCGAGAAGTCGCGCATCGGCTCGTTCATGAACGGCCGACTGTCAGCGACACCTTCCACAGCGGCGCTAAGTTGATGGCGCTCCGGCGCGCCGGCGAGGCGTTGCTTGCCGGGATCGCCTTCGAAGCGCCGCTGCGGTGATGCCAGCAGCACCTCGGGCGAGGCGTCTTCGAGAAAACTCGCCCGCAGCCACGACTCGTTGGAGGTGTTCTCGAGAAGTCGGCGAACCAGGTACGCCATGCCAGGGATCATCTCGCCCACGGGCACGTATTCACGGGCCCGGAGCCCCCGCTCAACGGCGGCGCCATTGATCTGGTCGCCCATGCCGTGCAGCGTCTGGATCTCCACCGCCGATTCAGGTAGGTCGTGCCGTTGCAGCAAGGCGAGGGCGTGGGCGATCGAGCGGATGTTATGTGAACCCAGTGCGAGCTTGACCCCCCCTTCGCCGCTGCCTCGGGGAATTGCGCCGATGCACGCTCCAACCATGCGCTCGAAGCACGCATCGGTTTCGACCTTGCGGCTCCACACCGGGACCGGCCAGCCTTGCTGTTCCGCGTCAATTGTTTCATAGTCCCAATACGCGCCCTTGACCAGGCGGATGGTGACCTGCCGGCCGCTGCGCCTGGCCCAGTCGATGATGCGCTTTGCATCTTCATCGCCGCTGCGCAGATACGCCTGCATCGCCAGCCCGGCCGGGAACTCGATCGCCTCGCAACAGCGCACAAAAAGCTCAAGCGTGAGGTCCTTGAGCTGATACTGCTCCATGTCGAAGTTGATGAAGACGTTGTTGTCACGGGCGGCTTCGAGGATCGGACGCAGCGCCTCGGTCAACCCGGCGATCGTGCCTGCAAAGTCGATCGGATCGGTGCGGGCGTACAGCGAGCTGATCTTGATCGAGACATTGCTGCGCGGGATCTGACCGAGGTGGTCGTGTTCCAGCCGGTCATTGGCCGGCCAGCGGGCCACTTCTCGAGACAGGTTGCGGACCAGATCGAGGTACTTGCGCTGATAGTCGCGTGCCTCGGCGTTACTCACGCACACTTCGCCCAGCAGATCGACCGAAAACCCGATACCCCGCGACCAGAGGTCTTTGAGCATCGGCTGGGCCGACGCCGCATCGGTCCCGGCAATGAACTTCTGCGCCATCGCGGTGATCTGGCCGGCCACGGTCTTGGCCATCATCCCCTTCATCAGTCCGCCCGCTTTCAGTCCCAGCCCCAACCCCGGCGGTGGAGTGACCCCCGGCTGGCTGAGATAGTCCACCAGATGATCGTGGATCTGCCGGGGCGTCTTCAGCGTCGGAAACGCATCGACGAAGCGGAACAATTGCACCTTGAACGCTTCGTCCTTCATCGCCCAGTCGATGAGCTTGTCCGACCAGAACGCTGAAGATAGCACGCTCAAGCGGTGGCGCCGCGCCTGTTCGAGGAACTCACGCCCGATCTGTTTGATGAGTTCTTCCAATGCGGCATCGTCTGGCGCCATGGGTTGACCCGCGTCGCCTTCCGCCGCCGCCGCGCTGATTGGCGTTTCCGCGCGCGGTGCAGATTTGTCTTTTGTGAACAGCGCCATGTGCGCGATGATAGCTGCAAGATGACCGCCCTGCCGCGATACTTGAGCCCCCGGCTTGCGGGCCGTCAATAGCCGCGGGCGGAAGCCCGCGGACCAGCTCGTCTGATCTGCTACAATGCAGAAAGAATGCTCGCGCATAGGGGAGGGTCGCGCCTTGAGGCTTCAGTGAGCCGGATTGTGTCAACCCAGCGGACACTCGTACCTCTCTACGGCCTTGTTCGGCGCGAAGGAGCTACGCCCATGATGCGGCTTCGTTGCTCCCTCGTCGTGGCGATCGTCGCCTTGAGCGGCACCGCTCTCGCCGACATCATCAACGTCCCCGGCGACTTCCCAACCATTCAAGAGGCCATCGACGCTTCCATGGATGGTGACGAGGTGGAGGTCCACCCGGGCACCTACTTCGAGACCATCGACTTCCTCGGCAAGGCGATCACGGTGCGCAGTTCGGACGGGCCCCAGGTCACGATCATTGACGCTCAACAAACGGGCACGGTGGTGACCTGCAACAATGGCGAAGGGCCCGATACAGTCCTTGACGGTTTCACGGTCACGGGCGGGGAGCCGAGCGGAATGCGTAACGTGGGCAGCAGCCCCGCGGTGACCAACTGCACCTTCAGCGGAAACACAGTCATCGGCGACGACGACGACGGCGGTGGGATGTTCAACGTCCAAAGCAATCCGATGGTGACCAACTGCACGTTCAGCGGGAACTCAGCCGACGACCGCGGCGGTGGGATGTACAACCTCATCAGCAGCCCGATGGTGACCAACTGTGCGTTCAGCAGCAACACGGCCGACTTCGGCGGCGGGATGTTCAACGACTTCGCCGCCAATCCGATCGTGACCAACTGCACCTTCAGCGATAACACGGCCGAATTGAGAGGCGGCGGGATGTACAACTTCGTCAGCAGCCCGACGGTGACCAATTGCACCTTCAACGGCAACACTGCCGACCACGGCGCGGGGATGGCCGACGATAATAGCAACTCGACCGTGACCAATTGCACGATTGCGGGCAACGCGGCAGACACCGGCGGTGGGGTGCATAACCTCTCCAGCAGCCTGACCGTGATCAACTGCGTGGTCTGGGGCAACTCCCCCGACCAGTTATTCGATGAGCCGTTTTCAACGACCGCCGTCCTTCACTCCGACATACAGGGCGACTGGCCCGGCATTGCCAACATCGATGCCGATCCGGGCTTCGTCGATCCCGACAATGAGGACTACCGCCTCACGGCCGGCTCACCCTGCATCGACGCGGGCGACAACACCGCTGTGCCGAAGAACATTGTCACCGACCTCGATGGCAACCCGCGCTTCGTTGATGACCTTCAAACGCCCGACTGCCAGCAGGCGCCGAGGCAGTGCGGCGATCCGCCCGTCGTGGATATGGGCGCGTATGAGTTCCAGCCCTGGGACCTCGATGGCGATGGCTGCGTCGGCATCCTGGATCTGCTTGCGCTGCTAGCCGCATGGGGATCCAACCCCGGCCATCCCGCCGACTTCGACGGCGACGGCAACGTCGGCATCCTCGACCTGCTGACCCGCCCCGGCGGGCTGGCCAACTGGGGGCCGTGCGCGTGAGCGGCCATGCACCATGGGCTTAGCGGGGGTTCGCTGAACAGCGTGAACAAACCTGGGCTTGCCGCGCTGCGGATTCGTGACGAACCCGTTGTTCAGTTCGAGGCGAATTCAGATCAGGCGCTACAGAGCAAGATGGTGCCAGCGAGATCCGTGATCTCCGAAGTCGCCATTGCCGACACAGCGCTGCTGAGCCCAAGCTTGTCTGATGGCAGATGTACGCCACCGATGGTTGAACCCGCACTATCGAACTATCCCAGTTCTTCGACGCATCCGTCGCCGTAACGACGCCGTATGGGTCCGATATTCACCCGAACCGCGAATCGTGCGATGTCAAGAGGTTGGATTTGCGGGCGGCCGACGGATGCCCGTGTGCGGTAAGTGATGATTCGATCGCTGTCGAGGAATAAGTGATGATTCGATCGCTGTCCTATCGTAGTTTGGCGTGCACGATAATTGTTTGTGCAGCTTTCAGCGCGGAGGCCGTTCAAGGCCAATGGCTTGAGAAGGACTGCCAGACACTGCTGGAGGTGGCAAGCCCGATCCTGGAGGACTTTTTCGGTTGGACGGCTGTCCCTCTTGGAGATGTCAACAAAGATGGGACGATCGACTTCGCCGTCTCCGCCGTTTTCAACGGCAATTCGTCCGGGAAGGTGACCGCATATTCCGGGGCGGATGGAAGTCAGATTTGGAGCCGCACTGAAACGCTTGTGTCGGCGATCCTTGGCTTCTCGATGCAGACCACGGATTGGAATAATGACGGTGTGCT